>DASWTB010000349.1:0-6192 GCA_036402315.1 Pseudoduganella sp. | reverse complement strand
TGGTGGAGCGCATCCTTGCGGCGCAGCCAAAGATCGTCGGTTTCGGTGTCTATATATGGAACGTCGAAGAGACCTGCCGCCTGGTAGCAACGCTGAAGCGGGTAGCGCCACATCTGGTCATCGTTCTTGGCGGACCGGAAGTCTCTTACGAAACCGGCGAGCAGGAGATCGCACGCCTGGCCGACTATGTCGTAACCGGCTGGGGCGATGTGACCTTCCCTAAATTGTGCGGCGAGATCCTGAACGGTCCAAAGCCCTTGATGAAGGTGCATGCGGGCGTGCAGCCCCCGATGGCGGAGATCAAGCTGCCCTATTCAATCTATTCTGATGAAGATATCGCGCACCGTACCTTATATGTAGAGGCTTCGCGTGGCTGCCCGTTCAAATGCGAATTCTGCCTGTCGTCGCTGGACAAGACGGCCTGGCCATTCAATATTGATGCCTTCCTGGCGGAGATGGAGGCGCTGCACGCCCGCGGCGCGCGCACATTCAAGTTTGTCGACCGCACCTTCAACCTGAATATCAAGACCAGCCTGAAGATCATGCAGTTCTTCCTGGATAAGCTGGCTGCGGCGCCGGACGACCCGGTGTACGCCCACTTCGAGCTGGTGCCGGACCACCTGCCCGACGCGCTCAAGGAGGGCATCGCCAAATTCCCGCCGGGGACGCTGCAGTTCGAAATCGGCATCCAGAGCTTTAACCCGGTAGTGCAGGCGAACATCTCGCGCAAGCAGGACAACGCCAAGGCCGCGGACAACATCCGCTGGCTGTGCGAGCACTCGGACGTGCACATGCACGTCGACCTGATTGCCGGCCTGCCCGGCGAAACGGTCGAAAGCTTTGCCAAAGGTTTCGACAAGCTGTGGGCACTGGGCCCGCACGAGATCCAGTTCGGCATCCTGAAACGCCTGCGCGGCACGCCGATCATCCGCCACACGCAGGAATTCGGCATGGTGTACGACCCGTACCCGCCGTACACGATCCTGGCCAACCGGGATATTGATTTTTCGACCATGCAGCGCCTGGTGCGCTTTGCACGCTACTGGGATCTGGTAGCGAATTCAGGGCGCTTCACGCACACCGTGCCTGTACTGCTGGGCGAGACTCCGTTTAAATCGTTTATGGCGTTTTCGGATTGGCTTTATGACAACACCGACGCCACGCACAGGATTGCCCTGGACCGCCTGGCCGTCATGGTGGGGCGCTGGCTGGGCGTTGCGGGCATGGAGACCGCAGCGGTTACGGAACTGCTGGCACGGGACGGCCATGGAGTGAAACAGAAGGCAGCGGCGCCAGTCAGCGCTGCGCCGGCAAGGCAGGCGCGCCATCTGGCAGCGTGACCCGCGCTGAGTGGCGCGACAGGCGAAACTCTTTTACACTGGTGGCATGCATATTGCTCAAGAGCCAACGTTATCTATCAGCCCAGACGGGCGCACGGTTTCAGCCGGGGGAACCTGGCAAGTCAGTGCACTCGCCAGCAAGCGGGTAATGAAAGCCATTTCCGGCTGCCTTGACCATGTAAAAGACATCCACGCGGTCGAGTGGGATTTGAGCGGCGTCGAAATGCTGGATCACGTCGGCGCACAGCTGCTGTGGAGCGCATGGGGCTACAAGCGCCCGGCCAAACTGAAACTGGCCAACGGCCAGGAAGAAATTTTCAAGCGCATCGAGACCGCCGGCAAACTGGAAATGCCGCGCCCGCGCAAGGAGCATTTCGGCTGGGTGACGTCGCTGGGCTTTGGCATCCTGCACTTCCTCGAACATATGCGGGGCTTCGTGCAGTTGATTGGCTCCGTGGTGCAGGACGTGGGGCGCTTCATCACCCACCCGATGCGCGGGCCGTGGCGCGAGATCTCGGCAAATATTTTCCATGCCGGTTTCCAGGCGCTGGGCATTACCGCGCTGGTGGGCTTCCTGATTGGCGTGGTGCTGTCTTACCTGTCGGCGCAGCAGCTGCGTAACTTTGGCGGCGATATTTACCTGGTCAACCTGCTTGGCATGTCGGTGATCCGCGAGCTGGGCCCACTGATGGCGGCAATCCTGGTGGCGGGCCGTTCGGGATCGGCCATCACGGCGCAGCTGGGCGTGATGCGGGTGACGGAAGAACTGGATGCGATGCTGGTGATGGGCATCTCGCACGGCTACCGCCTGATCATGCCGAAGGTGGTCGCGCTGGCGATCTCCATGCCGTTGCTGGTGATCTGGACCGACGCCGCGGCGCTGATCGGCGGCATGATTGCAGCGAAAGTGGAACTGAACCTGTCGATCCGCTACTTCATCATGAAGCTGCCGCAGGTGGTACCGCTGGCGAACTATTACATCGGTTTGTTCAAGGGTGCGGTGTTCGGCATGCTGATCGCAATGGTGTCCTGTCACTTTGGCCTGCGCATCGAGCCGAATACGGAAAGCCTGGGCCGCGGCACCACCACTTCGGTGGTGACGGCGATTACGGTGGTGATCCTGGCGAACGCGGTATTTGCGATCGTCTTCAACGGAGTGGGTTACTGATGAACGACCTGCCGGAACAACCACCGGAAGAAGAGAGCTGCGGCTGCCCCGAGAACGAGAGCAAGCTGACGCTGGATGGCAGCGTGCCGGCGGTGGAAATCACCAACCTGCAGACCAAGTTTGGCCGCACGGTCATCCACAATGACCTGAACCTGACCATCAACAATGGCGAGATCCTGTCGATCGTGGGTGGTTCGGGCACCGGCAAAACGGTGCTGCTGCGGCAGATGCTGGGACTGGAACGCCCGACCAAGGGTTGCGTGCGCGTCTTCGGCGAGGACATCACTGTCGCTTCGCAAGGCCACCTGCAGGAATTGCGCAACCACTGGGGCATGCTGTTCCAGCAGGGCGCGCTGTATTCCGCGCTGACGGTATTCGAGAACGTGGCCCAGCCCATGCAGGAACTGGGCACCCTGCCGCAGCACCTGATCCGCGACGCGGTGCTGCTGAAAATGAATATGGTGGGACTGGGCCCGGAGCACGCGAACAAGATGCCGAGCGACCTGTCGGGCGGCATGATCAAGCGCGTGGCGCTGGCGCGGGCTTTGGCGCTGGAACCGAAGCTGCTGTTCCTGGACGAGCCTACCGCCGGCCTGGACCCGGACCTGTCGGAGAGCTTCGTGTCGCTGATCAGATCCCTGCACCGCGAGCTGGGATTGACGGTGGTGATGGTCACCCACGACCTGGACACGCTGTTCGCGCTGTCCACGCGCATTGCGGTGCTGGCGGAAAAACATGTGTTGGCGATCGGGCCAACCCGCGAGGTGATCAAGACCGATCACCCGTTTATCAAGGAATTCTTCCTGGGCGACCGCGGCAAGCGCGCGCTGGAGGCCCTGGAATAAGGAGCAAGGCATGGAAAACAGATCACACGCTTTGATGACCGGCATCTTCACGATCTCGCTGCTGATCGCGGCGATCCTGTTCGGCATCTGGTTCAACCGCGACCGGGTGAAGTACGACCCGTTCCTGATTGCGACCACGCAGTCGGTCCCGGGCCTGAACCCGCAAGCCGCGGTGCGCTATCGCGGGCTGGAAGTGGGCAAGGTGGACGACATCGATTTCGACCCCAAGCTGGCGGGCCAGATCCTGATCCACCTGAGCATTGACCCGGCGACCCCGATTACCAAGACCACCTACGCGACGCTGGGCTACCAGGGCGTGACCGGCATCGCCTATATCCAGCTGGACGACGAATCGGTCGGTTCGCCGGCGTTGGAGACCTCCAAGCAGAACCCAAGCCGCATCCCGCTGCAGCCAGGCCTGTTCGACCAGCTGGAAAAGCGCGGCACGGCGATCCTGGAAAAAGCGGAAGAAGTCACCAAGAAGATGGATACCCTGCTCAGTCCTGAAAACCAGAAGACGATGCTGGGCGCCTTCCGTGACGTGAGCGATACCGCCCAATCGTACAAGGACCTGGCAGCCAAACTGGATCCTGCGGTGCAGCGGATTCCCGCGCTGGTGGAGCACGGCGACCGCGCCCTGCAGTCGGTCGATGCGCTGGCCAATGAGGCGAGCAAGGTGGCGCGCACCCTGCAGGGGCCGGACGGCGCCGTGCAGCGCATTACTGCCTCCGTCGATCGCGCAACCAGTTCCGTCGAGGCAGTGGCCAGCGGCGTGGAGCTGGAGACCCTGCCTGGCGTGACCGGGCTGGCGGATGAAACCAAGTCTTCCATGCGCGCCATCCGCCGCACCATGAATAATATTAGCGACCGCCCGACCAGCATCCTGTTCGGCGCACCCGGCACGCCGCCGGGGCCGGGCGAACCGGGCTTTGACCCTTCTGGCAAATAAGGAACAGCAATGAAGAAGAATATTCTCCTGACCGCCGTTGTTGCCGCCGCCGCGCTGGCCGGCTGTGCGAGCAAGGGGCCGCAGCCGACCTCCTACGATTTTGGCCCGATGGGCGCGCCACTGCCAGCGGCCAGCCTGGCGCCGGCAGCCGTGGGCACTAAAGGCACTGACGGCACCAACGGTACCGGCGTCCCGGCAACAGGGATCACGGCCCTGGTCGTGTCTGATGTGAGCGGTCCGGCCTCGCTTGACACGCAGCGCATGTTCTACCGCCTGATGTACGCCGATGCGCGCCAGTCGCGCCCTTACGCTTATAACAACTGGTCGGTGACGCCGCTGCAGCTGCTGTCGCAGCGCCTGAAAGCCCGCATCGCCCAATCCGGCGTTAAAGTCGTGTCGACCTCCGACGCGGCAGGCGGCCTGCCGCTGCTGCGCCTTGAGGCCGACGAGTTCTCGCAGAACTTCGACACCGCCACCCAGAGCAGCGCCAGCATCACTCTGCGCGCCTCGGTGTTCCGCAACCACAAGCTGGTCGACCAGCGCACCTTCAGCCGCACAGCGCGCGCCCCGAGCGCCGACGCAGCCGGCGGCGCCAGCGCGCTGGCCGAAAGCACCGACGGCATTGCCGCCGACATCCTGGCCTGGCTGGCAACCCTGCCGAAGTAAATCATGAGCGACGAAGCGCCCGCCCCAGCCCCGCCGCCGACACCCGCAGCGGCCCCTACGCCGCCGATGCGCAGCGGCTCACCGGTGGCGCGCGCGACCCTGCTCTCATACATGGTGCTGATCGTGTATGCCAGCTGGTTCCCCTTCTCCGGCTGGCAGAACCAGGGGCTGTCGCCGCTGATCTTCCTCGAATGGACTTCGCTGCCGCGTTACTGGACCGGCTTCGACGCCGGCATCAACGTGATCGGCTACATTCCCTTCGGCATGCTGCTGGTGTACGCCATGCGGCCCAAGGTCACCGGCTTCTGGGCCTTCCTGCTGGCCAGTATCGCCGGCATGCTGGTCTCCGGCATCATGGAAGCCGTGCAGACCTACTTGCCGACCCGCGTTTCGTCCAACCTGGACTTCTACACCAACAGCGCCGGCTCGGTCATCGGCGCGTTCATCGGGGCGCTGACCGCGCACAAGCTGATGGACACCAGCAATGCCTACAAGCTGCGCCAGCGCTGGTTCGCCCAGCACGCCAGCCAGGGGCTGGTGCTGGTAGCGCTATGGCCGCTGACCCAGATCTACCCGCAAGGCTTCCTGTTCGGGCTGGGGCAATTGCTGCCGATCCTGTCCGAATGGCTCAGCGAATTGCTGGACATGGATATCGACCTGGCGGCCATGGTGCGCCCCGACGTAACGCTGACGGTGGAGCAGTACTGGCTGTCCGAAACCATCGTGACGGCCTGCGGCATGGTGGGCGCGGCACTGACCCTGCTGTGCATCCTGCGCAAGCCGGCCCCGCGCGCGCCGCTGGTGGCCCTGCTGGTGGCAGCCGCGGTGCTGGTGAAAACCCTGTCGACCGCGCTGCAGCTCGGCCCCGACGCCGCCTTCGTGTGGATCACGCCGGGCGCGCAGGGCGGTTTCCTGATCGGCGTGATCATGCTGGGCGGCCTGATTTTCGCGCCGCACGTAGCACAACGCCGGCTGGCAGTGGCCACGCTGCTGCTTAGCCTGTTGATCGTCAACACGACCCCGACCAACCCCTACTTCAGCGAAACGCTGCAGACCTGGGTGCAGGGGAAATTCCTTAACTTCTACGGCGCGGCCCAGTTCCTGTCCCTGGCGTGGCCGTTGGCCGCACTTTGGTACCTTTGGCTGCCTTCGCACAAGCTGAACAAGGAATCCCGCGAAACCCCGGTAAAATGAGCGCCTGCATTGGACAAGAGGCACCAGATG
>DASWTB010000348.1:0-5349 GCA_036402315.1 Pseudoduganella sp. | reverse complement strand
CAGCTTATTTCTTAATTTGCAGGGAAGATTTCACTTCCTGCACGCCCTCGATCTTGCGGGCCAGCTCGATCGCTTTGTCGGCTTCTGCTTTCGATGGCACGAAGCCGCTCAGCATGACGACGCCTTTCTGGGTTTCCACGTGAACATCCATGGCTTTGACCAATGGGTCGGCCGCGTATTCAGCCTTCACCTTGGTGGTGATCATGGTGTCGGACATTGCGGAGCGCGTGTCGGCAGTTGCCTCGCGGGTGGTATTGGCCAGATTGGTGCCTGCCTCACGGGTATCCTGGGCTAGTACAGCCGTGGTGCTTGGCGTGCCGATGCTGGCCAGTGCGGTTTTATGCGCAGATTTGGCGTCCGACTTGCAGGCCGATTTCGCCGAACCGCTCATGTCATCGCAACGTTCCTTGGCCAGGTCATATTCGGCATCGGCCAGTTTGCGCTGGGCTTTATCAACGTCCTTGGGCGTGTTCTGGTGCTGTTTGGTCGCATCCAGGATAGCGCGGGCTTCGGCTACTTTGGCTTCGTCCTTGCAGATGTCTTCGGCATTGCCTTTCAGGCTCTTGCAATTGTCTTTAGCAACCTTGTAATCGGATTCAGCCTTGTCCTTCGCAGCTTTGTAGGCGTCGTTATCGGCAGCCTGCGCAACAGCGAACGAAGTACTGAACAGAGCAGCCAGTGACATACACAGAATTTTCTTCATGGTTAGTCCCCTTTAGGATGGTTTGCATGGCGATTACACGCCTCCCGGGGACTAATTTCTGTGCGCGACCGAACACAGTCGCGTTATTGCTCGTCTTTAAGTAAGCCTTTGGCCCATAGGACGCGCGCCTGTTCGAAGGGATTATGTTCGCCAGAGAACACAGCGCCGTTGGCGGCAAGCTGCAGCCATGCACGCGTGTTATGGGAACCATGCTCAACAGGTTGGCGCACCTGCATCAGCCAGGCATGCACCTGGCCATATTGCGCGGCGTTGCTACGTTGCGTCCAGGCCAGGGCCACCAGGTCGGAGAAAGCTTCTTCGCGGCGCGTATCGCGCATGGCTTTCGACAGGGCTTGCAGTTCAGGATTGTCGAGCTGCTCATGCGGGCCTTCGACAAAGCCAGCTGGCAGTGCGTGCCAGCTGCCGTGTGCCTGGCGCCAGCAATGGCCGACTTCGTGCGCGGTCATGGCTTCGATCAGGACTTTCTGTTGTTCGGCAGGGACACCGGACAGGACTTCTTCCGCTTGCGGATTGCCGCGCATTGAGAACACCAGCTTGCAGCGGCCGTCGGCAAAGCCCATCGCCAGCGGTACGTCGTTCGGGCCGGCTTGTGGCTGAACCACGATATCAATCGGAAGTTTGAGTTCCTGCTTGGCATACGCCAGCACGGGAGCGCCGGCTTGCAGCCAGCGGGTTTCGGTTTCGGTAAGCTGAGCAGCGCCAGCAGAGGCAGCGAAAAAGGACAGCAGGATTGGCAGGCTCAGTTTCATAACAGAACTCCGGTAACTGGATTCAACTATACATGCCTTACGGCAAGCTGTTACCGGAGTTTCTGCGCTGTTACAAAATAATGGCTGAGCTAGTCGACAAGTTTATTTTGCCAGCAAGGAGTTGGCAGTCGGGAAAGATGGACGGATGTCGTTCGGCACTTTCTTCATCTTGTCCAAGGCCTTCTGCACGTCGGGACGGATGACGACGTACTTCGCCATCATGTCCTTGGCGCGCGCGTAATCGCCGGTGGCCTCAATGGTGAGGAACTCGCGGTCCAGATCGGTTACCGCCTGTTTGATCTTCTTGAAGTCGACCGAGAACGTGCCATCGCCATGCGACACGAAGCCGCCTTTATCCAGCAGGTAGTTGACCTGGATCGCCATGCCGCGTGCGTGCGAGTCGGTCAGGCCAAAGTGCAGCGTGCGGAAGGCCGACGCCAGGAAGGTGGTGTGCAGCTTGCGCTCCGCCGCTTCGCCCTGGCCCAGGGTGTCCTTCAACTGGCCCTTCTCCATCATGTACATCAGCGCGAACAGGCCAGTGATGTCGGCTTTCGCTTCCTCAATGGTGGAATAGGCTTCCTTCAGGTCCTGGCGCGGGGTCGATTCGGTGGCGCCAACCTTGGTGATATGCGGGCCCAGGCCGTGCGTGATTTCATGCGCCAGGATGTGGGTGAAGAAGGAGTTGAAGTCCAGGTCCTTCTGGTCCGCAGGACGCAGCACCAGCTTGGCGATCGGGGTCAGCGTAGCCTTGAACTTTTCCTCCTGCACGTTCTTCAGCATCACGCGCTTGGAGCCGCGCTGGCTGATGATGCGCTCGTCGTTCGGCAGGTTGTAGGCGGCGGTCTGCACGCCCATATTGCCATCGCCCGCGCCGTAGACCTGGTTCACTACCACCATCGGCGCTACCGCGCCGACTTTCGGATTGCGGTACTTCGGATCGACCGGCAGGTTGTCTTCCAGCTCCTGCATATGCTTGGCGAAGAAGTCCAGCTTGCGCGTTTCCTTTTCGTCGCGGATGTTTACGTAGGCTTCGAAAGCAGCCTTGTAGCCAAACAGTTCGTCGTTATAAGTTTCGTATGGGCCGATGGTGACGTCGACCGGCGAATCCAGGTCCATCCAGGCGAAGTCGGATGGCAGGTAATCGTTGGACAGGAAGGCGTCCGCGCGCAGGTCGAGGAATTTCTTCAGCGAAGCGTTGCTGGTAGCGGCAGCAGCTTCTTTCAGCAGCTTGGACAGTTTCTCCAGCTCCGGCTTGTATTCGTCCGAGTATTTGACGATCTTGAACTTGCCATCATCGCCCTTGCGAATGGTGGTGAAGAACCACTGGGCTTCCTGCTTTTCCGCAGCAGGCAGGCCGTTGATCCAGGCTTCCACTTCCTCCTTGCTGGCGCCTTCCGGGTAGAAGTTGGCAGCGGCAGGCTTATGGTCCGGCACCTTGATGCCCGCTACTTCCGCTGGCAGGAAGGACTTGTGGTCGTCGAGGATGGACCACGGGCCTTTGTTCAGCCAAAAGTATTCGGCACGCGCCTTACCCAGCGGGGACTTGTCCTTTTGCAGCGCAGCGTACAAGGCCTCGTTGCCCGACCAGCGCTGGCGCAATTGCAGGGTGTCGATGATCTTGGCCGCTTCGATCAGCTTTTTGATCGCCTGGCGGTCGCCGGCAGAAAGATGCGAGGTGTCGGCCTTCAATTGCACTGGCGCGTAACGCTTGGTCATCTTCTGCAGCTCTGCGACATCGGCCGGAGCGGCGGTAGCGATGGCAGCGGTGGCACTGGCAATCGCCAGCACCAGCGGGGACAGGAGGTTTTTCATGTGGCCTTTTCTCTACAGTTAAAAGGAAGGCCACATTGTATGCCTGCGTCTACCAGGCGCGGTAAGTTTTTCCGGTTTCTGCGCCTTCCACGCAACGGCTGTAGGCACGCGCCACGCGGCTGGCGGGAACGGGCTCGAAGCCATAAAACAGCGACTCGAACTTTTCCGCCGACTCCTCCAGCAGCGAAGGATTGACCACATTGATGCGCACGCCGCGCCGCAGCTCCACCGCCGCGCCGCGGGCGAAGCCCTCGATGCCGTTATTGACGGTGACCGTGTTGGCGCAGCCGCGCAGCGGGTTGTGCGCATCGACGCCGCTGGTGAGCGTGATGGAACCGCCGTCGTTCAGCGCGTGCTGTGCGACCAGGGCAACGTTCACCTGCCCCATCAGCTTCGAATCGAGGCCGACGCGAAATTCAGCGTGCGTCATCTGCTCCAGCGGGCCGACGTGGAGCGCACCGGCAGCCACCACCACATGGTCCACCGGGCCCGCTTGCGCGAACAGCGATCGCACCGAAGCGATATCCTCGATTGCCAAGCGATGATCGCCGCTGCTGCGGCCAGCGGTGATCACGCGATGCCGCTTGCCCAGCTCCCGCACCACGGCGCTGCCGATGGCGCCGGTGCCGCCTATTACCAGGACCGTACGCATTACCACACGCGGTAGGTCTTGCCGTTTTCCGCGCCCTCTACGCTGCGGCTGTAGGCCAGGGCCGCGCGCTTCACCGGCACGGTTTCCATGCCGTAGAAATACGGACCATACACGTCGACCGACTCATCGACCAGGGTCGGGCTGACGGAGTTGATGCGCAGGCCGCGCGGCATCTCAACGGCGGCGCCAAGCACAAACCCGTCCACGGCGGCATTGACGGTACTGGCATTGACGCCGTAGCGAATAGGGTTATGGGACAGGCTGCCGCTGGTGAGCGTGATCGAACCGCCATCGTTCAGGTACTTCTGCGCAGCGAGCGCCACGTTCACCTGGCCCATCAGTTTGGAGTTGAGGCCGATGTAGAACTGCTCGGCGGTCATTTCCTGCAGCGCGCCGAAATGCGCGTCGCCCGCAGCCACCACCACGCCATCCACCTTGCCGACTTTCTCGAACAGCGCCTGCACCGAAGCCGGATCCTCGATCTTGACCTGGTACTGGCCGCTGTTGCGGCCCACGGTGATCACTTCATGGCGCAAGCCCAGTTGTTCCACGATGGCTTTGCCGATGGTGCCCGATGCGCCGATAACGATGACCTTTTTCATTTTGACTCTCCTGTTGGGTTTTGAAGTGAAGCCAGTATGCTCTCCGTCACTACAGGAATAAATGAGCTATCATTTAGATAATTACAAACTCATAGTTAGCAATGGACAAGCTACGCAGCATGGAAGTCTTTGTGGCCGCTGTCGATACCGGCAGCTTCACGGCAGCAGCCGAACGCTTCGGCATTTCCGCCGTCATGGTGGGCAAGCACGTGCGCGAACTGGAACAGCGCCTTGGCGCCGCCCTGCTGACACGCACTACGCGCCGTCAGTCGCTGACCGAAATCGGCCGCCAGTATGCCGAGCAATGCCGCGCCATCCTGGCGCAGATCGGCGCCGCAGAAAGCCTGGCCGAAACCATGCGCCTGGCGCCGCGCGGCGTGTTGAAGGTGACTGCAGCGGTGTCGTTCGGCATGGAGTGGCTCAGCCCCATGCTCCCCGACTACCTCGAGATGTACCCCGAAGTCAGCGTGGACCTGAGCCTGAACGACCGCATGATCGATATGGTGGAAGAAGGTTTCGACGTCGCCGTGCGCATAGGCACGCTGGAAGATTCATCGCTGGTGGCGCGGCCGTTGCGGCCTTATGGCGTGGTGATTTGCGGCTCGCCGGAGTACCTAGCACGGCGCGGCGTACCGAAAATGCCGTCCGACCTCGCGCAGCATGAATGCCTGGAATTCAGCGGCTGGGTGCCGCAAGCGCGCTGGCGCCTGAAGGGAGACAAGGACGCCCGCCACATCCCCCTGAGCCGGCTGCGCGCCAACAACAGCTACGCGCTGAAGCAGGCAGCGTTGAAAGGATTCGGCCTGATCA
>DASWTB010000347.1:0-5281 GCA_036402315.1 Pseudoduganella sp. | reverse complement strand
CCGACGAACACCGGACAGCCGGTGCGGGCCGCGATCAGGACCGGTTCATCCCCTACCTCGGCCGGCGTCGACCCGGCGCCAACTTCACGCGGGGCGGCATCCTTGCTGCCGAACCCGCGCGAAACAACGCCCGGCCGCAGGCCAGCGGTGCGCAGGGCTTCCACCAGCCAGATGGTCAGTGGCGTCTTTCCCGTGCCGCCAATGAAAATATTCCCCACGACGACGACCGGCACCGGCAGGCGCTCGGCCTGCGAGACGCCAGCCGCATACAAGCCGCGCCGCACGGCAGCCAGTCCCCGGAACACCAGGGACAATGGCCAGAGCGCGCATGCCAGCGCGCCCCGCCGCAACCACTCGCGCGAGAACGTCGTCTCCAGGGAAGAGGCCATTACTTGGCCTGGGCAGTCTGTGCCTCGAAGGTCACACGCTCAAAGCCTGCCACGCGCGCCGCTTCCATCACGTTGATCACCATCTGGTGCATCGCGAACTGGTCGGCGTTGATCTTGACGATCGGGTTGGCGTCCTTGGCAGCTGCCTTCATCTGCTCGGCCAGGCCAGCTACGTCGTGGAACGCCACCGGCGTGCCGTTGATGGTGTAGTTGCCCTTGGCATCGACCGTCACGTTCAGGTCATTCGGCTGCTCCACCGTCTTTTCCGCATCGGCGGTCGGCAAGGTGATTTTCAGCTCGGTGAACTTGCTGTAGGTGGTGGTGATCATCAGGAAGATCAGGATCACCAGCAGCACGTCGATAAACGGGATCAGGTTGATCTCCGGATCTTCGCGCTTCTGGCCGCGGCGGAAATTCATCGCCATAAACTGATCCCTCGCTTACTTGCGGCTGTTGTGGACCACGTCCACGAACTTGACCGCCTGCTGCTCCATGTCGATGACGAAGGAGTCAACCAGGGCGCGGAAGTGACGGTAGAACACCAGGGTCGGCATGGCGATCGCCAGGCCGAAACCGGTGTTGTACAGCGCCACCGATATACCGTGCGCCAGCTGTGCCGGATTGGTGCCAGCCGAATTCTGCGAACCGAAAATCTCGATCATGCCGACCACGGTACCGAACAGGCCCATCAGCGGGGCCAGGGTAGCGATGGTGCCGAGGGTGGTCAGGAAACGTTCCAGCTGGTGCGCCACGGCGCCGCCCGCTTCCTCGATCGACTCCTTCATCACGTCGCGTGGAGCGTTAACATTGCGCAACGCTGCCGAAAGAACAACGCCCAGTTGGGACGACTGTTCCAGCTTGTTGATGATGTCGTTGTTGATATTTCCGCTGCGATAGACGCGTACCACCTCGTCCAGCAGTGTCTTCGGAATGATGCGCGAACGGCGCAGGTACATCAGGCGTTCAACGATCAGCGCAAGGGCAACGATGGAAGCGATCAGCAGAGGCCAGATTGGCCAGCCGGCGGCCTGGAAAATTGCGAGCAAGACATACTCCTAAGAAAGAAAACCTAAACGCGCAATGTAGCGTGTCGAGAGCTAACAGGCAAGTGTGTGCATTCTTCACATTTTCTGTGGACAAGATTGTTGGCAATCCAACTATTTCGCGTTAACTCCATGATTTGATTATGATTTTTTCTAATGCAAAAATTTTCATCAGTTCTGGACGGACCAGTTCTACACATATTCTGTGGACAAAATTGTGGGGAATGGAGGCTTTTATATGGTAAGCCTTTGATCACAAAGCGAATTATTCTCAAGCACAAAAAATGCGCACTGGCACTTTTTCTGCTTTTCCCCATCTGTGCACTTCTTCACATAATCTGTTGATAAGATTGTTAGCAAGGCTATGCTTGCGGGGTGAAGTACTTGATCCATAAAGACTTTCTTGCCATGCGTAAAAATTTCGCACGCGATTGTCCAGCGTCGTTCCTGACCCCAAAGTGGACATTTTTAGGCCTTCTACACAAATTCTGTGGACAATATTGTGTGCAAGGCCACAGGAGGTGGTGCAAGTCTTTGATCTGCAACGACAAACGCTTCGCGCTCAATTTTTGAGCAGCACTTTTCCCCACAGCTTCTGTGGATAAAATTGTTAGCAAGGGACAGACTGGAGTGCCAAGTCCTTGATTTCTAAAATGAAAGTTACCCTGCAAACATTTTCATCACGCAAGTTTCGCCTTCGGAAAGTTCCTCACACATTCTGTGGATATCTTTGTGCGTAACAGCCGCCAGCTATCGCAAAGTCCTTGATCTATAAGGAAATTCGACAATTGCCCGCTTATGTAGCATTGGCGTTTACCCTTAATAATCATGCGTTTACAAAAAATACTTGCGGTATGAAGTGATATATGACATAAGCATGACCGCTTTCAAAAAGTGTGGACAGGTCAAATGATCAACAGCCCCGAACCCAACCAGGTTATATCAGTCAGTGCCCTCAACCAGGCCGTCGCACGCCTGCTGGAGCGCTCTTTCCCCTTGCAGTGGATATCTGGGGAAATCTCGAATTTCACGCGAGCGAGCTCGGGGCATTGGTATTTCACCCTGAAGGATGATGCGGCCCAGGTGCGCGCCGTGATGTTCCGCGGCCGCGCCCAATACGCCGGCTTCGTGCCGCGCGAAGGCGACAAGGTCGAAGTGCGCGCCCTGGTAACCCTGTACGGGCCGCGCGGCGATTACCAGATCAATGTGGAGGCAATCCGCCGTGCCGGCGTGGGTTCACTGTTTGAAGCTTTCCAGCGCCTGAAGGAGCGGCTGGCCGCAGCCGGGCTGTTCGACACCGAGCGCAAGCGCGCACTGCCCCTGTTCCCGCGCACCATCGGCATCGTCACCAGCCCGCAGGCGGCGGCCTTGCGCGACGTGCTGATTGCCCTGCGCCGCAGGGCGCCCCACGTCAACATCGTGCTCTACCCTACCCTGGTGCAGGGCCAGCAGGCCGCCGCCCAGATTGCGGCTGCCATCGACACCGCCTCACGCCGCGCCGAATGCGATGTACTGCTGGTGGTGCGCGGCGGCGGCAGCATGGAAGACCTGTGGTGCTTCAATGAAGAAGTGGTCGCTTACGCCGTGGCCAATTGCAATGTTCCGGTGGTGTCCGGTGTCGGCCACGAAACCGACTTCACCATCTGCGACTTCGCCGCCGACGTACGCGCCGCCACGCCAACCGCGGCAGCCGAACTGGCCGCGACGCCGCGTGCCGACTGGCTCGGCTCCTTGCGCGCCGACGCCACCGACCTGCGCCGCGCCATGCGCCGCGCCCTGAGCGATGCCGCGCAGACTCTGGACAACCTGCAGCGCCGCCTGCTCAGCCCAACGGCCCGCATCGCGCAGCAGCGCATGCAGTTGCAAAGCCTGTCCACCGCCATGATGCACGCCACCCGCAACCCGCTGCAGCAGGCCCGCTTCACCGTCGACCGCCTGGCCGGCCGCCTGGCCGCGCGCAAGCCGGACGCGAGCAAAGCGCGGGCCGCGCTGGAAGCCGTGCAGCACCGGGCCGGCGCCAGCATGCGCGCGCAGCTGTTGCAGCGGCGCGATGCCCTGAATGCGCTGTCGGCGCAACTCGAATTACTGAATCCCCAGCGCACGCTGGAACGCGGCTACGCCATCGTCACCGATGCCGCAGGCGCCGTATTGCGCGACCCTGCACACATCAAGCCGGGACAATCGCTGGGCGTCCGCCTGGCCGAGGGCAGCGCCGAAGTCGGCGTAGCCACCGTGCAGCCAACGCTTACCTAGCGTTCGTATTACAATAGTGGCCGTTTCGGCAAAAATAACTTTTCGTCTCAATCAAAAGGAAACATTCATGGAACATACCCTGCCACCACTGCCGTACGCAATGGACGCGCTGCAGCCGCACATCTCCAAGGAAACCCTGGAATTCCACTACGGTAAGCATCACCAGGCTTATGTCACCAACCTGAACAACCTGATCAAGGGCACCGAGTTCGAAAACCTGTCCCTGGAAGAGATCGTGAAGAAGTCTTCCGGCGGCGTGTTCAACAACGCAGCCCAGGTTTGGAACCACACCTTCTACTGGAACTGCATGGCTCCTAACGCCGGCGGCGCACCGACCGGTGCCCTGGCTGACGCCATCAACGCCAAGTACGGTTCCTTCGACAACTTCAAGGCTGAATTCACCAAGTCTTGCGTGGGCAACTTCGGTTCCGGCTGGACCTGGCTGGTGAAGAAGGCCGACGGCTCTGTCGAAATCGTCAACACCTCCAACGCCGCCACCCCGCTGACCGGCGCCGACAAGCCTCTGCTGACCTGCGACGTATGGGAACACGCTTACTACGTCGACTACCGCAACGCACGTCCAAAGTACGTTGAAACCTTCTGGAACCTGGTGAACTGGAACTTCGTGGCCCAGAACTTCGCTTAATCGCGGTTCTTCGCCACATCAAAAAGCCCGCGTCAAAGCGGGCTTTTTTTTGGTTCCTCACGGATTACCGGGGAACGCGGGGCTCGCCGTTAGCTGAAATGTAGGCGGGTCAGACCCAAGGGTCAGACCCGATCCTCAGCGGCCACTGGGTGTCGGCTCCTCTCCCCCGCAAATCCGCGAAGAACCTTTTTTGGTGCTGATTAATAGCGCGGTTTTACGCTGATCACGACTTTACCGAAGTGGTTGCCCGAGGCCAGATGCTGGTAAGCCTCGCGCGCTTCGTGGATGTCGAACACGCGGTCCACCACCGGTTTGATATTGCGCTGTGCGACCAGGCGCGACAAGTCTTCCTGCATTTTGCGGCTGCCGACATAGATGCCGCTCATGCTCTTGCCGCCGATGACGATGCCCAGCAGCTGGATGCTGGTCTCAAAGCCGCCACCCAGGCCGCCGATTACTGCCACCTTGCCGCCCATGCTGGCCGAAGCAATCGAACGCGCCAGCGTATCCTGCCCGCCCACTTCCAGCACCAGGTCAACGCCTTCGCCGTTGGTGGCGCGCAGCACTTCGTCCTGCCACTCGGGAGTCTTGCGGTAGTTGATCAGGACGTCCGCTCCCAGTGCGCGCGCCCGCTCCAGCTTGGTGTCGCTGGACGAGGTGACGATGGTGCGCACGCCCGCCGCCTTGGCCAGTTGCAGCGCCCACACTGACACGCCGCCAGTGCCCAGCAACAACACCGTATCGCCTGCGGTCAAGCCGCCTTCCACGAACAATGCATTCCAGGCCGTGACGCCGGCACAGGTCAGGGTGGCAGCTTCTTCATAACTGAGGTGCGCCGGCACGGCTGCCAGGCCGCCTTCGTGGATCACCAGTTCTTCCGACAGCACACCGTTGCCGCCGGCGCCCAGCGTTACGGCCGTCTTGGCGGGCGAAACCTTGCCCTCTTCCCA
>DASWTB010000346.1:0-3806 GCA_036402315.1 Pseudoduganella sp. | reverse complement strand
GTTGCCGACCATCGGCTTCTTCCCAGTAACTTGGCAAACACGTGCCATGGCACACTCCTTGAATTACTTCCGAAATTGGAAAAACAAGAGTATATGGAAATTTCCCAAGATTTTCAAGCACTTGCGAAAAACAATTGTGTCACAAATAAACTCTAAATTTAACAATTAGATTTGACCGTGTTCCGCGAAGGAATGTACCTGGTGTCCGGCCACGACGAAATGGTCGAGGATACGGATATCGACCAGGGCCAGCGCCTGTACCAGCGCCCTGGTCAGCAGGACATCCGACTCGCTTGGCGCCGGCGATCCGGAAGGGTGGTTATGGGCCAGCATGACCGCCGCGGCATTGCGCGCCAGCGCTTCCCGCACCACTTCGCGCGGGTAAACGCTGGTATGGGTCAGGGTGCCGCGAAACAGTTCGCAGGCCTCGATCAGGCGGTTTTTCACGTCCAGGAACAGCACGTGGAAGGATTCATAAGGCTGCCCGGCCAGCGACAGGCGCAGGAAGTCTTTCACCGCGTGCGGCGAGGAGAGCTCTTCGCCGGCACTCATCTCCTCCGCAATCGCGCGGCGTGCCAGTTCAACAACAGCCTGCAGCTGGGCGTATTTGGCGGCGCCCAGGCCCGGCACGGCCGTGAAATCGGCGCGGCTGGCGTGGATCAGGGCGCGCAGCGAACCGAAACGCCCCAGCAGGTCGGTTGCCAGCGCCACCGCATCCTTGCCGGGGATGCCGACTCGCAGGAAGATTGCCAGCAGCTCGGCATCGGACAGGGCATGCGGCCCCGCTTTTAACAATCGCTCGCGTGGGCGCAGCTGTTCTGGCCAGTCTGAAATTGCCATGGTCACCTCCGTCGCCCATTATCTGATCCGGGCGGGGTGGGCAATTTGCGCTGGGTCAGGTTTTGCTCAGGTCAGCGGCTGGCCGCCGCGCCGTGCAGCGCCCGATGGCTTACAATAGAGGTTTGCCCGTCACCAGAGTTGTTTCCATGTCTAACGTAGTCACCGCTTCGGCTTACCTCACCCTGCATTACCGCCTGGCCTCCATGGATGGCACCAATATCGTTTCCACCTTCGAAGGCAACCCTGCCACGTTGATGCTGGGCCAGGGCCAGTTGGCGCCGAACCTGGAAGCGCTGCTGATCGGCCTGCCGGAAGGCACGCACAAGGTATTCGAGCTGGCGCCGGGCGAAGGCTTCGGCCCGCGCAACCCGGACCTGGTGCAGGCCGTGTCCCGTGCTACGCTGGAAGAAAATTCCGATCCGGACAATGAATACAAGATCGGCGACCTGGTCGACTTCAACGCGCCAAAAGGCGGCCGCTTTGCCGGCGTGCTGCGCGAGCTGCGCGACGACGTTGCCATCTTCGACTTCAACCACCCGCTGGCTGGCCAGCCGGTCAAATTTGAAGTGAACCTTATCTCTGTGCTGTAAAGAACATGGACAAAGAAATCCTCCTCGCCCAACCGCGTGGCTTCTGCGCCGGCGTTGACCGCGCCATCGAGATCGTCGAACGCGCCCTGCAGCAGTTCGGCGCGCCGATCTACGTGCGCCACGAGATCGTGCACAACGCCTATGTAGTGGAAGACTTGCGCGCCAAGGGCGCCATCTTCATCGAAGAACTGGACGACGTCCCGGCAGGGAACACCCTGGTGTTCTCCGCCCACGGCGTCTCGAAGGCGGTGCGCGCCGAAGCGGAAGCGCGCGGCCTGTCGATCTTCGACGCCACCTGCCCGCTGGTGACCAAGGTGCACGTGGAAGTGGCCAAGATGCGCAAGCAGGGCTGCGAGATCATCATGATCGGCCACGAAGGCCACCCGGAAGTCGAAGGTACCATGGGCCAGGCGGAAGAGGGCATGCACCTGGTTGAAACCGTGGAAGACGTGGCCGGCCTGCAGGTGAAAAATCCCGATCAGTTGGCCTATGTGTCGCAAACGACGCTTTCCGTGGATGATACGGCACAAATCATCGAAGCCCTGAAGGCGAAATACCCGAATATTATTGAGCCGAAAAAAGGCGACATCTGCTACGCCACCACCAACCGCCAGGAAGCCGTGAAATTCATGGCGCCGCAGGTGGAAGTGGTGATCGTGGTCGGCTCGCCGAACAGCTCCAATTCGAACCGCCTGCGCGAGGTGGCCCAGAAGAAGGGCACCCCGGCCTATATGGTGGACAATGCTTCCCAGATCGATCCGGCCTGGCTGGATGGCAAGCTGCGCGTGGGTGTTACCGCTGGCGCGTCGGCGCCGGAAGTGCTGGTCGAGGCGGTCATCGGCCGCCTGAAGGAACTGGGCGCGAAGAGCGTCCGTACCCTGGAAGGCGTGGAAGAGGCCGTGACTTTCCCCCTGCCAAAAGGGCTGGATGGCGGAAAAAACAACGGCATCCAGTAATAATTTGGTAAAACGTGGATTTTCCACGATTAGTTTTCCGGAAACCTCGCTATCATGGCGAACGCTTCCAAACGGCGGCACCACGAGGGCAACCTTGGGTGCCGTTTTTTATAGTTATTAAGGGCATATTCGATGGATACATTTATCCAACAAATTCTTAACGGCCTGGTGCTGGGCAGTATGTACGCGCTGGTCGCCCTCGGTTATACGATGGTGTACGGCGTGCTGAACCTGATTAACTTCGCCCACGGCGACGTGCTGATGATCGGCGCGATGATCGGTCTCTCCATCCTGAATTTGCTGGGCGTGTACGCGCCGGACCTGCCGGGGTATATGCAGCTCGGTATCGCCATCATCGGCGCCATCCCGGCATGCATGATCGTGAACATCCTGATCGAACGCATCGCTTACCGCCGCTTGCGCAACGCTCCCCGCCTGGCGCCCCTGATTACCGCCATTGGCGTTTCCTACCTGCTGCAAACTTTCGCCATGATGATCTGGGGCCGCAACCCGCTACCATTCCCGCAACTGCTGCCGACCGACCCGATCATGGTGGGCGGCGCCGTGATCACGGTGACCCAGGTGCTGTTGCTGGTGCTGGCTGCGGTTTCGATGTTCGGCCTCGTGATGCTGGTGGAGCGCACCCGCATGGGCCGCGCCATGCGCGCCGTGGCGGAGAATCCGCGCGTCGCCGGCCTGATGGGCGTGGACTCGAACAAGATCATCGTCGCTACGTTCGCGATTGGCGCGGCACTGGCTGCCGTGGCAGGTGTGATGTGGGGCGCAAACTATGCGTCGATCCAGTTTGCGATGGGCTTCATGCCGGGGCTGAAAGCCTTCTGCGCTGCGGTGCTGGGCGGTATCGGCAATATTTACGGCGCGATGATCGGCGGCATTGTGCTGGGCATTATCGAAGCGCTGGGCGCCGGCTACATCGGTGAACTTACCGGCGGTTTCCTGGGCTCGCACTACCAGGATATCTTCGCCTTCATCGTGCTGATCCTGGTGCTGACGGTGCGTCCGTCCGGCATCATGGGCGAACGCGTGGCCGACCGCGCCTGATGGGGACTTGAATATGCTGACATTCGACATTCAAAAAAATCCAAAGCAGGCTTACATCAGCATGGCGCTGCTGCTGGCTGCGCTGATCATTTTCCCGTTCGCCGCCGCCCCATTCGGCAACTCGTGGGTACGTATCGCCGACCTGGCGCTGCTGTATATCATGCTGGCGGTGGGCCTGAATATCGTGGTGGGCTTCGCCGGCCTGCTGGACCTGGGCTACATCGCGTTCTATGCGGTGGGCGCTTACATGACCGGCCTGCTGGCATCGCCGCAGTTCGCGACGGTGCTGGAATCGCTGATCAATATGCATCCGGCATTCGGCGAAGCGCTGGCAGCGATGCTGGGCGAGGATATCCGC
>DASWTB010000345.1:0-1876 GCA_036402315.1 Pseudoduganella sp. | reverse complement strand
GGTGATCGTGCCGATGGCAGCCGCGCTGGCGGGCCTGTTCGGCGCGCTGCTTGGCGCGCCGACCCTGAAGCTGCGCGGCGACTACCTGGCCATTGTGACCCTGGGCTTTGGTGAAATCATCCGTATCTTCATGAACAACCTGAACGATCCGGTCAACATCACCAATGGCCCGCAGGGCATCAACCTGATCGACCCGATCCGCGTGTTTGGCGTGAACCTGGCAGGCGAGCAGGGCTCGCGTGCCACGGTGTTCATCGGCAGCTTCTCGATGCCTTCCGTGAACGCCTACTATTTCCTGTTCCTGGTGCTGACCATCGCCACCGTGTTCGTTACGAGCCGCCTGCAGCATTCGCGCCTGGGCCGTGCCTGGGTGGCGATCCGCGAAGATGAAATCGCGGCCAAGGCCATGGGCATCAATACCCGCAACGTGAAACTGCTGGCGTTCTCCATGGGCGCTACTTTCGGTGGGGTGGCGGGCGCCATGTTCGCTTCCTTCCAGGGCTTCGTGTCGCCGGAATCGTTCTCGTTGACCGAGTCGATCGCGGTGCTGGCGATGGTGGTGTTGGGCGGTATTGGCCATATTCCTGGCGTGGTGCTGGGCGGCGCGCTGCTGGCGGCGCTGCCGGAAATCCTGCGCCACGTGGTGGAGCCGCTGCAAATGAAACTGTTCGGCAAGGTGCTGATCGAATCCGAAGTGCTGCGCCAGTTGCTGTACGGCCTGGCCATGGTGGTGATCATGCTGACCCGTCCTGCGGGCCTGTGGCCTTCGCCCAAGCATGAAGAGCGTCCGGATGCGGACTCTGACTCCAAAGGCCAGTCCACCGGCGTAATGGCAGCATGAGGTTAGTAGAGATGAGCGAACAAGTAATCCTGAATATCGAAGGCGTCAACAAACGCTTCGGCGGCCTGCAGGCGCTGACCGACGTGCGCATCAAGATCAACAAAGGCCAGATCTACGGCCTGATCGGCCCGAACGGCGCCGGCAAGACCACTTTCTTCAATGTGATCACCGGCTTGTACCAGCCGGATACCGGCACCTTCGAACTGGCCGGCAAGCCATACTCGCCATCCGCGCCGCATGCGGTGGCCAAGGCAGGCATCGCCCGCACCTTCCAGAACATCCGCCTGTTCGGCGAAATGACCGCGCTGGAAAACGTGATGGTGGGACGCCACGTGCGCTCGCACCAGGGCGTGTTCGGCGCCGTGTTCCGCCACAAGGCTGCGCGTGAAGAGGAAGCGGCGATCCGCAAGCGTGCGCAGGAATTGCTGGACTTTGTCGGCATCGGCCAGTTTGCCAGCCGCACGTCCAAGTACCTGTCGTATGGCGACCAGCGCCGCCTGGAGATCGCCCGTGCGCTGGCCACCGATCCGCAGCTGCTGGCGCTGGACGAGCCGGCAGCCGGCATGAACGCAACCGAGAAGCTGGCGCTGCGCGAACTGCTGGTCAAGATCAAGAACGAGGGCAAGACCGTGCTGCTGATCGAACACGATGTGAAGCTGATGATGGGCCTGTGCGACCGCATCAGCGTGCTGGAATACGGCAAGCTGATCGCCGAAGGCTTGCCAGCCGAGATTCAAAGCAATAAAGCAGTGATTGAAGCCTATCTGGGAGGAGCGCACTGATGGGCGCCAATGTGTTGAAAGTTTCGGGCCTGAAGGTCGCATACGGCGGCATCAAGGCAGTCAAAGGCATCGACCTGGAAGTCAATGAAGGTGAACTGGTAACGCTGATCGGCGCCAATGGCGCCGGCAAGACCACCACGCTGAAGGCGATCACCGGCACCCTGCCGCCATGCAAGGTGGAGGGTACCGTTGCCTACATGGGCCAGTCGCTGAAAGGCTCGCAGTCCTTCCACCTGGTGGAGAAAAAGCTGGC
>DASWTB010000344.1:0-10218 GCA_036402315.1 Pseudoduganella sp. | reverse complement strand
GAGCAAAGAAGAAATCCAATTCTTCGTCAAAGGCATCACCGACAACAGCGTCAGCGAAGGCCAGATCGCCGCGCTGGCGATGGCAGTCTTCTTCAACGACATGACCATGGACGAGCGCGTTGCATTCACCCTGGCCATGCGCGATTCCGGCGAAGTGCTGGACTGGACATCCCTGAACCTGCCAGGCCCGGTGATGGACAAGCACTCCACCGGCGGCGTGGGCGACGTGGTATCCCTGATGCTCGGCCCGATGATCGCAGCATGCGGCGGCTTCGTGCCGATGATCTCCGGCCGTGGCCTGGGCCACACCGGTGGTACGTTGGACAAGTTTGACTCGATCCCTGGCTACTCCACTGTCCCGACCAACGACAAGTTCCGCGAAGTGGTGAAGGATGTCGGCGTGGCCATCATCGGCCAGACCTCCTCGCTGGCGCCGTCGGACAAGCGCTTTTATTCGATCCGCGACGTCACCGCGACTGTGGAATCGGTGGCGATGATCACCGGCTCCATCCTGTCGAAGAAGCTGGCCGCCGGCCTGGACGTGCTGGCGATGGACGTGAAGGTCGGTTCCGGCGCCTTCATGCCGACTTACGAGAAGTCGGTTGAACTGGCCGAATCCATCGTCAAGGTGGGCAATGGCGCGGGCACGCTGACCTCGGCCCTGCTGACTGACATGAACGAATCGCTGTCCCCATGGGCCGGCAATGCGCTGGAAGTGCGCGGCGCAATCGATTACCTGACCGGCAAGTTCCGCCCGGCACGCCTGCACGAAGTCACCATGGCGCTGTGCGCCGAGATGCTGGTGCTGGGCAAGCTGGCTGCCAACGAAACCGAGGCTCGCGCCAAGCTGCAGCATGCGCTCGATTCGGGCGAAGCTGCCGAGCGCTTCGCGCGCATGGTCAAGGCGCTGGGTGGCCCGGCCGACCTGGTGGAGAACATGGACAAGCACCTGGAGAAGGCGCCGATCGTGGTGCCGGTGCCTGCGCCGCGTGCGGGTTATGCTGCTTCCACTGTCTGCCGCGATATCGGGCTGGCGGTGGTGTCGCTGGGCGGCGGGCGTCGCCGCCCGACTGATGCGATCGACTTTGCGGTTGGTTTGACCGATCTGGTTGAATTGGGGCAGCCGTTGCAGGCTGGGCAGCCGATGGCGATGGTGCACGCGCGTACCCAGGCTGCTGCGGAGCAGGCGGTGCGTGAGGTGCAGGCTGCCTACACGATTGCGGATGTGGCGCCTGCTGCGAACCCGATCGTGTACCGTACTATTCGTCCTTAAACCGGTAAACCAGTGTCAGACCCGCAGGGTCTGACACTCCACTGGCCGGCGAGCAGGCAGTGTCTGACCCTGCGGGTCAGACACTGGTTTACCGGTTCTGGAGTTCACATGAACATCGAAAAACTGATCGAAGAGGCCAAGGCCGCACGCCTGAAAGCCTACACCCCATACTCCAATTTCAAGGTCGGCGCTGCGCTGCTGACGAAGGATGGCAAGATCTTCCACGGCTGTAACGTGGAAAACGCCAGCTATGGCCTGTGCAACTGCGCCGAACGCACCGCCTTCTTCAGCGCCATCGCCCAAGGCTACCAGCCGGGCGATTTCGACAAGCTGGCCGTCGTCGGCGAAACGGACAACCCCATCGCTCCTTGCGGCGCCTGCCGCCAGGTCACGCTGGAATTGGGCGGCAACCAGCTGCCGGTAGTGCTGGCCAACCTGAAAGGCGACGTTCGCGAAACCACCGCAGCCGAACTGCTTCCGGAAGCCTTTGGCGGCTGGGACCTGAAGAAGTAAACAAGCGTGAAGAAGGCCATCGACGTACAAACAGCCGTCGCCATTGCGGCGTCTGAAGCCATTGCAGCAAAGACCCAGGGCACTTTCGGTGTGGGAGGCGTCATGCTCGACGCCAGCGGCACCGTGCTCAAGGCGCTGCACAACAACGTCATCAAGCATGGCCTGATTTACGACCCGACGGCGCACAGCGAGCGCCAGTTGATCGACTGGTATTTCGCCGAGCGCGCCAAAGGCCACGAGTTGCCGCCGCCGGAGGAAATCACCATCGTGACTTCGCTCGACCCGTGCTGCATGTGCACAGGCGCCATCCTGGCGGCAGGCTTCAACGTGGTGGTCGCTGCACCGGACGGCAAGGCCGGCATCAACTACAACGGTTCCGCCTTTTATCCTTCGCTGCCGGTGGCACTGCGCCCGCTGGCTGAACGCACTTTCGCCTACCCGGCGGTGCTGGGCACCTCGTCGTACGCGCGGCGCGGCGCCGGGGCCTCGCCCAAGCCTTTCTTCATCGGCAAAACCATCGCCGAACCAACGCAGGCCTTATGCTCGCTGGTGTTCGAGGCCACCTCGGCCAATGTGATGGACTTGTTCAATATCGATCCGCCGCAAGCGGAGTTGAAAGATCCGGCCACGCTGCCGGAAGACCACTTCATCGTGCGCGCCCTCAAGCGGGCCTTCCCGGATGCCCTGACTTACCGCTGCGAACCGCGCACGCCGGATGCCGGCCTCGCGCCATACCTGCAGCAGGCAATGGCGCGCGACAAGGCGCAAGGCGGGAAGGGCGATGCCGTTGCGCTGCTCGATTCCTTCGGCAACCTGCTGTTGTGCTGCCACGGCCGCCAGCAGTCGTCTGCCATCCGCACCGCTTTCATGGAGTGCACGCGGGCCTATGCGCAACTGCGCTATAAGCTGATGGAAGGCGCCGATGCGGCGACCCAAGCTGAAGTGCGCCATTATCTGGGGCACCCGAAAGACGGCACTTTCGTGTTTGCGGTAGGGCCGGATGAGAGCGCGCTGAGTTTCATGGCGCTGGGCGCCTATGGCTCGACGATGGAAGGCGCATTGCCGCTCAACAACCCTGCGCAGTTCCAGTACGTACGCCCGGCGATGCCGGAACAGGCGCTGCACGAGCTGTGCAGCCACCTGCCACCGCTTTACCGCAGCCTGATCAAGATCCGCCCGACGCAGGTGGCGGACGCCGCATTGGTAGCTGCGATCAGCTAAGCATATTCGCGTCGCGCGCGAGCTGCCACTTGCCGGCGGCGCTCTTGCGATACACCGACAACACGTGGCCTTGCTTGCGCATGGTTTCACCGCCCGCCAGTGGCGTAATCGCCACGCGCAAGTGCGTGGTGCAATAGGCGAGATTACCGCTGACTTCCACCTGCTGCACCTCGGCATGCGATTCGACGCGATGCGAGGCCAGTACGGCACGCACGCCTTTCTCGAAGGCGGCACGGCCGCGCATGATGGGCTGGCCGGGAACGTAGAACTCCACGTCCTCCGTCATCAGCGGCAAAATGCGGTCGACTTCCGCGTCGAGGGTGGCGCGGGTCCATTCCGCGACCAGGTCGCGGATTGCCTGTTCATCGCTCATTCACGCTCCCTCGAACGAAGCGCCGGCATCGTTCTGCATCATGCCGAAGATATTGCCGTCCGGGTCCTTGGCGTAGGCCAGCCAGCCGACGCCCGGCACCGGCATGCGCGGCACGGCCACCGTGCCTTTGAGTTCCTTCAGCAGGGCCAGGGATTTGTCGAGGTCTTCCACGTCGACGGTGCAGACGAAAGCGTTGACGGCGGCGCCTTCTTCCGGGCGCGGCCCACGGCGCGGCAGCAAACCGCCATTGATGCCGGGCGCGCCGACTTCGCCAGTGCCGACCAGCCAGTACTCGCCGCCTTCCCATTTGGAGAAGCTCCAGTCGAACATCTTGCCGTAGAACTCGATCAGGGCTTGCGGCTCGCTGGCCTGGATTTCAAAGTGAACTGTGCGTCCCATCAGTGCTCCCACGGGTCATAAGTGCCTATGCTCCACACATGCCCTTCGGGATCGCGGCAGGTAAATCCACGGCCGCCGTATTCTTCGTCCTGCAAGGGCATCTCGATTGGCGCCCCGGCTTGCACGCAGCGCGCGTGCACTTCGTCGGCGTCATTGACGACGAGATAGGCGGTCTGGGTGACAACCATCCCGAGCTGGGCTGGCTGCTTCATCAAACGGCCATAGTCAGTGTCAAAAATGGAGCTTAGCATGACCATGCCGTTGCCGTAGGAAAGCTGGGCATGGGCGATGGTGCCGTCTTCGTTGGGGACCACAAGCGCGGCCTTGAAGCCCAGCGTTTTACACAACCAGTCGATAGCGGCGGGCGCGTCGCGGTAACGCAGGCAAGGCATGATGGTCGCGCGCGTGGCCTTTGGAATCGTCATCGTTCTCTCCCTGAAAAGGCGGCGTAGTCAGGTCAATATAGACTAGCACCGTACAGGGGGCAAGCGAGCGCAGGCGACCTACATTTGCTGGAATAAATGGGTGTTTCCGCGGCTGACTTCGAGCTCTTCGGTGGAGTTGCGCACGCGAACCATCTGGCGGCCGCGCAGGTCGCGCGTCACCTCGGAAATTGCGTCTACACGCACGAGGGTGGAGCGGTGGATGCGCCAGAATTCGTTCGGGTCCAGCTCATCTTCCAGTTCTTTCAAGGTCTTGCGGATCAGGAATTCGCCCTGCGCGGTTTGCACGCGCGTATATTTTTCATCGGCGCGAAAGAACAACACTTCCTTGGTCGAGATCATGCGCAGGCTGTTGCCGACCTGGGCCTGGATCCAGTGCAGGTAATCGGGCTGCGCAGCGCTGGCGCCGCCCGCCGGGCCACGGCCGGTTTGCTGCAACAGCTGGCTGAGCTGGCGTTCGATGTTGTTGGGTGTTTTCCCGAGTCGCGATTGCAGCCGGCCGCAAGTTGTTTTCAGGCGGTCCAGGTTGACCGGTTTGAGCAGGTAGTCCAGCGCGCCTTGTTCGAAGGCCTCAATCGCATATTGGTCGTAGGCAGTGATGAAGACGATGTGGCAACGGTTGAACAGCATGCGTGCCGCCTCGATACCGGTCAGGCCCGGCATGCGAATATCCAGGAACACGATGTCGGGCTGGTGCTGGCCGGCCAGTGCAATCGCTTCGATGCCGTTGGTCGCTTCGGCCACGATCTCCAGCTCCGGCCAGGCTTCCTGCAGGCGCTTGCGCAGCATGTCGCGCATCGGTTCTTCGTCGTCGGCGATGATGGCGGTGGCTTTGGGCTGATTGCTCATGAGTCAGGGTTTCGCAAAAATATCCGGTGCAAACGGAATGCAGATCGAGGCGCGGCAACCGCCGTCCATCGGCTGCTCGATCAGTAACTGGGCGCGGCTGCCGTACATCAGCTTCAGGCGTTCGCGCACATTGGTCAGGCCGACGCCGTCGCCGGCATAGGCGTTGAAGCCGACGCCATCGTCCTGCACGTCCACCTGCAGCACGCTGCCGTTGACGCTGGCGCGGATGTCGATGCGGCCGCCTTCCACCTTCGGCTCCAGGCCGTGCTTGATCGAGTTTTCGATCAGGATCTGCAGCATCATGGGCGGGAAAGTGGCGCTTTCCAGTTCCGGCGGCACGTCGATCGAGACCGACAGGCGCGACTTCATGCGAGCCTGCATGATGGCGAGGTAGGACCGTGCCATCTGGATCTGGCGGCCCAGCGTGCCGTTGCCGCGCGAGCGCATCTGAGGCAGGGTGGCGCGCAGGTATTCGATCAGGTGGGTGTGGATCTTGGCCGCTTCGGGCGGATCGGTTTCGATCAATTGGCCAATCAGGGCCAGGGTGTTGAACAGGAAATGCGGCTCTACTTGCGCCTGCAGGGCGGACATCTGGGCTTCCACCAGGCGGCGCTCCAGGCTTTCGGTGCCGGCCTGCGCCGCCGCCTTGCGTGCTTCGATTTCCGCCTTGCGCTTGCCGCCGGCGAGGATCTTCAGGCCGGCAGAGCCGATGATGAAGAAGGCAACCTGTTTCGGATGCAGCACGGGTGTCAGTGCCAGCAGGAAGGCGAGCATCCACGTTACTACCAGCTGGCGCAAAGGCACTTGCGCCAGCCAGTCGAAGAAGTCCCACCACAAGCTGCTGGCTGTGTCGCCAATCTCTCCGACGAAGGAGAGCACGCTGCGCGTCCGGTTACCCATGTTGCTTCTTGTCTCCAAAGGCATTGATAGCCAGCTTGGCGATCAGCACGCCGATGAACAGGGTGATGGCCAATGGCAGGATGGTCAGGAACAGTGCGATCACGATGCACATGCCGACAATGGCAGGCCAGGACATATGGTCCAGGGTGCGCACGAAATGCCGGCCGATGCCGACGAAAGCTTGCCACACTTCCTTCACGGTTTCCTTGGCGCTTTTGTTAATCGTTTTCATGCTTACCTCCTTGCGTTTCGATGATGCAACTGTACCGCTGCGTCCGGCAACAGTGGAGTGGCATCCGACGAACTGCACTGCGGGGTGGCTGACCTGCTGTGGCGCGCGATGAACGGCTAGCGAGCCGCCAGCCAATCGGAGCGGAGCAGGCCGAAAAAGTCAGTGTCGCAGATCTCGCCGTTGATGATCCAGCGCTCGCGCATATGGCCTTCATGCACAAAGTGCAAGCTCTTGAGCAGCTTGGCCGAGGCGGTATTGCGCGGGTCGATGTCGGCTTCGATGCGGTGCAGGCGCAGCACACGGAACGCGTAATCGATCAGGGTGGCCATGGCTTCCTGCATATAGCCCTTGCCCCAGAACGTGCGGTCCAGCATGTAGCCGATGTCGCAACGGCGGTTCTGGCGGTTGAAGCTGTACAGGTTGATGATGCCGGCCAGTTCTCCCTCGACTTCCACACCCATGCGCAACAGGTCGCCGCTTTCATAACCCGCCTGGGCGGCGGCGAAATAGGCTTCGGCTTGCTGCATGCTGTCCCATGGCGCGCTGCTCCAGTAGCGCATGGCGTCCGGATCGGAATACATGCGGTACAAGGCAGGCACGTCGGCAGCGGACAGGGAGCGCAGGTGCAGGCGCTGGGCGGTCAAGGTAAAAGGCGCGAATGCTGGCATGGAAAGCTGACTCCAGGAATTTTTTGCATTTTAACAAGGAAGCAAGCACAGCGAACCCTTGCTGGCTCGATGCTGCGATGTTAGATTGGCAATATCCAAGCGATCGGAGGAATTCGGCATGCAACTGGGCGTATTTTCCCTAAGCCTGAACGTCAAGGACATACGCGCCTCGCGCGAGTTCTACGCCAAGTTCGGCTTCCGGGATTTTGGCGGCAATCTCGACGAGAATTGGCTGATCATGAAGAATGGCGAGCAGGTCATTGGCCTGTTCCAGGGCATGATCGAAAAGAATACGCTGACCTTCAATCCCGGCTGGGACAGCAATGCCCAGCTCGTGGCGGGCTTCACCGATGTTCGCCAGTTGCAACGCCAGCTTGAAGAAAACGGCGTGGTGCTCGCAGCGCGTGCCGACGAATCGGGCAGCGGCCCGGCCTACATCATCGCCATCGACCCCGACGGCAATCCTATCCTGATCGACCAGCATATCTGAGCATGGCAATGAGGATACGCATAACCATGATCGTTGCGGCACTGGCGCTGGGCACATTAAGTGCCTTCGCCGTGTCCCCGTCCGAGGAACTTGCGCGGCAGGCTGACGCCTGGGATAAAGCCATCATCCGCAAGGACCGCGCGGCCATTGCTGAAAACATGGCGGAGGATTTCCGCCAGATCAGCGCGCGCGGCGACGTAGCCAGCAAGGCTGCCTTCCTCGACGCGATCATGTCGCCCAAACTGGTTATCAATCCCTACGACGTGGAAGACATGGACATCCGCTTCTACGGCGACGTGGCGCTGGTCAGCGGCCGCACGCGCATGACCGGCAGCTATGAGGGCAAGCCGTTCGGCAGCCATTACCGCTATATTGACGTCTACGTGCGCAAAGAAGGAAAGTGGCGCGTAGCCAGCGTGCAAATCACACCAGTGCAGGAGTAAGCCATCAGCGACCGGCTGGATCTTCCCCTGTTGGCGGCCATTTCGGAGCTGGTTGCAGCGGGCGCTTGACTGGCCGGATTGCGATTTACTGCTGGCCGCCGCCGAAATGCTGGGCGAAGCTTTGCGGCGCGGCAGGCGCCTTGCCGCCGTCCAGGTCTGCGGGGCGCGGCGCTCGCACCGGCTGGCTGGGGTGTGAGGACATGGCCGTCCACTCGGGGGCATCGATGCCTTCAAAAATCGCCTTCAATTGCTGCCCCCACGTACTGCGGATCATCTGGAAATAGGTGTTCTTTTCATCCACCATGACGAAGCGTGTCACCGCCAGGCTGTCAGTTTCGTACACCAGCAGATCCAGCGGCAGGCCGACCGATACATTGGAGCGCAGCGTCGAGTCCATGGAAATCAGCGCGCATTTGGCCGCTGCATCGAGCGAGCTGGCAGGGGTGATCACGCGGTCGATAATCGGTTTGCCGTACTTGGCTTCACCAATCTGGAAGTAGGGGCTCTCGGACTGGGCCTCGATGAAATTGCCGGCCGAGTAGATGTGGAACAGGCGGCAGCGTTCGCCCTTCACCTGGCCGCCGAGGACCAGGTTGATGTTGAAGTCGATGCCGAACTTGCCCAGCGATTCGGCGTCGCGCGCATGGACGATGCGCACGGCCTCGCCCACTACGCGGGCGGCTTCGAACAGGTTGGGCGCATCCCAGACGGTATAGCCGTTGCTGCCGGTCAGTTCGCCCACCAGCTGGCGCACCGATTGCGAGATCGACAGGTTCCCTGAGGTCATCAACACCAGCACACGCTCGCCGGGATTCTCGAACACGCTCATCTTGCGCACGGCGCTGACCTGGTCGACACCGGCATTGGTGCGCGAGTCCGACAGGAATACCAGCCCCGCATCGAGGCGCATGCCAACACAGTAAGTCATACAAATAAAGCCTGAGAAGAAAAGCCGATTCTACACCTGCTACTGCTGGTTCGATTGCTGGCCCGATTGCACCCGCACCTGCACCGACAGCGTTTCGGTGCCACCGCCGCGCCGCACGCCGCGCAGGGGGGCCGCTGCTTCATAGTCGCGCCCAACGGCCAGGCGGCAATAAGCAGCATCCATCAGGCGTGCATGGGTCACGTCCAGGCTGATCCAGCCTTCATAGCCGGGGTCCGAGGCCCAGGCGTCGACCCAGGCGTGGCTGGCCGCATGGCCGCTGCCGCCCGGGTCGATGTAGCCGGATACATAACGTGCAGGAATACCTTGCACCTGGCAGCAGGCAAGGAAAACGTGCGCATGGTCCTGGCACACGCCGCTGCCCAGTTCGAGGGCGGCGCCGGCGCTGGTGCTGACTTCGGTGGCGCCGCTCTGGTAGGCGACAGCGCCGACGATCTGCCGGGCCAGCATCAGCAGTTCAGCGCTATTGGCCTTGCCGGGCGGCAGGGTGGCGGCAGCCAGCGACCCGATGGCGGGTGTCGCGGCAGTCAGCGGTGTCGGCACGGTATAGGCCAGCGGCGGCAAGGCATCGTCGTGCAGGATGCGCCCGCCGGGCGGGCTGCTGGTCTCCACGGTGCCGCTGGCCACGATGGTGAGCTTGTCGTGCTGCGCGGCCAGCGTCAGCATGTGGGAGCGGTTGCCAAAGGCATCGGTGAAGGCGTGCAGCTGGCCGGGCGCGGAAAGCTGCCATTGCAGCACATGCTGCTGGGCTTCCACGCGCGGCGTCAGGCGCAGCAGCTGGATGCTGTAGGCCAGGGCGCTGCTGTAGGTGTAGCGCGTTTCGTGGCGGATTGTCAGTTGCATGCTTGGTCCTCAGGCTGCCAGCGGTACCAGGAAGACGCGGCTGACCCGGTTGCCCAGTTCATATACCTGCGCCAGGAAGCCGGTCAGCATGTCGTGCAGGCCGCGCTGCATGATGTCTTCGATGCGGGCGAACTGCAGTTCGGCGTGCAGGCGGCCGGCAAAGCGCTCGGTGTCGGCCGACAGGTCGTTGCGCACTGCACGCAGGTTATCCACCACTTCCGCCATGCAGGCTAGCAGGGAACGCGGCATGTCGGCGCGCAGGATCAGCAGCTCGGCCACGCGGCCAGGTGTGATCACGTCGCGGTAAACCTTGCGGTAGATTTCGAAGCCCGACACGGAGCGCAGCAGCGCCGCCCAGTAATAGAAATCGCGCTCGCCGCTGGCGCCGTCGCGCAGGCCGTGGAACTTGACGTCGAGGATGCGCGCGGTGTTGTCGGCCCGCTCCAGCGCGGCACCAAGGCGGATAAAGTTGACCGTTTCGTCGTTCAGCATGGTGCCCAGCGTGACGCCGCGCGCCAGGTGGGCACGGTACTTGACCCAGTCGAAGAACTTGCTGGGGTCCTGCGCCAGCAGGCCGTTGCCCAGGTGCTTCTGCAGGTCAAGCCAGGTCTGGTTCTGGATTTCC
>DASWTB010000343.1:0-9536 GCA_036402315.1 Pseudoduganella sp. | reverse complement strand
GAATTCGAAGAACTGGGTCGAGTGCACGATTGTGTAAGGCAGGCCTGATTCGCGAATCAGCTTTTCCTGGGCAATCTTGCCGCGGAAATATCCGCTCTCCGCCAGCCGGTCGGTCCCAACCACCGACAGCGCGACGTGGTGCTTCACGCCTGCTTTGGCTGCAGCCGCCAGCAGGTTGCGGCCGGAAGTGGTGAAAAATTCCAGTACCGCGTCGTCGGCGAAGGACGGCGAATTGGCCACGTCGACCACGATGTCGGCACCGGCGAGGGCGTCATCGAGTCCCTCGCCCGTCATGGTGTTGACGCCAGAGTTAGGCGAGGCGGGAATGGCCTCGTGGCCGCGTGCGCGCAGGATCGCCACCAATTTGCTGCCAATCAGTCCGGTACCGCCGATGATTACGATTTTCATGATGTGCTTTCTCGAGATGGAAACGAAACTGCTCAGGCGAGGTTGGCCTTGTCGAGGCCGAAGGCTTTGTCGTAGGAGCCGGGTACCACCTTGAAGGCGATGTTGACGCGGTTCCAGGCATTGATGGTCATGACTTCAAACGTCAGGTCCGACACTTCTTTTTCCGACAGCTGGGTGCGGACGCGCTCATACAGTTCGTCCGGCACGCCCAGTGGCGCCAGCGTGGTCAGCGCCTCGGTCCAGGCCAGCGCTGCGCGCTCGCGCGGGATGAACAGCGTTGATTCACGCCACGCGGCCAGATGGTGCAGGCGCAGCGGACGTTCGCCGTGGATGGTCGCCTGCTTGACGTGCATGTCCACGCAGAAGCCGCAGCCGTTGATCTGCGAAGCGCGGATGGCCACCAGGTCCAGGATGCTCGCTTCAATCGCGCCTTCATGGATCAGGCCGTTAAACTCCACCAGCTTTTTGAACAGTGCTGGCGATTGCTTCATGTAGTCGAGACGCGTGGTCATGGTGGTTCTCCGTAAGTCGGGCGCTGCCCGTCCCAGTGCGGCTGGGTTCCGATTGCGAATAGTCGCTGTATGCAATGAAGTCTATGCGCCAAGCGACGGGGGCGGTAGACCGGTGGAGGGCTGCACAGTGGTGCCTCGAATGCACCAATCAGCGGGTCAGGCGAACCCCCGCGATGACCAGGAGCAGGGCCGGCCCCAGGCGCAGCCATGCGCCTTCAGGTATGGCGCCAGCCCATGCGAGCGCCAGGGTGGAAAGGATGGGCGTCAGGTAGGACAGCGAGCCGATAGTCGAGGCGCTGCCGAGGCGCATGGCGCGGTTCCAAAGGACGAAGGACATGCCCAGCGGACCGATACCGATTGCAACGATCCAGCCGAACTCTGCGATCGACGGCGCGTAAGGCGCCTCAAAGAGCGCGTGCCCCAGCAGTGCCAGCACACCGGCTCCCAGGCAGAAGCCGCCCGTGGCCCACGAGGAGTCAGCCTGCAGACCGCGCGGACCGACCGAATACACAGCCCAGGAGAGGGCGGCGACAGCGGCCAGCGTATAGCCTGCCAAGTGCATCGGGGCGTATGACCATGTGGTCGGCGCGATCGCCAGCGCGCAGCCCGCAAACGCGATGGCGCAGCCGAGCAGTTGCAACGGACGCAGTCCACCTTCAGTGCGCCGCGCGGCCAGGATCACGATCAGCATGGGCCAGAGGTAGTTGACCAGGTTTGCTTCCGCGATTGGCGCATAGCGAAACGCCGCCACCAGGCACACGTGATAGATAAACAGGCAGCCGGCGCCGAAAGCATAGGTAGGCGCAGGCACACGCCATTGTCGCCAATGGTAGATGCTGGCAAGGCTCCCGCAGCACAGTGCCACGCCAGTCAGGTAGAGTGGCGGCGCGCTGCCGACATGGCGAACCAGCGTGGCAAACAGCGCCCACATCAGGATGGCTCCAAGCGTGCAGGCCCAGGCGGCCGTACTCATGCCGCGGCCTGATTCGCCACGGCCGCGATGTCGTTCAGGCAGTGCAGGTCCAGCGAACGGATCTGCTGCGCCATGTAGTCGATGAACACCCGGATGCGCATGGGCAGGTGGTGCCGGCTCAGGTAGCAGAGGTAGTGGCCGCGATCGTCGGGAGCGTACTGGGTGAGGCAGGCGACCAGCCGCCCCGCCTTGAGGTGGTCGCAGACCTGGTAGCCGGCCATCTGCGCCAGCCCTTCACCGTCCAGTACCGCCTGCAGGACCAGGTCGGCGTCGTTGAAACAATGCGCCCCTTTCGGCAAAACTTTGCGGATGTGGCCGTCGACCTTGAACTCCCATTCGAAAATGCGGCCCGACGAAAAGCGGAAGTTGATGCAGGAATGGTCGGCCAGCGCATCGAGGGTGTTCGGCATGCCGTGCGCGCGCGCATAGGCCGGCGAGGCGCATACCAGCATCTGCATCGGAATCAGCTGCTTGGCGACGACCTGGCTGTCGTCCATGCGGCCGTTGCGGAAGGAGACATCGATACGGTCGGAGATGAAGTCGGTCGCATGGTCGTCAAGCAGCAGGTCCAGCGCGATGTCGGGATACTGCGTGTGAAAGCCACGCAACAGCGGCGCAATGATTTTTCGGCCAAATCCCACCGTCGCTGAAATGCGCAGCTGGCCGCGCGGCGTCCCGCTACGCAGTTCGCGCATCTCCTCAACCGCCAGTACAATTTTGTCCACGCCCGGGCGGCAGTTCTCATAGAACAGCGTGCCTTCGGCGGTGAGCGTGGTGCTGCGGGTGGTGCGCAGGAACAGCCGCGTGTCGAGCTGGGTTTCCAGCTTCTGGACACTGCGGCTGACGGCGGAACGTCCAATCCCCAGGCGTTCGGCCGCCTTGGCAAAGCTGCCTTCGTGGACGACGGCGATAAACGCGACCACGCCGGCGTAGGTCGTGGCGAAGCTCGACGCCAGGGCGTCATTGAGGTCGGGGGCGGCGTGGGCCGGTAATGAGGCGAGCGCCATTAGTCAGCCGTGCGCACGCGAGTGCAGGAAGGTTGCGACACAGGTTTCCTTTCAGATCAATGCAACCTGAATGGTAGGTGTCACAAGCGGGTCCTGCAATGACAAAAAAACCGTAAATGCCGCCAGTGGTGGCGTTCAGCCCTCTTCGGCAGTTAGCGCGCCGCGCACGCCCTCGTCCTCAAGCAAGCGCGCGGTAAAGGCCGCCAGGTTGTCCAGTCCGGCAAGGTCGACTTCCTTCGTCACGGCCCAGCGCAGTACGACGAACAGATAAGGGTCGGCGACCGAGCGATGGCCCGTCAGCCAAGCGCGGCCAGCAAGCTGGGCGTCGATGCGCTTGAGGTAGTGGCGGATATGTTGGCGCGCCTTGCGCGCCAACTCTTCGTCAAGGTCACGCTCGTCGAGGAAGCGCGATGGGGTAAACAGTGGCTTGAACGCTTTGTGCACGTCCGAGTTCAGGAAACCAAGCCAGCGCATCACTTCGGCGCGCCCGCGCGCGCTACCATCGCCAGCGAGCCGGGCATGCGGGTAGAGGTCGGCAAGATAGCCAAGGATGGCGACATTCTCGGTAAGCGAGAAATCGCCGTGTACCAGCAGCGGCACGCTGCCTCCCGGATTGATGGCCAGGTACTCGGGCAGTTTCATTGTATCGAGGGTCATGGGTACCGCCTCGTGCGGTACACCTAACCAGCCGAGGACGATCAGATCGGCGAGCGAACACGCGCCGCGCATGTGGTAAAGCTTCATTGGATTTCCTTCTGCAACCGTGGGTGTCGGCTTGCACTATGCCACCCGTCGAGGGAATCGATTGGTGCTTTATCGGCACCAAGGTGCGGCCGCGGGCGTGCCTACCGCGCAGCCATGCCTGTGCCTACACTAGGATCGTGATGCGATCTCCGCGACCGGTTCTCAGCCGCACTGAGTGATTTAAATGAAGGTTACTGCCATGTTCAATTTTAATCAGGTGCCACGCGCACTGTGTGCCCTTCTGGCAGCCACGAGCGTCGCACACGCCCATGGCACGCCGGCCGCGGCGAAAGCCACCGATCCTGTCGTCACGGCTTTGATGTCCAAAGCGATGTCTAACCTGCCAGGGAAGGAAGTATTGATGATTACGGTCGATTACCCACCTGGTGGCGCGGACCCCGTTCATCGCCACGATGCCCATGGCTTCATCTACGTGCTTGAAGGCTCCATTGTCATGGGCGTCAAGGGTGGCAAGGAGCAGACTTTGATGCCGGGTCAGACTTTCTACGAAGGCCCTAAAGACCTGCATACCGTGGGCCGTAACGCCAGTGCTACCGAGCCCGCCAAGTTCCTGGTCTTTCTCGTGAAGGAAAAGTCAAAGCCGGCAGTGATTCTGGTCAAACAGCCTTGAGCACAGCAAGTATCGCCCTCCTGCTGGGCGTGCTGGCCTGCCATCAGGCCGGCGCGCAGGGCACCCTCAGCGGTACAGGCTTCCGGGGCGATTCGTTACCAGGTTGTGCCAATAATGCGCATGCATTTCAAGGTCGGCGCAGACCAGGCGGACTTCGGCTTTCCCGTCATGAGGCTTAACAACAATGGCAGCGGCGCACGCTACCGGTAAACCCGTGCCAAGCTTGGCGTTGTCACGTTCGTTCTCTACAGCCGCAAGACGGCGCCGTTAACACGCAAGAAAATTTTGCGCGGCGGCAGCGGGTCATCCCTATGCGCTTGAAGCTCCACCTGGCCAATGGGGGTTTCCTACCAAACCAACTTTCCACATCGGCCAGGCATTAAAGAAGATTGCCGCCGGCAGGCTGGACGGGCTGGTGATAGCGCAGGAGGAGGCCGACGCAACTCTCCAGGCATCTGGGCTTGACCGACATTCGACGCGCGCATTTTGCCGACTATGACGAGGTAATGATTGTCCCGCGCAGCCAGCGAGGCGATCAGGTGGACAGAGTCCTGAGCGCCGCTATTGATGCGGCCGCTCGGGATGGTTCGTTGCAGCGCGCCTACGCCAGGGTGCATCGGCCATATGAAGACTGGCAGCCTTAGCGCGGGCGCACACGCCATGCGCACCCCGGCTAATGTGCGTGAAAAGTGACGCGCAATGGCACAGGCTTAAATGTGCCGCTCGAACTCCACCACGGCATCAGTAGGAAAAATCCGAAGTACAGTACGGTGCACACTTGCGAGACGAGCGTGAATGCCGGGGTTGGCGGCTGCGTGCCCAGATAGCCGAGGGTGAGAAACGAGAGTCCGAACGCGGCATAAACGATCTTGTGCCAGCCTGGCCGGTAGCGGATGGACTTGACCGGCGAGCGATCCAGCCAGGGCAGCACGGCGATGATCAGTACGGACGAGCCGAACAGTACCACGCCCCAGAACTTCGCATCGAGCATCTGCGGGAGCATGGCTGCAATGGCCAGCACGGCCGCGGCAGTCATGACCATTTTGGTGGTAAATGGCTGCCGCGATGTGAGCCAGAATAGCGACGTGTACATGGCGGTGGCGCCCATGAGCACATACATGAAGTCGGCAGTGGTCGCCCGCAGCACCGAGTAGAAGGGCGTGAAGTACCAGGTCGGCACAATGTGGGCAGGGGTCTGGAGCGAGTCAGCTGGAATGAAGTTGTTATATTCCAGGAAGTAGCCACCCATTTCGGGGGCGAAAAACACCACCGCGGTGAAAATGACAAGGAACACGCTGACGCCAAACAGATCGTGCACCGTGTAGTAAGGATGTGACGGGATCGAGTCGAGCGGGTGCCCGTCAGTGCCCACGGTGTCCTTGACCTCGATCCCGTCAGGATTGTTCGATCCAACTTCATGGAGCGCAATCAGGTGGGCGGTGACCATGCTGAGTAGTACGAGGGGAATGGCTATAACATGTAACGCGAAAAAACGGTTCAGTGTGGCGTCGGAGACGACGTAGTCGCCGCGTATCCACAACGACAAGTCGGGGCCGATGAGCGGAATGGCGCCGAACAAGTTGATGATGACTTGCGATCCCCAGTACGACACCTGGCCCCATGGAAGCAGGTAGCCGAAGAAGGCCTCCGCCATCAGGCAGAGGAAATTGCCGAAGCCGAATAGCCAGATCAACTCGCGCGGCTTGCGATACGAGCCGTACAGGAGAGCCCGCGTCATGTGCAGATAGATGATGATGATGAAGAAGGCGGAGGCGCCGGTCGAATGCATGTACCGCACCAGCCACCCCCACGGCACTTCACGCATGATGTATTCGACCGAAGCAAAGGCAAGCGTTGCTGCGGGTTTGTAGTGCATCACCAGGAAGATGCCTGTCACAATCTGCAATACCAGGACCAGCAAGGCCAGTGACCCGAACACGTACCAGAAGTTGAAGTTCTTTGGGGCGTAGTAGCTGCCCCACTGATCGTTCCACAGCTTTGACAACGGGAAGCGGTCGTCGACCCAGCCCAATGCCTTAGCGGCGAAAGGCGCACTGTCGGGGAGCTTGGTTTCTTTGAAAGCCATCATCCGGCCATCCTTTCTGAAGTGGTTCGTTGCACGTTGAAAGATATCTGGCCGACCCGTCGCCGGATCGGCCAAACAGGCCGCACAACAAAGCGCGTTCTGCTTTTGCTACAGGAATGGGCGGGGTAGGGGAGTCCATTCAGTCTCGCCGTCGATAGGGTCGAAGCGCTGCTGTTCCCAATCCTTGCAGGCGACGGCAATTCGATCGCGGCTGGACGATACAAAATTCCAGAACATGTGATGGTGACCGTCCAGCGGCGCGCCGCCGATCACGACAAATCGTGCGTCCACCCCAGCCGAGACGCGCACCGACGCTGCGTTGCCCAGGTAGGCCATGGTGTGCTGCTCCAGCGCCTGGCCATTGACCTCCAGGCGGCCGAGCACGGGATAAATCGCTGCCTCCTCGGGCAGGTGGTCGATCACCATGGCGTTGCCGCCGTCCAGCTTGATGTCGACGTAGTAGGTCTCGCTAAAGGTTTCCACCGGTGATGTTTTGCCGAAGGCGCTGCCAATCAGTATCCGCGCTTCGCCGCCGTCGAACCGCACCATCGGGATAGCGCTCGCCGGGGTGCTGGCGAAGCTGGGGGCCGTTTCTTCGTCATCCACTGGCAGTGCCGCCCAGAGTTGCAGACCGTGGCTGCGACGCGCCTTTCCCTTTAGCTCGAAGGGCGTGCGCTCTGAGTGGACGATCCCGCGCCCAGATGTCATCCAGTTAAGTGCACCTGGTGTGATGCGCTGGACCGAGCCGACGCTGTCGCGGTGCTCCGTTTCGCCCTCGTACAAATAGGTCACTGTCGCCAGACCGATGTGCGGATGCGGGCGCACGTCGTGGTCGGCATCTGGGCCGATCTCCAGCGGGCCGAAGTGATCAAAGAAGACGAACGGCCCTACCGCTTGCCTTGCGGCAGACGGTAGCACCCGGCGTACCATGAAGCCGCCGCCCAGGTCCTTGTCGTGCGATTCCAACATCGTTAACATGGTCATGGCTATTCTCAGGCGAGCGTCGTGGTAATTTCTGTTTTTACTTCGGTCATCAGCTTGTGTACGGGGCATTTGGAAGCCGCCGCAAGCAGCTCCATTCGCTGTGTATCGCTCAGCGCTCCACCAAGTGCCACGACGGCGGCGAGCCGGTAGACGCCCTCTCGCTCGGAGCTTTCGTCGCGATCAATACGGACCTGTACCGGCCCGACTGGAATGTTACGTCGCTTGGCGAACCAGACCACCGTGAGGGCGATGCATGCGCCGAGGGCCGCGTCGTACAGGTCGTGCGGGGAGGGCCCGGCGTCGCGACCGCCCTGTGCCACAGGCGCGTCGGTCGCGATCAGGTGGTCGCGTACGTGAATCAGGTGGCGCATGGGTTGCGACAGGTCGCGCTCTACGGTGGTGGTCATGGCTTCCTTATGTGCAGTGAAATCGTAGAGGCAGTCTAGTTGTCGATACTTGATCCCGGTAGTTACGCCTAGGGCGGCACGCTGGTGCACGCCAGGCACCAATCTTATAGTCGGGCAAAGATTGGTGTCTGGCGGGCATCATCGTGTTTCCTGACACATGGCTAGCGCCGTCCACTTTCGGGACCTAGACTGGTCGCGACGCTGTATTACGCTGCACCCCATTCGATGCCCACATTAAAGCGCACAAAACTTCCATGAAAATTCCCTTTTCATCCCCGGCACTGGATCCACGCGGCACCAATGCCCCAACGGGGTTGTACACGACGTTGACGAAATCGATGCTGACTAAGAATCCGGGCCTGCAAAACATCGAGGCACGTCTGCAACGTGATGGCGCGCGCCTGTCGGACCTCGGGAAAATGGCCATCGCACTCGACCAGTTCCGGGAGAGTATGAGCACGCTCTCGGGCGGCAAGCCTTCCGCCGGTGCAGGTATTGGAAGCAAACCGGCAACGTTTAGCCCGAACGCCACCGGCGATGGCAAGGTTCCGCGCGATGCTTCCGCGATCGTAAAGGATGTGAAGGATTTTGTTAGCGCGTTCAATACCCTCAAGGATAAGCTGCGTGAACTGAACACGGGGGGCGGCGCCAACGGTGCGACGATCACCCGCGTCCAAGAGCAGGTCAGCAATGTCCTCAGGGGCGCGAACACCGACGCGCTGGCGGAGATCGGAATCGCACGCGGTGACAAACTGCTGGTGCTCGACGAAGCAAAGCTGCGCGCGTCCATCGCGGCCGAGCCGGACAAGGTGTCGCGCCTGTTCGGATCGCCTGGCAACGGCCTCGCAGAACAACTGGCGAGCAAGGTCACGCTGCAAATGGCCAAGGGTGGCATGCTGGCAACGCAGACCGCCGCGGTACGAGGTGAAGTCAACAAGCTGACCGCGTCGAAAACCCAGATGACCGAAGCGATCAGCCGCCAAGCTAGCGTGTTGGTGCAGCAGTACGCGCAGGCCCGTATGGGCAGCAGCACGATGTTCGGGCTGAGTGACAATCCCAAGCCCGTATCGCTGTTCGATATGCTGGGCTAATGCAATTAAAGATTTGAACCGACATACCAGATAGGAACGCACCCAAGCTGAAAAGTGCACGACCGACAACGCGTATCAACACGCTTTTTCACGACCTTTAACATATATTTATCTCTTATAGAAAGAATCAAACGTGATCTCCTCCTCACATATGCGGCCAACATCGACAATCCGGGCGCGTTAGGGCCGGTCGTCAGCCGGATCGTTCACAAATACGTGTCGATTGGCGTGCGTTCCGAACATTGAAGGTGCGCAGCTAAGTGCTGTTCATGCGTTCGCACTTCTAGCTCTGGAATGTTGATGGCAAGCTTGCCGCACCAGCGAGCGAAGCGTAGGAGGTGACCGATGGGATATGGTGCCGAGATAGATTGATATTCATGCGGCAGTCGAACATAGCCGGCGGTTACTCGGCACAGAGCCAAACTAGCATGGTGCGTTTGTTGAGCACGAGAACTGGATGCTGACATATGTAATCGACAAAATGTCTGCCGTGGTTCGATAGCGTGTCATGTGCCCTTTCGCTGCGGGCTAGCGGCCTCGGGATTTGGTGTAGCACTGTGAGCAGGGACGGCGTTCTGAGCGAGCTCAAGCAACGATTTGAGCGAGCTCATGAGGCGTGAGGTGAGGTTCCCGCCTAAGTGCTTGATTTTAGAGCAGCGAAACGGCCTGCAAAGCCGTTTAGACGGGTTCGAT
>DASWTB010000342.1:0-6312 GCA_036402315.1 Pseudoduganella sp. | reverse complement strand
CAAAAGATTGGCCAGCGGAGTTGCTTCCGCAACAAGTTGCGCCGAACGCACACCGTCGCGCTGGCGCAGGTGCCAGGCCAGGCGGGAGAGCAGTTGCAGGCGATGTTCGCCCTCAGAATATGGCAATTCTGCTTCCCACTGGGCCAGCTCTTCGTCGAGCGCGAACAAATCCACTACTTGATATCCTTGAAATAGGTGTTGCAGTAAAGAATCATACCGCACGACCGGACTTTTTGGTGTTCAAGTAGCTTAATCCTGCGTAACGAAGTACAACGCAGCCTGCCGCCGCTGTGTTTAGCGTCGTTCCGGCTTGGTGTCGCGGGTGCTGGAATCCGGCTTGTTGCCGCCGGTAGTGCCATGGTCGTGGCCGTCGGCTTCGGTTTGCGCCTTGTTGCCGGAACCCGTGCTGCCCTGGGTGCCGCTGCTGCCCATGGTCGGGCTGCCGCCCTTGATGGCTGCGTTCAACTGCTCGGCATTGTTCAGGTGCTGGTGGATGGTTGGCTGCAGGCGCGTGGCCAGGGCCTTCAACTCACTGTCCTTGGCCGAGGATTCGGCTTTGCTCACCAGCTGGTGCGCTTCCTTGTGGGCCTGCACCCCGGCCTGTTCCATATAGCTGCGGTCGAACTTGTCGCCGGACAGTTTTTCCAGCCTGGCGGCCATGGCTTTATGCTTGGCATCCAGTTCGGTCGGCAGGGTCAGGCTGCGGGCTGCCGCGACTTTGCGCACTTCTTCCAGGCCCTTGGTGTGATCGTCGACCATTTGCTGGGCGAAGCTCTTGACCCTGTCGCTCTGGGTCTTTTGCAAGGCCAGCTTGGCGGTCTCGATCTCCGCCATATTGGCCATTGCCAAGTCGGTCAGCATTTTCTGGTCCGCTTTGACCAGCCCTTCAGCCCAGGCGCTTCCCACACCAAGCAGGGCCGACAACACAGCTACACGCATGAAATTGTTCATCGCATCCTCCGTGACAGAATAGGCAGGAAAATATTCTCAGGCAGGATGGAATAAGGTGGCCACACGCTACGTATACGCAATACTCAACACACATGGAGGTTAAAAATGAAAGTCATCGTCCTCACCCTGGCCGCCCTGCTGAGCACTGCTGCCGTCGCTGCCGAACCGTTGAAAAAAGCCGATGGCGTCTACGTCGATGCCGCCGGCATGACCGTCTACACCTTCGACAAGGACGTTGCCGGCAGCGGCAAGAGCGCCTGCGTCGATGGTTGCCTGAAAAACTGGCCCGCCGTTCCCGCCACCGGCGCACTGGCCGCGCCGTGGTCCGCCATCACCCGCGATGACGGCAGCAAGCAGCTGGCCTACAAAGGCAAGCCGCTTTATCTGTTTGTCGGCGACAAGAAGGCCGGCGACCGCTCGGGCGACAACGTCAAGGATGTCTGGCACGTGGTCAAGGATTGAGCGCATGCAGGATGTGCACGATCGTTTGCTGGCCTGCCTGCCGCGCCTGCGCCGCTACGCGCGGGCGTTGACCGGCGATAGCGCCAGCGCGGACGACCTGGTGCAGGACACCGTGGAACGCGGCTGGGGGCGCATCGCCCAGTGGCGGCCGGACGGGGACCTGCGCGCTTGGCTGTTCGGCATCATGCACAACCTGCACGTCGACCAGTTGCGGCGCGCGCCGCCTCCAGCCGTGGAGCTGGAGGATGGCGACCTGCCCTTCGCACCAGGATCGGCATCGCTCGACGTGCGCGACCTGGAGCGCGCCTTGCAGCAACTGCCTGCCGCCCAGCGCGAAGTCCTGCTGCTGGTGGCACTGGAAGAAATGCGCTACGAAGACGTGGCCGCCACGCTCGACATCCCGCTTGGCACCGTGATGTCGCGCCTGAGCCGCGCACGCGAGAATTTGCGGCGGCTGATGGCGGGGCAGTCGCCCGCCGCCACATTGAAAGTCGTGAAATGAACGAAGCTGAATTGCAAGCCTGGGTCGATGGCCGCCTGACGCCGGATCGGCAGGCAGCGGTCGAGCATTACCTGGCCGAGCATCCCATCGAAGCCGCGCGGCTGCAAGCCTACCGCGAGCAGAACGCCGCCCTGCACGCCCTGTTCGACGACATGCTCGACGCCCGCGTCCCCGACAAGCTGCATCCGCCCAGCCCCGGCGCAGAAGGTGGCGGCCCAGGTGACGCCGCCGCTGGCCGCTCCGGCCGGGCCGGCGAGCCGGCGTGGACCATCCCCGGCTGGCGCCGCATGGCAGCCATGCTGGCCGTGGCCGTCGGTGCCGGCGTGATCGGCGGCGCGGCCGGCTGGACGCTGCGGGGCGCAGAAGGCGGCACGGGGGCCGGAGTCACGGCCGGCGGTGCCGCGCGGACGCTGGCTGAATTGCCACGCCAGGCCGCCATCGCCCACGCCGTCTACACGCCCGAAGTGAAACACCCGGTGGAAGTCGGCGCCGACCAGCAGCCGCACCTGGTGGCCTGGCTGTCGAAACGCCTGGGCAAGCAGCTGCGCCCGCCGCAACTGGCACAACAGGGATATGAGCTGGTAGGAGGACGCCTGCTGCCCGGCGACACCGGCCCGGTCGCCCAGTTCATGTACGCCGACGCCAGCGGCCAGCGCCTGACGCTCTACGTCAGTTCCGGCCAAAAACAGAACCGCGACACCGGATTCCGGTTCGCGCAGGAAGGCAATGTCGGAGTGTTCTACTGGATCGACGGCAGCTTCGGCTATGCGCTGTCAGCTGCCGTCGGGAAGAAAGAGCTGTCGCAGATCGCAAATGCGGTCTACGAACAGCTGCTGCCTAATTAGGCATGCGGCGGCTGGCTTCAGTGATACGGTTACGCATCACTTCCGGTGCGGCAGGCCCTGGCGCGAACATATAGTCCTCGTCATTAATGGCCAGGCCGCTGTTTGCATCGACCAGAACCTGGTCGGCCGGCTTGCCGGTTTCGCGGCTCACCACCAGCAAGCTGGCGCCTTCCGGCGACAGGTGCTCGTTACCCCAGGCGATGAAAGCCAGCAGAACAGGCTTGAAGTCGCGGCCAGCCTTGGTCAGGATGTACTCGTAGCGAGGCGGACGGGTGCTGTACTGGCGGCGTTCCATCAAACCGCCCTCGACCAGGCCGGCCAGGCGACGGGTCAGCATGTTCGGCGCAATCTTCAGGCTCTTCTCGAATTCGTCGAAGCGGGTCAGGCCGTAAAACGCATCGCGCAGAATCAAGATGCTCCACCACTCGCCAACCTTGCCGAGGCTACGCGCGATCGGGCAGGGCATTTGGCCAAAGTCGGTATGTTTCATGTTGCCTCCTAGTCAGTTGGTTTAATTTAACCAGTTGAATGCTTCAGACTCAATTGAACCGCGAAAACACCCCTAAAAGACTCACCAAAAATCACTCTTGCAAGGAACGTCGCTATCTTCTTTCCATTCGGCGTTGTTGCGGCGCACACTACTTTTGCCAGAGGAGACAATGCCTTTGCCCCATGTGAAATGCGCAACATTTTTTTAAACATGGGCATAATAAGCAACACGGCCCCACCCTGAACAACCATGTACCTGACCAGCGATGCACAAGTGCGGAATATTTTGATCGTGGATGATTCCGCGTTCGAACAACGCATGCTCGTCGACCTGTTAAGCGAAATGCCCTACCGGGTATCGGTGGCGTTCAATGGCGAACAGGGATACCAGCTGGCGCTATCGGGCCGGCCTGACCTGATCCTGCTGGACGTGCGCATGCCGAATATGGACGGCTACACTTGTTGCCGCCTGTTAAAAGCCAATCCGGCCACGCGCGATATCCCGATCATTTTCCTGAGCGGCACCGAGGCGGTGGAAGACCGCATCATGGGCCTTCAGCTGGGCGGCGTCGACTTTGTCAGCAAGCCGTTTACGCCGGGTGAGCTGGCGGCACGCATCCACGTGCACCTGAATTTGATGAAGCGGCCCCCGGCGGAGGCCACGGTGGCCGAGCCGGTCGACACCGACTCGGTGATCGTCAATGCCGCCAAGCGCCTGATCTACGACAACCTGGCTGCCCTGCCCGGCCTGGCGGAAATCGCCGCCAGCGTGGGTACCTACCGCGAAAAGCTGAACCAGCTGTTCCGCACCCACACCGGCATGACCGTGTTTGCCTATATCCGCGAAGCGCGCATCCAGCGCGGCATGCACCTGCTGCGCGATACCGACATGGACGTGCAGGATATCGCGCTGCTGCTGGGCTTTGCCAATGCCGGCAATTTCGCCACGGCCTTCCGCGAGCGGATGGGCACCACTCCCAGCAGCTACCGCGCCTCCATCATTAAAACTTGTGATTGAGCTTGACTGAGGCGAAGCGGCCGCGCGGGTCACCTTGCGTGAAGTCGAAGAAGGTGAACGAGCTGTCCCACGAAGGCTTGCGATCGAAGGCGTTGGCTAGCAGCAGGTTCACGCTGGTGGCCGCACTGATCTTGTAGCCCACATTCAGGTCCACGGTGGCGAAAGGCTTTACGCGTTCGCCCGGACGGGTGGTCTGATCGTAGCCGTCAACATAATTCCATGCAGCGTTGGTGGTCCACTGGCCCAGCTCCCAGGTAGCGCTGGCGGTGCCGCGCCATTTCGGGATCGAACCGAAATAGTTGGTGCCGGCGCCGTTGGTCAGCGGCTCGCCGTTCGACAGCGGCTGCTCGTACTTGAACACGCGGCTCAACTGCGCATTCAGGGTCACGTTGCCGTAGGCCGTCTTCGGCAGCTTGTAGCGCAGGTCGGCATCGATGCCGCTGACCACGCGCTCGCCCTGGTTGGCGTACTGGCGGTACAGGGTCAGGATGCGGCCCTGGGCATCGCGCACCACCTTCTCAGGGTGGCTGCTTTCGTTGGCCAGGATGGTATCGGTGCTTTCGGTATCGATCACGCCGTTGGTGCGGATATGGTAGAAGTCCACGCCCACGCTGCTGTTGGCCGATGGCGAGACCACGAAGCCCAGGTTCACGTTCTTCGAACGTTCAGGCGACAGTTCGGTATTGGCGACGGTGATGTTGGTGATGCCGCGCGGCTGGCTTGGAGTGATCGGGTCTTTCTTGTCGATCACGGAGCCGTAGCTGACCGAAGTCGAATTGGTGATCTCCGGCAGCGACGGTGCGCGGAAGCCGCGCGACACGGTGCCGCGCAGCAGCAGCCACGGGGCGGCCTGGTAGCGCACGCTGGCTTTCGGCGAGAAGGCGGAGCCGAAGTCGCTGTATTTGTCGGCACGGCCGGCCAGGTTGACGGTCAGGTCTTTCAGCACCGGCACATTGAATTCGGCAAAAGCGGCGGTCACTTCGCGCTTGCCCTTGATGATGTTGATCGCCGGGCGCAGTTCGGTACCCGACAGCACGGCGGTCGAGGTATTGGAATTCATTTCCTCCTGGCGCCATTGGCCGCCGAAAGCGAAGCCCAGCGCGCCGGCCGGCAGGTCCAGCAGTTCCTTGGATGCGTTGAAGTCGGCTACGGCCAGCTTCGATTGGGCAGGACGCAGCGTCGACAGGCGCAGGCGGTTGCGCACCTCTTCGCTGTTGTTCGACTGGTCAGCAAAGTTGTAGCTGCCCTCAGCCAGCACTTTTTCGAACTCGTAGCGGTTGACGAAGTTCTGCACGGTTTCCTTCAGCTGGCTGCCGGAGCGCGCGATGGATGCGTCGTAATCCCAGCCATTCCAGATGCCCTTGATGCCGGTCAGTGCACGGTAGAAGTCCACCTTGTCTTCCTTCAGGCGCGGGCCAAGGTCGAACAGGGTGGCGGTGAAGGGCTGCGGCGACGTGCCAGGATTGTTCGGGTGGCCAACCGGCAGCGCCACGGTGATGTTGTCCAGCGCCTGCTTGCCGTTGTTCCATGCGCGCAGGCCGCTGCCCACGGTCAGCGGCGCGCCAAAAGTCTGCTCCGCCCAGGAGTAGCCATACAGGCCCTCAGCGTAGACTTCGGTATCGCCATTCAGTTTCAGGGTGGCGCGCAGCGAGGTGTGCACGCGCTCCACGCCCGGAATCAGGGTGCGGAATTCGGCCGGGTTATAAGCCAGCACCTTGCCGCTCTTGCCCGGCGTGATGTCGCCGTAGTTCTGCACCTGCAGCGGGCCCTGCACGCCGCCCAGTTGTCTGGTCGCATCCGAAGCGCCGTAGTAATTGGTCGGGGTCCATGCCAGCGTGCCGTTGGCGTAGCCGCGGAAATCGCTGCCGCGCAGGTAGGCAACGTCGGTTTGCTGCAGCTTGTCGCGCTTCAGCGCATCCAGCGAGAACACCACGCTCCAGCCCTTTTCATCGAGGCTGCCAAAGCCGGTCTGCAGCGATGCGCTGCGTTCAATCTGGCCCGTTCCCTCTGTGGACGAACCGATTTGCGCACTCACTTCGGTGACC
>DASWTB010000341.1:0-7740 GCA_036402315.1 Pseudoduganella sp. | reverse complement strand
GTCGCGCGGGATCGCCACCGACACAGGCTGCGCCCCCGAATTCACCCGGATAGGGCAGCGCATGCCATTCCTTCCTTGTCAGGTTACTGGGACTTTTCCTGCTATGCCCACGGACCGCCGGCCACCACCGCTGCATCCATTGACCGGCTGGGGCGACATGTGGGCAGCGATCGCATAAAGCGCTGGCAATCACCCGCCGCGCCTCGCGATGACCGCCAAACATTCCCTCCGCGAGCAACAGTATCGATTTTGAAGTGCGTTGACAGCGTTGACAGCGTTGACAGCGTTGACGGAATTGATTAGTTTTGAACAACTCCCATCTAATCAGAATAACAATCGGCGACACTCGAAGCTTATGCATGATGATCTGGACCAGCTGATTCTGGCCGAGGCGCCTGGTGGCGTGATTGTCACGACACGCGATCGTATCATCTTGCGCTGGACCAGTGGCGCCGAGCGCATTTTTGGCTACGGCGCCGAAGAGGCTATCGGCAGTAATCTGTGGTCATTGATCTCACTGCCAGGCCAAGCTAAAGCCGACAGTGAAATTGGGCGCAAGCTGGACGACCATGGCAACTGCGATTATGAAATGCTGCGCAAGAAGAAGGACGGCAGCCTAATCTACATTGACGCCTCATGCGTCACGATTCCCGACGACCAGGGCCAAATTCAATACATCCTCTCCACCACAAGAGATAGGACCCTGTTGAAGGCAATGCGCGACAGCCAACTGATGGAGGCAAAGTTTCGCAACGTTTTCGAATCCACCCCGGACAGTATCATCGTCACCAATCTCACTGGCACCATCGTCCTGGCCAACACACGGACCGATCGACTGTTTGGCTACAAACCCAATGAACTTGTTGGGCAGCGTATTGAGGTGCTGCTACCGGAGCGATTCCGCGACACGGATGTAGGTCACCGCACGAGCTACATTGAGCAGCCGCTGCCCCGCGCCTTGGGGGCGGGACTGGAACTCCATGGGCTACGTCAGGACCGAACTGAATTCCCGATCGAGATCAGCCTGTCGCCAATTGAAACCGAGGCCGGCACCTTTATCATCAGTGCGATCCGCGACGTCAGCGAACGAAAGAAAGCGGAGCAAAAGTTCCGCGGCTTACTCGAATCGGCGCCCGACGCAATAGTCATTGTCAATCAGGTGGGCGAAATTGTGCTGGTCAATTCGAGGACTGAGCAATTATTTGGCTATCAGCGTGCTGAGTTGCTGGGCAAGGCGATCGAAGTCCTGATTCCCGCCCGCTACAGAGACCAACACCCAACGTTACGACATGGCTTCGTCCGCCAACCACGCCCCCGTGCAATGGGCGCAGGGCTGGAGCTGCACGGCCTGCGCCGCGACGGCACCGAATTTCCGGTCGAAATCAGCCTGTCACCGTTGGAGACGGAAGAAGGTGTGCTCGTATCGTCGGCGATTCGCGACATCTCCGAGCGCAAACTCATTGAGCGAGCCCTGAACGAGCAAAGATACGAACTGGAGCGCGCCAATCGCGCCAAAGACCGCTTCCTGACCAGCATGTCGCACGAACTGCGCACACCACTCAATGCCATCCTCGGTTTCTCCCAGTTGCTGGCCAACGAGGCGTTGCCAGCGTCCACGGACCAGAAGCGCAACTTTGTCCTCAATATCGTCACTGCCGGCAAACACCTGCTGGCCCTGATCGACGAAATCCTCGATCTGGCAAAAATCGAATCCGGCAATATGAGCTTGTCACTGGAACCCGTGCAACTGGGACTGCTGCTACCCGAGGCCGTGTCCATGCTCGAAGGGCAAGCTACCCAACGCGGCGTCCGTATATTGCTTCCGGAGGCCGAGCCTGTGCTGGTGCAGGCCGACCGTACGCGCCTCAAGCAAATCGTCCTGAACCTGCTGTCGAACGCGATCAAGTACAACCGAAAAGACGGTACCGTGGCGCTAAATGTTTCATTGCAGACTGCTCAGATGGCGCGCATTACGGTGCAGGACACCGGTATAGGGCTCGATCAGCAACAACAGGATGCGCTGTTTCAACCTTTCAACCGCCTCGGCCAGGAAGCCGGTGCGGAACAAGGTACTGGTATTGGCCTTGTGGTGACCAAGCGCCTGGTGGAGCTCATGGGCGGCACCATGGGCGTCAGCAGCACGGTCGGTGTCGGTAGCGAATTCTGGATTGAACTACCGGCCTTGCAGCAAGATCCATTGGGGTCAGTGGACGATGTCGCCGTCTTCACTGCCCCGCCTAAGATCGCCAGCGGCATTAAATCGGCCACCATCCTGTACATCGAAGACAATCCGGCCAGCCTGCAGCTGATCGAGGACGTCATCGGATTTCGCGGGGATCTGCAGTTGCTTACCGCGACCGATGCGCCGCAGGGCATTGCCTTGGCGATCAGCCGGCAGCCAAGCCTGATCCTGATGGACATCAACATGCCCGGCATGAGCGGCCACGAGGCGAAAAAAATGCTGGCCGCCGACGTTCGCACCGCCCACATTCCGGTGATCGCGCTGACAGCGAATGCCATGCGCGGGGAGGTCCGCAGCGGAATCGAAGCCGGCTTCTTCCGCTACCTGACCAAGCCGGTCGACCTTGAGGCGTTATACGTGGCCATCGACGAGGCTCTGGCACTGGCGCTGGCGCAGCCGCCAGCATAGGCAGGATTTAGGCGAACCCAGCACCCGCGGCTCCACCTTGGTTGGTGAGCAGCTAAGAATCCCTGCGACAAAGCCTTTCAGCTGCACTCTTCGCTGCCCAAGTCCATAGCTGGCGATCAATGTGACACAGCGTGCGTCAGTCCAGTCAACGTAGGGGTGTGTCGGCAACAGCCGACTTCATCACCTCGCGGAGGAAGGCGGCTGGAACCTTTCATTCAGCCCTGTATTTCCTACATCGCCACCTCACGTTTCTGTATAACGTCGCTTTCGATTACTGTCTCGTGTTCTGTGTAGCAGTTGAGGGGCGGTGCGGTCTTTAGTCACAACAGTACTTGCCGCGTCTTTGCCTGGCATTGGAAAATCTGCCGTTCGATTTGCGGATCGCGTGGCACAGTTGGCCGCCTCCCGCTGGGGCACGCCAGTCGAGGTGTGGCGCCAAATACGCGGCAAACGAGTGGCCGCTCAGAGTTCACCTCACTACCCTTATTACCGAGACCGGCGTCGACGTCGACGAGGCTGGACGCGTACCAAAAGCGCATGCTACGCTGCAAACATTAACATCACATCATCATAGAATTCTGATATGCGCTTTACCAGACTGCCGGCTTCCCGCTTGCCACCATTTTTTGAACTGCATATGCGGAACAGCATGGCGTCCCTTGCCAACAGAAATCTGATCCCAGCATTGTCCCCCATGCACATGAGACAGTTGCGTCAGAAGATTGTGTCGTTGCTCCTCGCTGACAGTCTTTTTCCAGCACCGAGCAGAGTCGCCCAGCACATGCGCCATATCCTGCTGCTACTGACGCTGACAGTGGCAGGCAAGCCTGTCGTTTACAGGAAGCGCCAAACCCTATCTTTGCTGTTCGACGCTTCGTCGCTACAAAGTGAAATGCATATCGATTTCCCCAATGAGCTGATCGTGGGTTACACGCAAACCATGATGGGCTTCCTGTTGTTCAATCCCGACCCGCGCCACATTGCCATGATTGGTTTGGGAGGCGGATCGCTTGCGAAGTTCTGCCACCACCATCTGCCACACGCTTCGATTACTGTGGCGGAAATCAGCCCCGAAGTCATCGCCTTGCGCGATCAGTTTTGCATTCCCAACGACGACGACCGTTTCCAGATCCACTGCATTGACGGCGCCACATTCATCGAGCAAGCGGCAAGCCAGTTCGACGTCTTGATGGTCGATGGCTTTGACAAGGACGGGCAACCGGCGCAACTGTGCAGCCAGCGCTTCTACGAGACTTGCTTTCACGCGTTAAAGCCAGACGGCATCATGATCGTCAATATACTGGGCGACGAATCGGACGCACCCGCGATGGTCACGCGCATTCAGCACGCATTCAATGGTGCAACTATTGTCGTTGCCGCGTTTGATTCGCTCAACAAAATTGTCTTTGCTTTCAAAGGCGACGCGTTGCACTTGCCTGGTGAGGTCTTAACGAGCCGGATCGACGCCTTGGACTTGCTTCATCCGGTCGTGATGCGGCCGATCATCGATGGCGTCACACGCCATCGCGCCGCGCTTGGCCGGTAGCCACCATATATCCAGTCAAGTCCCCTTTGCTTCACCTGGGCCGAAAAGGGGCCTGAACAAGATGGTACAAACAAGCCGTTCGCCATTCCTCCTTGCCTCACCGCGTCGCCTTCGCGCGGGTATCCACCGCTGTTCCTGTGAACGGCTTTAGGTCATCGCATCGCCACTTCCCCATGCAGCGTTAATCTCCGCGCGAAAATGGCAGTAAGGCGTTCAATTGCGCAGCGCGCTGCTGGCACCCGGAGCAAGGGTGAATTCCCATGGCCGCCGTTACGCGCGCCATGGCATCCCCCATGCCGCGCAGCGGCAGGGCTGGATCTGGCTCGCTGCGCGCGTATGCCGCGAATCCCCCACCATGCTGGCGCATCTTCGTACCGGAACTCCCCGTGAGGGGACTCCCCGAGGAAGCCCCCGCCGATGCGCCCGGCCCTGGGACCAGGCAGCCTACCGCCCGCGCGATCCGATACATCAGTCCAAGGAGGAATCCCCAGAATGCCGTAGTCACGATCGCCTGGAAGAAGCATGGCCAGCTCACCTGCGTGATCGCGGCGACAATCGCAATGATGAGGGCGATGACACCGAAGACGACGATCATAGCGATGATGAAGTCAATGGCGGCGAGGATCACCTGGCAAGCCGTAAAGAACCGGCACACCGCCCACCAGATGATCCACAGGATCAGGCCGATCAGCGCAATCGCACCGCCGACAATCGAAACGACCAGGCCGGCGATCGGACCTGCAGGTGGCGCCACATACGTCGCGATCAGGCAACCGATGATAATCGCCAGTGCACCGACCGCCATCATGATCAGCGCGGTCCACAGCAAGACATCACAACTTGGACGGACGATTCTACATGCTGGAATGCTGAGCGTTGAGGCGAGCAGCGCGGACGGTGGACAGTTCGGATCCGAACTGCGCACACGACAGGTAACGGTGAAGCTCCCGCCCGCCATGTAGCTGTGGGTCGCGACCGGCGTCGCGGTCGTGATGGTATTGCCGCTTGATCCTGGATCGCCGAAATCCCAATCGAACCCCTGCGCGATGCCGGAGGGATCGCTGATCGCGGCGGTCGCCGTGATATTCACCGGCGCCATCGTCATCGAATCGAAACAGCCTGAACTAAAGCTGAGCGAGTCGACCGTCGGGCACTCGGACGGCTTGCTCTGGCAAGCGGCCAGCGCGAAAGTGGCGGATCCTGTCAGGTTGCAGGTGACCGCGCCGCTGGCATCCGTCGGCAGACCAGAGCCGGTCCCGAAGACAACCGCCACCGCCACGGAATACGTGCCGACAGCGCTGAGGTTCAGCGCCCCGTTCGCTGTCGCCGCCCCGCCGCTCCAGCCGGAAGCCGTGGAGATCGTTGGCGTGGTATTAGAGGCGGTCGCGGTACCAGCACCTCCGCTTGGTGTGGTGATCGTCCAATCGTAGCGTGCCGGCACCGGCGGGTTGGTCGGAACTGGCGGCAGCCAGTTCAACTGCGCGTTCAGTGTTGCGCTGAGCGCCGTTGTCATCGGCGCGCACCATTGGGGAGCCGATGGCACCGTCACCGTTACGGTAACGGGATTGCCGGGATCCGGGCACGGGATGCACGGCGGGGGAAGCGCAACGACAGTCACTGTGGAATTGGCGAGCGGACATACCTGCCCTCCAATGACCAGCACCACCGTCGCCGTGATCACGTACCCGCCACTCCGGTGCATAAATTCGCTGGTGTGCTGGACGCTGGCGACCGGCCCGCCGGCAGTGTTGACGGTTTGGGTTGCGCTTGTCTGCCCGGCCACGTTGGGGCCACCATATGCCCAGGAGATCTGTGCGACGGCGTTGGCAGGCAACGGTGGATTGAAGCTAAGATCGATGGTGACCGGGCGCGCGCCAGATGCCGTACATTGCCCGTAACTGACTGTCCCGGAAATGCCAGGGCATCCCGTGGTTCCGCAGGTAGTCTGTACCTCCACGCAGGGCGAGGGACATTCAAGATTGGCGGGCTTCAGGCAAGCAAGGTATGGCGTCGACCTGTCACCGTACACATGGACGACGCTCACCGGCAGCGGCTGATTGGGATTATTGGTGGTGTTGGTGAGGGTACCTGCCGGCGAGACCTGCCCATCGCCGAAGTCCCAGCTAAATGCCGAACTTGCGCCAGGAGGCAGCATGACGACGCCGGACAGCGTGACGGACTGCGTCGCCGGCGTCCCACTGCATGCGCCAAGCATTGGGGCATTTAGCTGGATGCGTGGACAGCTGAGGCAGTCGAGGCCGTCCGCACCGACGCCTTGCCAGGGCGTGAATGCTCCCGCGCACAAGCCGCGCACTTCGAAGCTTAGCTTGTCCCCGCATTGCAGGCCGGCCCAGGCAGGCACCACGAACGACACGGTCCCCGCAGGGCCATTCGTCCCATTGTTGGTTGTCGCAGTGAAGGTGTTGGTGGGTGCCCCCATCATGGAAAACCGCAGCTCCAGCGGAACATTCGAAATCGTTCCATTGGCGCAGGCCCAGGACCCGGTAATGGAGATCTGGCTTGGCTGAAGCTGGCCCGCCGGCACGTTACCAATCGCGCGAATCAAAGTGAACATGGATTTCTCCTCGCGTTCTATCGAGAACCGCAGAAGTGTGAATGGACCTGGCAGCGCGCATTGCGCATCGCCATGAAACCTTAAGGCACTTGAAAAAGCTACGCGTGGCTGCTTGCAAGCTCTTACCAAAGGCACTGCCCACTGCCGCTCAATCAGTACTTTGGAAAAATCGCCTGGCTTGGCCCACACCGCGTCGACCTGGAGATGCGCGGGTGATCCCCCTGTTAGCGCCCTATCGCGGAGACCGGTCGCATTGCGCCGGCTGCGCTTAGTTGTGCATCATGCGGTTCTACTTCGAGAAAAGGATGCCCAATCCTTCGACTGCATTCCGATTATGCATCAGAACGCGCCCGATGCATCAACGGATTTCACCTTGCGAAATGCTAGCTGATATAGGAAACACGCCACTGCAGCGTGCCAATCAGAGGCGAACTCCTGTCTGAGTGGAGGCTTCGTCCAGTTTCGGCAGGTTCACGGTAGAGTCTGGTCAGACTCCACCGCCAATCTGTGAAGCGAGTTACAACTCATCCTTTAAGCTCCCCCGGACGGGCGCACGGTGGGTAAAGCCACAACCGTGGCAATGTTGGCCTAAACTGGAATAGAGGACTCAACCGGGAGAAAGCGATGTTTAAGCATATTCTACTTCCGACAGATGGCTCTGATTTGTCCGAAATCGCCATTCAAAAGGTAATGCCATTTGCCAAGAGCATCAACGCCAAGGTGACCGGTTTTCATGTACTTCCGGAATACCACGTCTTCACCTACAAATCGGAAATGCTGACCGATTCAGAAGCAGAGTTCGCGCGGTTTGGCGCCGTCAGTGCAGTATGTTAAGTTGCACTGAAAACTGACCCACTTTCCCCTGAAAGTTGCAACGGAATCTGACCCACGTTGGTAGCACAATTCCCCCTGTCTAGTCGGCAGGAGATCGGAGTGATCGACGTGGCTTTGTTAGGCATAATTCGACGC
>DASWTB010000340.1:0-21891 GCA_036402315.1 Pseudoduganella sp. | reverse complement strand
CGCCGCCATTGGCGCTGCCGCCATTGCTGGCTACATTGCCGATATTGTTGATCGTGTTATTGGTGACGGTGCCGGTCAGCGTGCTGACTGCGGTTGCCGTCGAGGTATTGAAGGCATTGCTGATCGACGATGTTGCGGTTGCGCCGTTGTTGGCAGCTGCGGCGCCAATGGCCGCCGCATCGGCGGCGCCGCTACTGTTGTTGTTGGCATTGGCCTGGCTGCTGTCACTGGTCTGCGTGGCCGTGGAATTGTCATTGGCCTGGGCTCCCGGCCCGGCCTGGCTGACGTTAGGCGGTGGTGTCTCCTGCGCGAATGCACTACCCATCGCCAGCGCGATGGCTGCTGCAAGCATAGTTTTCTTCATCTCGTCCTCGCTGATGTCGTGTTCTTCAAGTGCCCGCAAAGCTGGGGCTTGAACCGATATCGCAAGCTTGATGCCACCTTCACTAAGCTGTTGAAATTGCTCGACTTTGGTGCGGCGGTGCAGCAAGTGGCGTGCATCTTGGCGGCCAGTTTGTCACGTCGTTGTGACACGCCAGCAGTCACAGCCTGCCTACCACCATAGGAGATGCAAGCCTGACTGGCACTGTCACATCTTTGTTACGCGGCTGTACACGATCAGTCTTCGCCGCGCCGCGACGGACGCTGGATGCCATGCTTGGCCATCAGTCGATACAGCGTCATGCGCGACACGCCAAGTTCGCGTGCCACCGATGTAATGCTGTGACCGGCATCGATCCGTCCCTGCAATGCCAAGCGCTCAGCGCTGGCACGCGCCGTGTCGAGGTCAGCGGCCACGGCGGCACCGTCACCCCCATCGAGTTCGAGGTCGTGCGGCTGGATCAGGGCGCCGTCGGCCATGACCGCTGCGCGCCGCACGCGATTGAGCAGTTCACGCACATTGCCGGGCCAGTCATGCGCCCGCAGCGCACGCAGTGCACTATTGCTGAAGCCGCGCACGCGGCGTGCACGTTCGGTCGCATAACTATGGAAGACTTCATCGGCCAGCGGCACCACGTCATCGCGCCGATCGCGCAAGGCCGGCACTTGCAGGGTCAGGACGTTGAGCCGATAGAACAAATCTTCGCGGAACAGGCCGCGCTCCACCGCATCGCCCAGCTTGACGTGCGAAGCCGCAATCACGCGCGCATCGACCGGCACACTGCGCGTCCCGCCGACGCGGTAAATGGTTTTCTCCTGCAGGAAACGCAGCAGGTTGGCTTGCAGCTCCAGCGGCAAGTCGCCAATCTCATCCAGGAAAATGGAGCCGCCGCTGGCCGATTCGATCAGGCCGCACTTGCCCGGCCCGGCGCCCGTGAAAGCACCCTTCTCGTAGCCGAACAATTCAGACTGCACCAGCGAGGCCGGGATCGCACCGCAATTGATGGGCACGAACGGCCCGCCGCTGCGGCCCGAATGTTCATGTATCGCGCGCGCCACAAGCTCCTTGCCGGTGCCGCTTTCGCCCCAGATCAGCACAGGCGGGTCGGCGCCGGCCACTTTCAGTACCTGCTGGCGCAGCAGCGTGATGGCCGCGCTGCGCCCGGTCAGCCGCATCGCCTGGCACTCTTCCGGCAACTGGCCGAGCTCGGCAAGCGCCGCCAAGCCAAGCGCATGGCCCAGCGTATGGCTGAGGCGCGCCGCATCCAGCGGCCAGGTATGGAAATCGACGCAGTGGTCATGCACCAGCTGGCGGAAAGACGCCTCTTCCAGGGCCTGCGGCAGGAAAATGGCGATCCAGCGCGGCCGGCTATGGCGCCGCAGGAAGTGCTCCAGTTCGGTGAGCGGGCCGGTCCAGTTGTCCAGCACCAGCAGGCCGACCGGGAAGTGCTGTTCGCGCAAGGCTGCCGCTGCCTCGGCCAGGCCGGCCACGTGGCAGACGTCGAAAGTCTGGTCGGCGGCAAGCAAAGCCGCCGGCAGCGCTGCCGTTGTAGCAGCGACGCACAACACTTGCCTTGTCATAATTTCACCTTGCTGCCCGGCTGACCGGCGGGATAGAATACCGCCGCACAATTTTTCGGCACCAAAAGTAAGCAACAATTAATGGTGCCAACAAAACAATGGGGAAGGCATGGATCAATATAAGCTAGAGGCGGACAAACTGCCAACACTAAAGCAGCGCGTCGCCTTGCGCATGTTGCATGCATTCGGCTGGCAGATGAAGTTCAGGCCGCTGCCCGGGCCACGCGGCATCGCCGTGGTCTACCCGCACACTTCGAACTGGGACTTCATCATCGGCGTGCTCGGCAAATGGGCACTGGACCTGCCATTCCGCTGGCTGGCCAAGGACAGCCTGTTCAAGATCCCGCTGCTGGGCCGCTGGTTCTATTACCTTGGTGGCGCCCCGGTCGACCGCAGCGCGCCGCAAGGCCTGATCCAGGCCCAGGCCGATGCGATGCTGAAGGAAGACTGGTACTGGGTCGGCATCACGCCGGAGGGCACGCGCGGCTACAAGCCTTATTGGAAGAGCGGCTTCTATCAGCTGGCGATGGCCGCCAAGGTGCCGCTGGTGCTGGTGTACATCGATTACCCGAACAAGACCCTGGGCCTGACCGAGCATATCTGGCTGACCGGCGATGAAGAACAGGACATGGCAGCCATTCGCGCCGGCTTCGACGGCCACCTCGGCAAGCATCCCGAGCTGATGGCGCCTATCGTCTTGCGCCAGCGCTGAAGCCCGCCACTTCCGCATCCCCTTCAAGGCGCACCAGCGTGATGGTCTGCGCCTTGCCCGGCTCGAAACGCAGCGCCGTGCCCGGCGCAATATCGAGCCGCATGCCATAAGCCTTCCAGCGCTCGAACTGCAGCGCTGAATCGACTTCGAAAAAGTGGAAATGGGAGCCGACCTGGATAGGACGGTTCCCCTGGTTTGTTACGGTCAGTGTGGTGCGATCAGTCATGTGACCTATATTTGCAAGACTCGTGCCAGTATTTTCAAGTGAATTCTTTCACTTTTTCGCACCAGCATAGAGCATTGCACCACACAGGTGCACTTATTCTTTCGGATAGGGGCTCTTGCCACCGCTCGCGATGAATTCGTCGATGCGTGCCTGCAGCACCGGCAGCGGCACCGAACCCAGTTCCAGCACCGTGTCGTGGAAGGCGCGGATGTCGAACTTGCTGCCCAAGGCCTTTTCCGCCTTCTTGCGAGCTTCGAAGATCGCCATCTCGCCCAGGTAGTAAGACAGCGCCTGGCCAGGCCATGAAATATAGCGATCCACCTCGGTCATCACTTCGTGCGAAGACAGTGCGGTGTTCTCCATCAGGTAGTTCTGCGCCTGTTCGCGGGTCCAGCCTTTGGCATGGATGCCGGTATCCACCACCAGGCGCGAGGCGCGCCAGGCCTGGTAGCTCAGCATGCCGAACACTTCATATGGCGTCTCGTAGATGCCCATTTCGGTACCGAGGCGCTCCGAGTACAGCGCCCAGCCTTCGCCATAAGCGGAAATGTAAGCGTTGCGGAATGCCGGGCGGCCCTTCTGCTCCAGTGCGATCGGCATCTGGAAGGCATGGCCCGGCGCAGATTCATGCAGGGTCAATGCCGGCAGCGAATACAGCGGCCGGGCCGGCAGGTTATAAGTGTTGACCCAATAGCCGCCAGGGCCGCCGCGGCCCGAGGTGTAGAACGGCGCAATCTCCGGCGCCACCGGAATGATGGCGAAACGGCTGCGCGGCAGGCGGCCAAAGTAGTCGGCCACCTTGCCATCGAATTTCTTCGCGATCCACGCCGCGCGCATCAGCAGTTCTTCCGGCGTCTTGGCGTAGAACTGCGGGTCGGTGCGCAGGAATTGCAGGAAGGCCGGCAAGTCGCCCTTGAAGCCGACCTGCTTCATCACGTCATGCATTTCGGCGCGGATCTTCGCCATTTCGTCCAGGCCGATCTGGTGGATCTGGTCGGCAGTCAAAGTCGTGGTCGTGAATTCAACAATCTTTGACTGGTAATACGCTTTGCCGTCCGGGTAGCTCTCGGCGGCCAGGGTCTCCTTGGCCTTCGGCACGTATTCCTCCCGCATGAATTTCAGCAGCTCGGCGTGGGCCGGCATGACCTTTTCGCGGATCGCCTTCAGGCCTTCGGCTTTCAGTGCCTCCTGTTCGGAGGCCGGAATCACGTTCGGCATTTCCTTGAACGGCTTGAAGAACACCACGTCTTCCGGTTTGGCCTCGGTGACGGAAGTGATCGACTTGTCGCGGCCTTCCAGCGTGATCTTCGGCGGCGTGAAGCCGCGCGCCAGGCCGGCTCGCATATTGGTGATCTCTTCGCTGAAGTAGCGCGGCACGTCATTCAGTTGCGCCACATAATTGCGATAGTCTTCGACGGTGCGGAACGATTTGCGCGCTTCGCCGGCCAGGTTGCCCCAGAACGAAGAGTCGGCGTTCAGCGGCTTTTCGTATTCGCGGAAGCGCTGGTTGTCCAGTAGCGCCGCGACCTGCGCGCGGTACACCTGGTAGTTGATGCGCTCCTTGTTCGAAAGCTGTTCCGGCTTGATGCTTTCGAGTTGGCGCAGCGTTTCTTCCCATTTCTTCTGGCGCTCCATCTGCACCGCCAGGCTGACGTTCGGCAGGCGGCTCTCGACGCCGCGCACATCGTCTTCATCGTCTTCCAGCCGCTGCTGCAGGCGCCACTTCCACTCCGCCTTGTGGATCGCGGTGAAACGGGCGTCGGCACTACCGGGTTTGGCTGCTGCAAAGGATGGAGAACTGAAGGCTGCTGCGATGGCGAGTGCTGCGACAATCTGTTTCATGGTGCTCCCGAAGCTCAGGTTGGTAACGGTTCCGGGAGTGTACCTTACGGCCAAAGGCCAAGCGGCGTCAATGGCGGGATTGTGCAGAAACGTATCAAGCCGCGCGTGGATTCAACCGAAGCGGCGCCGCCGCACCAGCATTGCTGCCAGCAGTCCCGCCAGCAACACGATCATGCCGCCCGCGCCAAGCACCGCGCCGCGGTAGGCCTGCCACAAGGACGGCGGCTGGAACAGGATAGTCGCGCCTTTCAGCGGCGACGGGTCGATGTTCCAGCGTTCGAACTGGCGCCAGTCGTACAGGCTGTGCACCGGCCCTACCGGCACCGTGGTGAGCGGGCCGCCGGCAGCCTGCCGTCCCTCGACCACGGCCAGCACCGTCTCCGCCAGCTCGCGGCCGGATTGTCCCAGGTCGCGTACTGCACCACCCACCGCGCCTTCGCCCACCACGCTGTCGAACAGGGAGAATACCGGCACATTTGCTGCCCGCATGGTGTCGCGCGCCGCATCAATGGTAGGCAGCGAATAACCGTCGCGATCGCGGTTGAACATGCCGGCCACCACCACGGTGTCCGGCGTCAGGTTGCCGATATAGCGCATCTGTTCGGCCCAGCTCATGTTCTGCAGGAACTCGACCTGCAAGCTGCGAAACCACGGCGCCAGGTCGACTTCTGCCTTGCGCTGGAAGGCGCTGTCAGCCTCGCTGACGCCGCCCGGTATCACCACGCGCCGGGTACGCGGCAACAATTGCATGATCTCCTTAACAGTGGCGCCGAGGTCGGGCACGATCGTGTACAGGAACACCGGGCGCTTGCTGGCAGCCAATTGCTCGGTCGACGGCTCGCTGTCGGTCAACAGCGGCGCTTGCGGCGCAAGATCCGTTAGCTCACGCAAGGCGAAATTCAGCGCCGGCTGCTGCAGCACAACCAGCATGTCGATACGCTCGCCGCCATACTGCGCCCTGAGCAAGGCGCGCCGCGCCGGCGCCACCATTTCGGCGTTGGGCTGCTCCTGGTTCAGAAATTCGATATGGATATGATCGAGCGGGATGCCGCTCGCGCGCAGGCGCTGCACGAAAGCATCGGTGACGCGGTCGATCCCGGGCCGGCCCGGGCTGTATGAACTGAGCAACAGGACGTGGGCGCCTGAAGGGACGCCACCATGTGCGGCCAGCGCCCACACGGCGAATAGCAAGCCTGCGCAAAGTCGTTTGAAGGATATGCGGCTCATGTTGCAGCGATCATACCCAATCCAGCAGCTACCGCAACTTTTTGTCGGCAATGTCGATGCTGAGGAAAACTTCGCCGTTCAGCGTTTGCAGCAAGTCGGACTGGCGCAGGCGGTCCATCACCGGGCCTTTGACTTCGGCCAGGTGCAGGCCGATGCCGCGCCGCGCCAGGCTGGTGTTCAGTTCGGCCAGCGCAAACAACGCCGAGGTATCGATCGAACTGACCGCCGTCATCACCAGCACCAGGTTGCGCGCCGTCGGATGGCTGCGCAGTTCGTCCTCGATACGCTCCTGCACCGCTTCCACGTTACCGAAGAACAGGTTGGCATCGATGCGCAGCGCCAGCAGTTCCGGCCGGGTTTCGGCCGGATAGCGCTCGATATTGCGGAAATGCTCGGTGCCCACAATGCGGCCCAGCACTGCAATATGTGGCCGGCTGGCGCGCCAGATCAGGGTGCCCATCGACAGTGCAACTCCCACCAGTACTCCCGCTTCCACGCCCAGCGCGACGACGCCGGTAGCACTGGCAAACCAGGCCAGCGCGTCGCCACGGTCGTAACGCCACGCGGTGCGCAGCGTTCCCAGCTCCAGCATGCCCAGCACGGCGACGATGATGGTTGCAGCCAGCACCGGCATTGGTAGCAATGCCAGCCAGCCGGTCGGCGCCACCAGCGCGAGCGCCAGCAAGCCGGCCGTAATCATGCTGGCCAACGGCGTCTGCGCGCCGGCGGCAAAATTTACTGCGGAGCGGGACATGCTGCCGGTAACCGGGAAGGCGCCCGACACCATGCTGGCCACGTTGGCCGCGCCGAGGCCAATCAGCTCGTGGTTGCTGACCAGCTTTTCATTGCGCTTCAAGGCCAGCGACTGCGCAGCCGACATGCTCATGATGAAAATCACGAAGCCAACCAGCAGGCCCGGCTGCAGCAACTGCTGCCAGTGCGCTTGCGACATGGCCAAGTTCAGTTGCGGAAGGCCGCTCGGTACTTGGCCGGTCGTTTTCACACCCATCGCTTCCAGTCCCAGCACCTGCACCAGGACCAGGCCAAGCAGCACGACCAGCATCGGTGCCAGGCGCGTCGCCATGTCGGCGCCCTTCGCTTTCATGCCGAGGGCGCGCAGCAAGCGTGCCAGGTGGCTGCGCGACAGCACCAGCAGCAGCACCGAGCCTAGACCCAAGGCCGCGCTCGGGCCATGCCAGTGCGGCAGCTCACCACCCAGCAAAGGCTTGAGCTGGCCCCAGGCGATGACCAGCGCAGAACCGACAGTAAAGCCGCTCATTACAGGGCGCGAGAAGAAATTGGCGAGGAAGCCCAGCCGCAGCAAGCCGCATAGCAGCAGCACCGCTCCGGACACCAGCGCCAGTTGCGCTGCCAGTACCGAATACAGGCCGGAACCGGCAGCCGCCATCGAGCCGATGATCGCCGCCGTCATCAGCGACACGATCGCCATCGGCCCCACCGACTGTGTCATGCTGGTGCCGAACAAGGCGTAAACAATTGGCGGCAGGATGCTGGCGTAAATGCCGGTCACCGGCGGCAAGCCGGCCACCAGTGCATAGGCCATGCCTTGCGGGATCATCATCATTGCCACCACGATGCCCGCACTGATATCACCCGGCAGCATCGCGCGCCGGTAGTTTCGCAACCAGGCCAGCATCAGCGTTCCTGTTCCAGCGAGGACAGCACGGCTGCCAGGATTTCGTCTGACTGCTTTTTATCCGCCACCGAACGGGCCAGCACCAGGCCGCCCACCATGGCCGCATAAGTGGCGATGGCGTCGCGCCGTGCCTGTTCGGGATCGCCAGGCAGCGCCTGCGCCAGCGCATCGAGTTGCGCCTTGAAGCTGTCGTCCATCGCTTGCCGTACTTCCGGTCCGACACGCGAGACGTCCGGGCCGAGCGACGCCAGCGCACAACCCTTGCCCGGATTGTCGCGGTGCTTGGCAGTCAGGTACATATGGGCCAGTGCGGCGCGCGGATTGGCCGGCTGCTCGGCCAGCAGCTCGCGCCAGCGCTTGGCCGAGTTTTCCATCGCCTTGCCGAAAGCTTCGGCCAGCAAGTCTTCCTTGGAGGCGAAATGGCCGTAAAAGCCGCCATGCGTCAGGCCGGCGCTTTTCATCAGGTCGGCCACGCCAATACCGTCGTAGCCCTTTTCCCGGAACAGCCGGGATGCCGTTTCAACAATGCGTTCGCGGTTCTGCGCCGCTTGTTCCCTGCTTACACGCATGATCTTCTCCTTGATTATTTTTATTATGGATGTAATATATCACACGTGGATGACGATCATCATCTATCTATCGTGCTTTGCGGCGGCTCACGAGGGTGGGCCGCCGCCTTTTTAGCGTGCCATGGCCAGTTCGACGCAGTTGCGCCCTGCCCGCTTGGCACGGTGCAGTGCGGCTTCCAGCCGGGCCACCAGTTCGGTGGCGCCTTCATCCGGCGCGAGTTGGGCCACGCTGAAGCTGGCCGTCACTGTGTCGCCGCCCGGTAATTCGGTGGCGGCAATCGTTTCACGCAGCTCGTCGGCCAGTTTGTAGGCGTCAATCGCTACAGTATGGGTAGCGACAATCATGAACTGTTCACCGCGCATGCGGGCGATCGTGTCGGAATTGCGCAGGCGCGTCTGGATGGTGGCGGCGAGCACGGTCAGCGCGCGGTCGCCTGTCGTGTAGCCGTAGAGCTCATTGATGGTGCGGAAACTGTCGAGATCGAAGGCGATCACCGCCAGCGGCAAGCTGTAGCGGCGTGCGCGGCGGATCTCGCTGTCCAGCACATATTCGCCCTGGCGCCGGTTGGACACGCCGGTCAGGCCATCGAATGGCGTGATCTGCGTGATTTCCAGGCCCAGCGCATTGTTCTGGTGGCGCAGCTCGCTCATCACCATGCCAAAGCTGATCAGTTGCGCGGCCGAGCCAAAACAACTGAAATGCTCGCGGCTCATGGTCAACGGCCGGTCAAACAGCATGCAAATGGCCCCCAGCAGCGGACCGCCCGGCTCACCGCGCAGCGGGAAGGACAGCAGCATGTGCACACCCTGCTCTTCCAGCATCTCCGCCAGCTCTTGGTCGCCGGCCTTGGCTGGCGCATCGAGCAGCACCAGTTCACCACGCCGCACTGGCGCCTCAAGCAACTCATCGCGCCCGCCCAACACTTCTTTCATGTCGAGCTCAACCCGCCCATCCTGCGCCACCAGCCGTAGCGCACCGTCATCGACGGCTTGCAGCAAGGCAGCGTGGCAAATGCCGGGATAGCTGCACATGGCATTGCAGATGCGGGCCCCCATTCTTTCAAGTTCTTCCGAACCGTAAAGTGCGCGCTGCAAGCTGCGCTGGAGCGACAGCAGGTCGTTCAGGTCCGCTTCCAGGTCGAGCAAGTGCTGCTGGGCCGAAGCCTTGGTATTGGCGGAGGGCGCCATCAAGGCCGAGACGGCGTTGCACAAGGCGTCCGGCTCGATGGGAGAGATGCGGTATGCCAGCGGCCCCTGCGCCATCAGTTCCGCCATGGTCGCAGAGCGCGTGTAGGGGCAAAGCACCAATACTGGCGCGCCGGCACGGCTGCGCACCAGTGCAGCCAGTTCATTGGCAGCCGCCATAGCTGGGCCGTGAAGATCAATGACGAGCAGAGAAATCTTGTTGTGCGCCATCGCATAGCGCGCGCTGGCAATGCTGTCCGCAGTCAGCAAACGATCGAACGACTCAGCACAGGCTGCTACAAACTCCTGGCTTCTGGCGGGGTCGGGATGGAGGAAAAGGCCGGTACGGTGACGGCGGCCAGCAGCATTTGGCATGTGGCTTAGTTTGCCACAAGTTCACTCCAGACAACATCCCTGTTATGTGTGGGAGCGCACGGTTAGCAACGTTGCTGGGGCGAATACTGGACTTCCGAGCACAGGAGGAAGCCATGTCGAACTCGCAGCAAAAGACTGGCGCTGGCAGCGAACAGCGCACCGTCCAGCAAGAACAGGACCAGCGTGACGCCGCCCAGCCGAAGGCTGAGGAAAAGAAGGAACCCGCGCAAACCGGAACGCACGAGTTTCCAGCACCCCCGCTACCTGAGCAGCACCTGGAAAAGCCCGGCCTTGAGCAGCAGATGCAACTGAAGCCGCAATTCATGGCGCCCGATTATTGCGGCAGCGGCAAGCTGGCCGGCATGTCCGCGATTATCACCGGCGGCGATTCCGGCATCGGCCGCGCGGTAGCTGTGCTGTATGCCCGCGAAGGCGCCGACGTCGCCCTGGTTTACCTTCCCGACGAACAAGTCGACGCAGACGAGACCAGGAAGTATATTGAAGCTGAAGGCCAGCGCTGCATCCTGATTCCGGGCGACGTGCGTGACCCGGCTTTCTGCCGCCAGGCGATCGATGAGGTGCTGCGTGCTTTCGGCAAAGTCGACATCCTGGTCAACAACGCTGCCTTCCAGGAACATGCCGGCTCGCTTGAGGACCTGTCGGAAGAGCGCTTCGACCTGACCATGAAGACCAATATCTATGGCTACTTCCACATGGCCAAGGCCGCCCTGCCCCATATGCAGCGCGGCAGTTCGATCCTGAATACCGGTTCGGTGGTCGGCCTGCGCGGCTCGAAAATGCTGCTGGATTACTCGACGACCAAGGGCGCGATCCACGCTTTCACGATGTCGCTGGCCTCCAACCTGCTGGAAAAAGGCATCCGCGTCAACGCCGTGGCGCCCGGGCCGGTGTGGACGCCGTTGAACCCGGCCGACCAGTCGCCCGACAAGATCAAGGAATTCGGCTCGCAGACCGATATGCACCGGCCCGCGCAGCCGGAAGAGATCTCGCCGGCCTTTGTATTCCTGGCGGCACCGTCGTGCGCCAGCTATATTACCGGTATCGTTTTACCGATCACCGGCAGTATCGGAGAGTAAAAATGGCACGAGCACTCTGGAAAGGCGCGATCAGTTTTGGCCTGGTGCACATTCCGGTGGAATTGCACAAGGCCGTGGAATCGCACGACCTGGACCTGACCATGCTGGACAAGCGGGACTTCTCGCCGATCGGCTTCAAGCGCTATAACAAGGGCACCGGCAAGGAAGTCACCTGGGACAATATCGTCAAAGGCTACGAATACTCCGATGGCGAGTACGTCGTGCTGAGCGACGAAGACTTGCGGCTTGCAAACCCGAAGGCGACGCAGACCATCGACATCATGGCCTTCGTCGATGCGGATTCCGTTCCGCTGACTTTCTATGAAACGCCCTACTACCTTTCACCGGGGCGCGGCGGCGACAAAGTCTACGCCCTGCTGCGCGAAACGCTGCACAAAGCGGGCCGGATTGCGATTGCGACCGTGGTTATCCGCACCCGGCAGCACTTGTGCGCGCTGGTATCCGTCGGCGACGGGATCATCATGAATACGCTGCGCTATGCGACCGAGATCCGCAACCCGGAAGACCTTAAACTGCCAGGCGATTCCGGCCTGACCGACAAGGAATTGAAGATGGCCCTGTCGCTGGTGGAAGACATGAGCGAAAAGTGGAATCCCAAGGAGTACCACGATACCTATCGCGAGGACGTGCTCAAGCTGGTTGAGAAGAAAGTGAAAGCCGGCCAGACCCACACGATTACCGCACCTTCCGACGAATCCCCGGTGCCCAAGGCCAGCAATGTGGTGGACCTGGTGGCGCTGCTCAAACAGAGCCTGGGTTCCAAGGGCAAGGCCGCCGCAGCCACTGCCGACGAAACGGAGGAAGAAGAGGAAGAAGCACCACGCGCTCCGCGCGCCCGCCGCAGCACCAGTACCGGCGCAAGCAAGACTCGCACAACCTCGTCGCGTTCGACCACAACGGCCAGCAAGCCCGCAGCCAAGCGCACCAGCGCGGCCAAGTCCACCGCCAAAACGACCGGCACACGTCGCAAAGCTGCCTGAATCAAATCCGCAAGTCAGCGGCCCACGAATATCGGGTCTGACCCAAGGGTCAGACCCGATCGCGCTCTGCCGCATGCCGTAACAGACTCGCCGCGAATCAGACAGTTGCGCCGATCGCTTTCATGGCCGGCGCCAGGCCGACCGCAGCCTTCGCATAATCCGCCCAAGGTGCATTGCCCACGTCGAGCCGCGTGTGGGCCGTGGCAACCGTCCAATGATCCCCGCCACGCAAGGTTGCCAGTTCATCCCAGGCTACAGGCACCGAGATCCCAAGCCCCGGCCGCGCTCGCGCTGACCATGCCGCCACCGTCGTCGCACCGCGTCCATTGCGCAGGTAATCAATGAAAATCTTACCTACCCGGTTCTTTGGCCCGCTCTTGAAGGCAAACCTGTCCGGCAGCGTGGTCGCCATATGCTCCACCACCTGCTTGCTGAACGCCTTCACAGTATCCCAGTCGTAGTACGGTTTGATCGGCACCACCACGTGCAGCCCCTTGCCGCCGCTTGTCTTCAGGAAGCACGGAAGGCCGAGTTCATCGAGGAAGGCGTGCACCAATTGCGCCGCCTCCTGCATCTGCGCCCACTCGACACCGCTGCCCGGGTCCAGGTCGAACAGGATGCGGTTCGGTTTTTCATAGGTGCGGCCAAAGGCATTTTGCGTATGGAACTCGATCACATTGAACTGCGCGGCCGCCAGCAAGGCTTGCGTCGTCCCCACTTCCAGCATCGGCGGATGGTCGGGATCGAGTTCGCGCGGAAACTCCTTGAGGCCACGCAGCTTGCTGATGTCGGCGTGCTTTTGGAAAAACAACTCGGAACCGACGCCGTCCGGTGCACGCAACAGCGCGATCGGGCGGCCTTTGGTGTGCTCCAGCATCAGGTCCGCAACCAGCGCGTAATAACGCACCACGTCGATCTTTTTAAGGCCACTGGCCGGATCGACCAGCCGGTCAGGATTGGTCACCTTGAGAGACGCGGCCAGATTGCTTTGCACGGCTTCCTCCTCCACATGGGCCGCCACCTCGCGGCTGATTTCACCGGCCTTTTTGTCTTTGCGCAGGCCCTGAAAAACAGCATGCCGCACGGAGCCGCCGCGCGTCCACTCGCCGAAGCTGACTTCCGCCACCAGTTGTGGCTTGACCCAATGAGCCTTGCGGGCGATAGCCTTGCTCGGCGCAAACGGACTCTCGTCAGCTTTCAATCGTTTCAGTTTATCCGCGAGATCGCGCAAGGTCTTGTCGTTAAAGCCAGTGCCGACATTGCCTGCATAATGCAGCTCACCATCTTTCCCGTAGACCCCAAGCAGCAGCGAGCCTATGCCGGTGCGGCTGCCCTGCGGGTCAGTGTACCCGCCAATGACGAACTCCTGGCGCTGGGCACATTTGAGCTTGATCCAGTCGCGCGAGCGCCGCTCGCTATAAGTTGAGTTGCGGCGCTTGCCGATCACGCCCTCCAGACCCATTTTGCACGCGGCGGCCAGCATTTCATCGGGCGAAGCTTCCAGCACGGCGCTTAATCGGATGGTGTCGCCTTTGACCTTGGCCATTGCCGCTTCCAGCCTGGCCCGGCGCTCGTCGAGAGGCAGGCCGCGCAAGTCTTCGCCATCGAGATAAGGTGCATCAAACAGAAAGTAGACGATGTCTTTCGTTCGATGGCCATCGAAGGCTTGCTGCAGCAGGCCGAAGTCCGGGCGGCCTTCTTCGTTGTGGACGACGATCTCGCCGTCGTACCAGCCGTCCGGCAGCTTGGCCTTGACCAGCGCGGCGCGCAATGGCTCGAGCTTGTGCGTCCAGTCGTTGCGGTTGCGGGTGTGCAGTGTGATGTCGCCGTTTTCGATACGGGCCAGCAGGCGGTAGCCGTCGTACTTGACCTCGAACAGCCAGTCTTCCGGCGTGGCTGGCGGCCCATCGACCAGCGTCGCCAGTTCGGGTTCCAGTTCGGCCGGCAGGCGCTGGACCCGCGGCGCAGCCGGGCGCCCGGCGGCTTGCGCGACCGCGGCGGCCGCCGGTCCAAGCGCTTTGACGCTGTCGGGCATTTCATCCACCACGCTGAATTCAGCGGCGGGACGGACGTATTCGTCCTTCTCCTTGATCAGCAGCCAGGGCTCCTTGTCCTCCCCTTTGCCGCGCATGCGTACCAAGGCCCAGCGGCCGTGCATCTTGTGGCCGTGCATGTTGAACACCAGCTTACCCGCGCGGTAGCCTTTGCGCGGATCTTCAACCGGCTCCCAGATGCCGCGATCCCAGATGATAACCTTACCCGCGCCGTACTGCTTCTCGGGGATGGTGCCTTCGAATTCGTTGTAGGAGATCGGATGGTCTTCCACATGCACCGCCATCCGTTTGTCGTGCGTATCGTAGCTGGGCCCTTTTGGTACCGCCCAGCTTTTCATCGTACCGTCGAGCTCCAGACGGAAGTCGTAATGAAGGCGCCGCGCCCAGTGTTTCTGTATAACGAAGGCCAGCCGCCCCCGTCCTGGCTGGCCTCCCCCTGCGGGTTCCGGCGTGATGCTGAAGTCCCGCTTCGCCTTGTAAGTCTTGAGTGCATCCTTCATAGGACAACTGTACGGGTGGCGTTGCGCGCAGACGGTTATCCAGCGCACTTTGTAAGCAGATTTGGCAAGTGTAACGAGGTGTAAAGGTCGTCAACGATGGCTTTCTGGCCACCGTTTTCAGCTCAGTGACACGGCAATAGTGCACGACACCCGAAACGACTTACCCAATTCTCTGAGGAGCTTGACCATGAAGAAGACCATCGCCACCCTGATCGCCGGCCTGTTCGCAACCGCTGCCTTCGCCCAAGCCCCGGCCGCTGGTGGCCACGCCGCTAAACCTGCTACCGCCCCGATGCCTGCCGCCACTGCAGCCGCTCCGACCACCCCAGCGACTCCTGCCGTTCCTGCTACTCCAGCCGTGCCAGCCGAAAAAGGCACCAAGGCGACTCCAGCAACTCCTGCTACCCCAGCCGTAGCTGCTTCTCCAGCCTCTTCGGCCACCGCTGCTGCCCCAGCTGAATCGCACGAACACTCCAGCGCGACCAAGGAAGTGAAAAAGACCAAGCACTCCAAAAAAACCGCTGCATCCAAAGAAGTAGCCGCTGCCAAGGAAGCCGCACCGGCTAAGTAATCCTGACCGCTTCCCCGGCCGCCAGCGCGCCTCCCGAATCCGCCTCCAAACCGGAATGGCGCGCTGGCCGAGCGGGGACCAAACGCGGTATCACTTCTACCCGGCCTGGCAGGCTTCTCCGCTGACCAGGCGGGCTTTTTTGCATTTGCGGTACAGCGCGCCGTATCATTGGCAATCTTCGGCAATCGATACGGACAATCCTTTGAAATCCCGCACCAACCTCGTCATCGCAATCCTGGCCGCTTCAATCCTTGCGGCTATCGCCTTCAAAAGTCTTACCCGCCGGCCGGCACAACTGGCATCCAATCCAACGGCGGAGAACTGCACGCCGGAAGCAATCAAGCAGGTCTCTGACGCTCTTGAGCGATCCGTTCTTTCCGCGAATTGCGCGAAGCTCGCTGATCCGAACAAGGCTCCGTGACGAAATCTCCCAATTTCATTTCGGGGCCTGCTCTGGACTGTAAGCGCAACCGAAAGGTTTGGGCTCGATTCCCATCTTCGTCAATGCAAAGTGCGCAGTGTCGGCGGCGGTAACTCCTGTCATATTGCATGACTCCTCAGAAACCATTTGCTGTAACCTTGGCGCAAAGGGTAATGCCCTTGAGCCAAAATGTCCTATAGCCGCTGCGGCCCACATCCGAACACCTCCATCACTAGAATCAAGAAGTGATGCAATGTCCATCAACGCGCTATCGTCGATATTCGCGATATCAGTTCGGCGAACGAATTGGGCAAGTTCCTCTGCAGCCGGCCAATTTCGTTCTCGCGCGGCCGAGATAAGCTACGCAAGTGGCTTGGATTGTGCGCCGGTAGCAGATTCGGTTAGCGGAGCCAGCGACATTAGTACGCAGGCCAACAAACGACGGGCAAGGATCATTTGGATTTCAGATCAGCGATCGTGTTTTGGATCATTATCGGGTCATTCCACAGCAGTTCTCTCGTCAAAGCCATTTCCAGATACTTCACGGCTACATGCCGCAAATCCTCGAAACGCAGGCCAAGACAGCCTAGCACGTCAGCATAAAGTCCCGCTAACTCGACGTCGTCAAACTGGATGCCGAAAATAAAATACCAAGTTGCGTTGCGGGCCTCAAGCAGGCATTCTTCTATTACCTGTCCTGCTCCCGGTGCCGGTTCGCCTACGACAGCGCTAGCGATCAAAGCAAGACATCTGCCCCGCGCCTTCAAACCACATTTAGGTAACGCCGCCAAGATAGTCCGAATTACCGTCACCGCACAAGGATAAACCCATCCGTTATGGCACAAAACATCTGCCACGGCATAGTAAGCACTCGTCGCTTGTTCGTCATTCTCCGCCAGGATTAAGTCATTTACTTCCGCAGGACTAATGGTTGCTCCTCCGACCCCGGGAAAACTCCAATCCAGGCTGGTCATCTCCCAAGTTTCAAGTTTTTGCATGCGACTTCTTTCGTTTCAACGGCAATCTTTCCCAAACTACGAAGCAAGCGACAGCGTTACAAAGCGCCCTTTTCCTACCGGCTGACCTGACTCAACAGTCGGTGCCGCGAACTGCGCAAAGCTGGCCAGGCCTGAACGATAAATAGCTATAACAAGGCGTGAGTTTCTGCCGTCCAATTCGATTCGAGTCGCTCGATCACGAGTGTACCGTTCCATATTCCACTGATCGGCAGTTTGCGCTGCTCGTCAGTTAATTCGCCAACGCGCCACGACTTTTCTCCATCCCACAGCCACCAATCGATGATTCCTTGTCGCCAGGATAAGGGATTCCGCTCCGAAATAAGGGAAACGGCAACGCCGCCTCCGGCACAGTCTCATTGCCAGCAATCTCGACGATTTTCAGCCTGATTGCGGCGGCAAGCGGGAAGAAACACATAAAAGCCGGCTCACTGTTTATCAGTTCCGAGAAGTCGCTCGGGCGCTTGACAAAAAAACGACGAAACACTCGCAGCAGATTGCCATACATTTCATGCTTGTGGGTGAAGTGGGCATAGGCCAGCCCCTTCGACGTTTGAATTTCAATTACATCGCCAATTTTGGTTCTTGCCATTTTTAGGAACGAAGTGAAATGCGGTTGCGGTCAGAAAAAACAATACAACTATGTTCGAAAAGCGACATTTCATGGATTCGCTGACTTTCGGTTTCGTCTGTTTCCCAATTTTCGTGAACTGGCATCATGGACAAGTAAGGACCTTCTTGTCTACATAGTCACGAACTTCCTGAACAAGCAGCTCCCGCGACGCGCCGTCTCTGTTCTTGAAGTAGATCGTGACTACAGCGCTGGACGGCGTGACGTAACTTGTACAGCTACGCCTTCCACTATCGTCTGCGCAGACATCGCTTCGCATTGAAGCGAATTCCGAATCTGGTTCTACAATGATGGAAAACAGATCTGCGAACCGGTCACCCGCTGGCGGCCTGATGGAGACGCTGAATGTCGACATACCCCATGGCCATTCCATGCTGCCGTTGCGCGCCTCAACCAACGCAGAGCGCATGACAATCGACTTCCCATTGGAGAACTTGATCTTATCGCATTCTTCGCCATTTGCGACAGTTGCCATGCAGACGCACAGCAGGCCGATTGTCAGTGCGCTCAGCTTCATAGTTCAGCGTTTTTCACTAGCAAGGCGGGTCTCGAGGCGTTTACGGCCGGCTTCCACGATCGTCTTACAGCCATTGGCGTCGACATAAGCCACACTGCCTTCTTTCGCTACGCGCTGCTGGCGGCCCCACAAGTCGTTCACTTCCGGGTGCGCTGCGATGGCCACGTCGCACTTCAAGCCTTCAATGGTAGCGAAGCTGCTGCGCAATTGCGCAACGACTTCAGGGTGCTCAGTGAAGCGGTAGCTGTCGGCAGATACGGCGGTGACGCTGTCGACGAAAACTACGTTCTTGCACTTTTCTGCTTCGCAGGATTGCCAGCTCCAGCTTGTGCCACCTGCGGTGTGGCCAGGCGTGCTGTGCGCAGTTACGGCCAAGGAGCCCACTTTGATGACTTCGCCATCAGTCACGCCGCGTACTTTCGCGGAGCCGGCGAAGTTCGACAGGCTGCCGAACTGGGGGTCGATCTTCGGCGAAACGCCCGTACGCATGGTTTCCACGTTGCCGGTGCCGGCGAGCACGGTGGCGCCGGTCAGCTTTTGCAGCGCGGAGACGCCGCCCGCATGGTCCTCATGCGAGTGGGAGCTGAAGATGTATTTGACGTCCTCCAGCTTGTAGCCCAGCGTGCGAATGTTGGCAGCGACGACTTCCGCGCCTTTGGCGGTGGTGCCATCGACCAGGATATGGCCTTGCGGCGAAGTCACCAGGATCGCGCTGATGCCTGCGGTGCCGACGTAGTGCGTGTTGCCGTAGATGGTGAATGGCTGCTGCGGTGCGCTCCAGTCGCGGTCTTGTGCGCTGGCGACGGTCGCGAAGGCGGCCAGGATGAGGGATGCGATGACCTTCATTTTTCTCCTTTGGTGGTGATGTACAGGCCGGAGTGCATTTGCGACCCGCGGTCGCCACGCCGGTAACTGTGGTAAATGTGTTCGCCGGCGGCGTCGCGCGCACAGCAGGTGCAGCCGCCGACATGTTCGATTTCTTCAACGCCCGCGGCGCGCAACTGGTGTTCGGCGATGGCACGCAGGTCGAGGTGGCGGTACGTCGGCAATACAACTTCGCGTGGCAGTTCGTTGAAACGTTGTGCGAAATCTTCCGCCAGCTCTTCGCTCACTTCGTAACATGCTGCGCAGATGGTCGGTCCGACGGCTGCAACGACCGGAGCGCCCTCGCCCATCGCAGCTAGCGCTGTAGCGATGATGCCGTCGTACAAGCCGCGCCAGCCTGCATGAACGGCGGCAATTTGCAAGCCGTCGCGGCGGGCCAGCAGCAAAGGCACGCAATCGGCGGTAATGATACTGACTGGAAGGCCCGGCACTGCGGTGTGGAAGCCGTCAGCCGCGCCGGCTTCCTGCTTCGGTTCGTGAATCGCTGCGACGCGGGTGCCGTGCACCTGGCGCTTCACAGGCCTCAGTTCCCAGACTGGCGCCAGTTCGGCAGGCACGAGCGACGACGCGCTGCCGAATCCGTGCCGGATACCCGGGATGCTGCTTAACAGACTGCTTGTGACCATATTAGCCTTGATGTGACATTTGTCGCAATCATAGGCTGATCCTCAAGGATTTGCAAGCAGAGTTGTATCGTGTCAGGCCTTTCGGGCGAGCTTCCCGCAGTTATGGCTGCCGCCAGCGAATGCCAGGGTGCCAACATAGCCAGCGGTGTAGTCGTAACGAGCGGAGTAGCCCTGCTTGCAAAAAACAGCGGTTCGTTCGTAATCGGAGGGGATCTTTTGCCAGCCTTGCGCAAGGAGAATGGCGTCGGTTTGCTCGGTAGGTATTTCCGAGCCACCGAGATAGGTGCTGGCGATCCATCGTTGCTTGCTGGCGATGGAAATCTTCGGGCAAATACCATCGGTATAAAGCCCGGCGCAGAACTCTTTCAGCGACTGGCTGACGAACGCTTTGGCTTCGGGACCAAGCGCCCGCGTGTTCAGTGCAGGCTCCGGGTAGAAGGCCAGATAGGACCAGACGACGACAAATACGGTGAGCAGTGAAATCGTCACCTTGTGCAGGAAAGACATTGTTCGGGAGCGCGAGCCAAAACACGTGATTATACGTGGGCTGCGGCGGGCGAAAAAAAACGGCGCCCGCGAATGCGGAGCGCCGTTAAGGGCTGATCGAACTTGAATCAGTTCCAGTCGCCACCCAGGGAACGGATCAGGGCCACGGTGGTCACCGCGCGGTCGCCGCGCAACTGAACCGCGCTGCGTTCAACGGCCGCCAGGTTGCGCTGTGCGTCCAGCAGGTCCAGGTAGCTGGAACGGCCGGCGTCGTACAGCTTCTGCGCCAGGTCGGCGGAGCGGCGTGCCGACACCAGGGCTTCGTCGATCTGCGCGGTCTGGCCGCCCAGGATGCGCAGGCCAGCCAGGTTGTCTTCCACCTCGGCGAAGGCGCCCAGCACAGTCTGGCGATAGCCCGCAACCGATTCTTCCAGGGCCGCTTCGCTGCGCTTGACGTTGTTGCTGTTACGGCCGCCGTCGATCAATGGCATCGACAGCAAGGCGCCCAGCACCCACGAGCGGCTGCTCCACTTGAACACGTCGCTGAAGTGGCCGGATGCGCCGCCGCCGTTGGCGGTGATGTTCAGCGCCGGGAACATGGCGGAACGGGCTACGCCGATGCGGGCATTCGACGCTTCCATCGCCTTCTGTGCGGCGGCGATGTCAGGACGGCGCTCCAGCAGCGACGATGGCACGCCGGTCGGGATCGCAGGCAGCAGCGTCGAATCCAGCAACGGGCTGTTGCCCGCCGTGTAGGCTGCTGCCGGCTTGCCCAACAGGACAGCGAGTGCATGCTCGGTGGTGGCGCGGCGGCGTTGCAGGCCGATCGCTTCCGAGCGGGTGGTTGCCAGTTCGGTCTTGGCGCGCGAGAGGTCGAATTCACCGATGTCGCCCAGGTCGAAGCGACGCTGGTTGACCTTGACACTCTCTTCGCGCAAACGGACCGTCTGCTCCACAGTCGCCAATTCGGCGTCCGTGGCGCGCAGGCGGAAATAGGTCTGTGCCACGTCGGCTTGCAGCGACAGCAGGACGGAGCGGTAATTCGCTTCCACCTGCGCAGCGTCGCCACGGGCCGCGGCCACATTGCTCGATACGCGGCCGAACAGGTCCACTTCGTAGCTTGCCGTCAGGTTCGCGTTGTAAGTGGTCTGCGGCGCAATGTCAGTACTGGCCGGCACACCCAGCGACAGCGCCGAGTTGCGGGCACGCTGGGCGCCCACGCCCACGCCGATCTGCGGAATGCGGTCCGCTTCGGCGATGCCGGCGATGGCGCGCGCCTGCTTGACGCGGGCGGCCGCCACGGCCAAGTTGGCGTTATTGCGGGTCGCCTCGGCGATCAGCTCATTCAGGGCCGGGTCGCTGAAGGCCAGCCACCACTCGCCGCGCGGCTGGCGCTCGGCGTTCTGGGCTGGCTTCCAGCTGGTGCCGTCTTCGGCGGTCATCACCTGCGGCTCCTTGAAGGCGGCCGGGGTGTCGATTTGCGGTTGCTTGAATTCAGGCGCGGCGCATGCGGTCAGCAGCAGTGCTGCCAGCAACGGGGCTACGCCCTTAGCAATCATACTTTTCATTAGTGGGTCCCTTCCAGTTGCGGGGCAGCGTCGGCTGCCGGGGATTTCTTCTCAAGGCGCTTGGCCAGGGTGCGCAGCAGGACGTAGAACACTGGCGTCAGGAACAGGCCGAAGAAGGTCACGCCCAGCATGCCGGCGAACACCGCCACACCCATTGCATGACGCATTTCAGCACCTGCACCGACCGAGAACACCAGCGGTACTACACCCATGATGAAGGCGATCGACGTCATCAGGATCGGGCGCAGACGCAGGCGGCAAGCTTCCAGCGCCGCTTCCAGGATGGTGCGCCCATGGTCTTCCAGTTCCCGCGCAAACTCCACGATCAGGATCGCGTTCTTCGACGCCAAACCGACCAGCACGAACAAGGCAATCTGCGTGAACACGTTGTTGTCGCCACCGGTCAGCTTCACGCCGATCAGGGCGCACAGGATCGACATCGGCACGATCAGGATCACGGCCAGCGGCAGGGTCCAGCTTTCGTACTGGGCAGCCAGCACCAGGAACACCAGCAGTACGCACAGCGGGAACACGTAGATCATGGTGTTACCGGCCAGGATGTCCTGGTAGGTCAGCTCGGTCCATTCGTAGCTGATGCCCTTGGGCAGCACTTCGCGCGCCAGCTTCTCCAGCGCTTCCTGCGCCTGCCCGGACGACACGCCCGGCGCCGGGCCGCCGTTCAGGTCGGCCGACACATAGTTGTTGTAGCGCTGGACGCGGTCCGGGCCATAGGTGTCCTTCACCTGCATCAGCGAGGACAGTG
>DASWTB010000339.1:0-15836 GCA_036402315.1 Pseudoduganella sp. | reverse complement strand
AAATCCGGCCTATCGGCTTGCTTCAATTAATTCTTGAGAGATGACTCAATACATCCTCGCCCTGGACCAGGGCACAACCAGTTCGCGCGCCATCCTGTTCGACCACGAAGGAAAAATCGCAGGATGCGCGGCGCAGGAATTTCCCCAGCACTTCCCCCAGCCAGGCTGGGTCGAACATGATCCCAACGAGATCTGGAACAGCCAGCTCACTGTGGCGCGCAAGGTCCTGCAGGACGTCGACGTAAAAAAAGTCCGCGCCATCGGCATCACCAACCAGCGCGAGACCACGGTAGTGTGGGACCGCAAGACCGGCGAGCCGATTGCGCCCGCCATCGTCTGGCAGGACCGGCGCACCGCCGGTTACTGCGAAGAGCTGCGCGCGGCCGGCAAGGCAAAAATGATCTGCGATGCGACCGGCCTTGAGCTGGACGCCTACTTCTCCGCCACCAAGATCAAATGGATCCTGGACCACGTGCCGGGCGCGCGCGAACGTGCGCGCAAGGGCGCACTGTGCTTCGGCACCATCGATTCCTGGCTGGCCTGGAAGCTGTGCGGCGTACACGTCACCGATGTGTCGAACGCTTCGCGCACCATGCTGTTCAACATCCACCTGATGCGTTGGGACTCGGACCTGCTGCAGCTGTTCGACATCCCAGAGGAAATGCTGCCGCAAGTGGTCTCCTCCAGCGAGGAAGTCGGCACCACGCGCGAAGCCCTGTTCGGCCACGCGATCCCGGTTGCGGGCATCGCCGGCGACCAGCAGGCCGCTACTTTCGGCCAAGCCTGCCACCAGCCGGGCATGGTGAAGAATACCTACGGCACCGGATGCTTCATGCTGATGCACGCCGGCCGCCACCCGCGCACCTCGCACAACCGCCTGCTGTCCACGGTAGGCTGGCGCGTCGACGGCGAGACCGACTACATGCTGGAAGGCTCGGTCTTCATGGGCGGCGCCACCGTGCAATGGCTGCGCGACGGCCTGGGCATCATCCAGCAATCGAGCGACGTGGAAGCGCTGGCCAACAGCGTGCCTGACAGCGGCGGCGTGTTCCTGGTGCCGGCCTTCGTCGGCCTTGGCGCACCGCATTGGGACCCGTACGCACGCGGCACCATCGTCGGCCTGACGCGCGGCAGTAACAAGGCCCACATCGCGCGCGCCGCGGTGGAATCGATCGCCTACCAGAGCGCCGAACTGCTGGCCGCCATGCAGAAGGACGCTTCGATGCCGGTGACGGAAGTGCGCGCCGATGGCGGCGCTGCCCGCAACGATATGCTGATGCAGTTCCAGTCCGACCTGCTGGGCGTGCCCGTGCTGCGGCCGAAAGTCACCGAAACGACGGCGCTGGGCGCCGCCTACCTGGCCGGCCTGGCGGTGGGCTTCTGGGAATCGCAGGAAGAAATCGCCACGCAGTGGGCCTGCGAGCGCCGCTTCACTCCAGCGATGGGGGATGACCAGCGGGCCGAGTTGCTGGCAAAATGGAATCGCGCCACAGAGCGCGCCAAAGCATGGGAGACACCTTTATGATGGATCGTCCTTGGAACGTGGAGTTGGACGCGATCGAGAAACTGTTCGACGCGATGACCGAAGTAGCCTTCTTCGTGAAGGATCGCGATGGCCGCTACGTGGCCGTCAACAATACGCTGGCCCGCCGCTGCGGCCTGCGCAACAAGTCCGATATCCTCGGCAAGACAGTGATGGACGTGCATCCACGCCCGCTGGCCGCTGCCTATGAGGCGCAGGACCGGCAGGTGATCGACATGGGCGCCACCATCGAGAAGCACCTGGAACTGCACCTCTACCCGAACCGCCGCCGCGGCTGGTGCCTGACCCACAAGGCCCCGCTGCGCAACGAGCAGGGCGACATCGTCGGCCTGGTCGGCACCTCGCACGACCTGGGCCTGGTCGATGAACAGCACCCGGTGTACCGCCAGGTGGCGCGCATTGCGCAGCGCATCCGCGAGAACTTCCACATGCAGCTGAACCTGGCCGACCTGGCGCGCGAAGAAGGCCTGTCGCTGGCGCGCGTGGAGCGCCTGTTTCAGAAAGTCTTCCACTACAGCCCGCGCCAGCTGCTGCTGCAATCGCGGCTGGAAGGCGCGCTGGCGCTGATCGAGGCTTACCCGGGGCGCAGCATTGCCGATATCGCGCGCGAATGCGGCTACACCGACCACAGCGCCTTCAGCCGCCAGTTCAAGGCGATGACAGGCTACACGCCAAGCCAGTTCCGCACCGGTTCCGGCACGCGTCCACCTGTGGCTTTTTCGCCCATCGCCTGTGCAGTTCACGTTGCCTGAACCAGCGAAATCACCCTAACGGCGCGCACGATTGAAGGCGCGCCACTCCTCCTCGTTAGCATGGGCGCTCCCATTACATAACAGAAGAGGTGGAGATCATGATGTTGAAAGCAATCGGCGCAGCAGCCCTGCTGCTCGCCGCGCACGCCCATGCGGATAGCGGCGACAAGCTGCGCCAGCCGCCCGCTCCGCACCAGCGGCAGACCCTGCCGCCGACGGTGGAGCAAAGCAAGTACGACCTGGCGCCGACGCGCAAGCCGCGCAATGACCTGATGCCGCGCAACCTGAAGACCAGCATGGCGCCCATGTCGGCAACGCCGCAGTGCAAGGACATGAACACACTGGCCAGCTACAGCGGCGCAGCACTGGCCGAATATGTCGCCACGCTGCCCGATTACGAATGCACCTATCCGCTGTTCTCCGCTGCGCCGTCGCTGGCAACCACCATCTATTCCAGCGCCAACGTGAGCGCCGTCGCCAGCCGCCTGGCAAGCGAAGCGGCCAGCTACAACGGCAGCAACATGAAGCTGGTCAACCTGGTGCTCTACCTGCGCGCCGGCTACTACCAGGCCAGCGGCGGCACCATTCCGGCGCTGACCGAATCGGTGCGTGCACCGCTGCGCACGGCCATCCACCGCCTGGTGCAGGGCAGCGGCCTGTACGCCAACAACACCGTGGCGCCAACCACGGCAGGCGAGACGTGGAAGCTGGTCACCAATATGCACGACGAAGTGCAGTTCCTGCCGGATGCCAAAGCCACGGTGGCGCGCTTCACCAATACCTCGACCAGGCCGACTGCGGCGGAAGCGCTCAAGCAGGACAGCGCCGGCGGTGGCATGACCGGCGCCCTGACCGTGCTGTTCCGCGCCCACACTTCGCCTGACGTGGGCACCACGCTGTCGAACGACATCTCCTACGCCAACACGCTGTACTCCTTCATCACCAACAACAAGGCGGCCCTGCTCAATTCGAACGCCAGCTACCAGCTGACCGACGCGTCGAACGAGACCTTCCGCTTCATGCAGTACGCCGGCCTGAAGCCGCAAGTCAAGCCGATGGTGCAGAACACCCTGAGCACCAGCTCCATGCTGGGCGCCGACAGCGGCATGTGGCTGGCGGCAGCGCAGGCGGTAAAGTACTACGACAACGGCAATTGCGCACAGTATGGCGTGTGCAATTACGAAGACCAGCTGGCCAACGCGGTGCTGAAGACCAGCTACAACTGCAGCCCGACCCTGCGCCTGCGCGCACAGGACGTGACCCAGGCCCAGGTGCAGGAAATCTGCTCGGCGCTGGCGGCCGAAGAGGGCTACGTGCACACCATGCTGCAGACCAACCGCACTCCGGTCGCGCATGACAACAACAACGCGCTGGAGCTGGTGGTGTTCGACGATTACGCCAACTACAGCAAATACGCTGGCGTGATCTACGGCATCGACACCAACAACGGCGGCATGTACCTGGAAGGCGATCCTTCCGTGGTCGGCAACCAGGCCCGCTTCATCGCCCACGAAGCCTCATGGCTGCGCCCGACCTTCAAGGTCTGGAACCTGGAGCATGAATACGTGCACTACCTGGATGGCCGCTACGATATGTACGGCGACTTCGGCGATGGCACCTCGGTGCCAACCGTGTGGTGGATCGAAGGCATCGCCGAATACCTGTCGCTGAAGAATAACAACCAGCCTGCCATCGACATGGCGCGCAGCCGCAAGTACCGCCTGAGCGACATCTTCGGCAATACCTATTCGATGTCGGACTACCAGGACCGCGCCTACCGCTGGGGCTATATGGCGGCGCGCTTCATGGTGGAACGTCACCGTTCCGACGTCGACCAGGTGCTGGCCAAGTTCCGTGTCGGCGACTACGCGCGCTACAACGACTTCATGCGCGGCATTGGCACCCGCTACGACAGCGAGTTCGCCGCCTGGGCCGATGCGGCCAGCACGGCTGGTGAGCCACCGCTGCCTGACAGCGTATCCAACCTGCCCACCTGCAGCGGCCAGGCATCGCCAACCTACCTTGGCAAGAACTGCGCGATCCGCAACCTGTCTTCCGGCACCCGCACCTACCTGCACCTGATCGTGCCGGCCGGTGCAAAGAACGTGAAGATCATGAGCGCGGGTGGCAGCGGCAATATGGACATGTACGTGGCCCTGAACCGCTACGCCTCCACCAGCTCCTATGATTACGCTTCCACCAATACTGGCAATGCTGAAAACATCAGCATCCCGAGCCCGGTCGCCAACCAGTGGTATTACCTCACCCTGGAAGCGAAACAGCCGTTCAGCGGCGTCACGGTAGGCGTCACTTACGAGTGAGAAGTGGCCCAAGCCGTATAATGTAGGCAAGCGGCGGCATCGCCATTTGTCTATACAAGTTGCCGCCCAGTCCACACTGGGCGGCATGTTTTTTTCGAGGGTTCAGATCGCGCGCAAAGCGCGGCAGGCTGTCATTCTCCCGCCATGCCGGGTCTACGGCACTTGTTGTTAAATTGCTAAAGTGTCGTTGTCTTCAGGCAACCAAATGCTGTTTTCGAAATTTATTTCTAGTCATTTTTTCAGCGTTTGGCCAGCCCTGCACGTGAAGTAGCACTTTCAGTATCTTTCATAAGTCCCTAATTTCTCAATGGTTTTTACTTCGGTCATTTCTCAAGGAATGCCGCTAAGTCCTTAATTTCATTGGACAAATCGCTATTTTCGCTTGGGAAAATCGCTTGACCACCTTGTGAGCATCCTCTAAAGTGGGCGATAGTGTGAAAAAGTGTAGTTTTGTGGGATTTTTTAGATAAGGTTAAGTCGTGTTCCAAGGCGCGTCCGCGATCACATTAGATGCGAAAGGCAGGATGTCCATCCCGGCCAAGCATCGTGACGCCCTGATGATTCAGTGCGAAGGACGCCTCACGCTTACCAAACACCCGGACGGCTGCCTGCTGATGTATCCGCGCCATGTCTGGGAAGCCAAGCGCGACCAGATCGCCTCGTGGCCGATGTCGGCCCGCGGCTGGCAGCGCATCCTGCTGGGCAATGCCGCCGATGTCGAGATGGATTCGGCCGGCCGCATCCTGGTTGCCCCTGAACTGCGCGACGCCGTCGGCCTTGGCCGCGAAGTCGTGCTGTCCGGCATGCTGACCCACTTCGAGATCTGGGATCCGGTCAAGCGCGCCGAAAACGAGCAAGCCACCATCGAGGTGGGCATGCCCGATACCCTGTCCGATTTCTCCTTCTGAGGCCCGGTTCACTATGACGACGACCTCGGTGCCAGAGTTCCAGCATCGTACGGTGCTGTTAGATGAAGCGGTGGATGCGCTCGACCTGGCCGGCGCGCGCGCCAACGGCATCTATATTGATGGCACCTTCGGGCGTGGCGGCCACAGCCGCCTGATCCTGTCCCGGCTGGGCCCGCAGGCCCGCCTGATCGCCTTCGACAAAGACCCGCAAGCTATCGCCAACGCCGAAACCATCGGCGATGCGCGTTTCACCATCGTGCACGACAGCTTCGCCACCATGGCGGATGCGCTGGCCGAACGCGGCATTCCCGCCGTCGACGGCATTTTGCTGGACCTCGGCATCTCGTCGCCACAAGTAGACGATGCTGCGCGCGGCTTCAGCTTCCGCAACGATGGCCCGCTCGACATGCGCATGGATACCACGCGTGGTATCTCCGCCGCCGAGTGGCTGGCCACGGAATCAGAAAAAACACTGGAAAAGGTGATAAGGGATTATGGGGAAGAACGGTTTGCTTTTCAGATTGCAAAGGCGATTGTTGCTCGCCGGGCAGTCGAGCCAATTTCAAGCACACGACAGCTTGCCGGTATCGTGGCAGGCGCGGTCAAGACTCGCGAGAAGGGCAAAGATCCGGCCACCCGCACCTTTCAGGCTATCCGGATTTTCGTCAATAAAGAGCTTGAGGACCTCGAATCGGCCCTGAGCCAGGCTTTCGGCGCCCTGAAGCCCGGAGGCATCCTGGCCATCATCAGCTTCCATTCGCTGGAAGACCGCATGGTCAAGCAGTTCCTCGCTTCCAAGGCCAAGGTGGAGCAGCCCGACCGGCGCCTGCCGATCAAGGCGGCCGACCTGCCGCAGCCTGAATTGAAACTGCTGGCCCGCATCAAGCCTTCCGACCAAGAGGTGGAGGAAAACCCGCGCGCCCGTTCGGCTGTGATGCGGGTTGCCATGCGCCTGCCTTCAACCGGAGGCGTACCTTGAGCAACAAGGTCAATATCGTGCTGACGGCATTGCTGGTCGCTTGCGGCCTTTCGGCCGTTAACGCGCAGTACCAGGCGCGCCACCTGTTCGTGGACAAGGAACGTGCCGAGACCCAGGCGCGCCAGCTCGATACCGAGTGGGCGCAGCTCCAGCTCGACCAGTCGACGCTGGGCAAGCACGCCCGTATCGAGGAAATCGCCCGCCGTGAACTGAACATGACCCAGCTCACGCCGAACCGTACCCAATACCTGACGGAGGGCGAAAAGTGATGCGCTCCAGCGGCGGAACCGGAACGGCACGCGTGGCACGCTCGCAGGGCGTGGCCTTCTCCAAGAGCCCGGTGTTGGCGGTGCGCCTGCCAAGCTGGCGCTCGCGCGTGGTGCTGTTCGGCATGTTCATCGCCTTCGGGGCGCTGGCTGCGCGCGCGGTCTGGCTGCAAGGTACTTCCAGCCAGTCGCAGTTCCTGCAGGAGCAGGGCGCCAACCGCTACCAGCGCACGCAGGAACTGCCGGCCGTGCGCGGCAAGATCACCGACCGCAATGGCCAGGTGCTGGCTTCGTCCATCCCGGTTCGCGCCATCTGGGCCGCGCCGGAGGAAGTGCTGGCCGCGCCAAAAGAAAAGATCCGCGCCCTGGCCGGCCTGCTCGAAATGAGCGAGGCCGAACTGCGCAAGAAGCTCGATTCCGACCGCAGCCTGGTCTACCTGAAACGCCAGGTCGAGGTGGAAACCGCCGACAAGATCAAGGCGCTGGACCTGGACGGCATGGATATCCGCCCGGAATACAAGCGCTTTTACCCGCAAGGCGAGGTGATGACCCACCTGGTCGGCTTCACCAATGTGGACGACAAGGGCCAGGAGTCGATGGAACTGGCGCAGCAGGCCAACCTGGTCGGCAAGCCGGGTTCGCGCCGCGTCATCAAGGATGGCCGCGGCCGCATCGTCGAAGACATCGGCGGCAAGGTGGAGCCGCATAATGGCAAGGACGTGGTGCTGTCGGTGGACAGCAAGATCCAGTACATCGCGTATACGCAATTGAAGGCCGCCGTGGAGCACTTCGGCGCCAAGGCTGGCGGTGCGGTGGTGTTGGATGTGCACACCGGCGAAGTGCTGGCGCTGGCCAACTTCCCAAGCTATGACCCGAACAATCGCCGCAACCTGACCGGCGCGCAGCTCCGCAACCGCGTCATGACTGACACCTTCGAGCCGGGTTCCACGCTGAAGCCGATTACCGTTGCGCTGGCGCTGGACAGCGGCCGCGTCAAGCCGAATACGCTGATCGACACCGGTGGCGGCAAGCTTACGATCGCTGATCGCACGATTTCCGATACCAAGGCGCATGGCGTGATCAACGTGGGGCAGATCATCGAGATGTCGTCCAATATCGGCACCTCGAAGATCGCGCTCAGCATGCCGGCCCAGGATATGTGGGAAATGTTTACCAAGGTCGGCTTCGGCCAGCAGCCGAAGTGGGGCTTCCCCGGAGCGGTGGCGGGAAGGGTGCGGCCTTATAAATCATGGCGGCCGATCGAACAGGCGACCATGAGTTACGGGAACGGTATCTCGGTGTCGCTGATACAGCTGGCGCGCTCTTACATGATGTTTGCACGGAATGGTGACACCATTCCTTTGTCGTTTGAGAAGATCGATAAAGCGCCGCTAGGCCAGCAGATCATCAAGCCGCAGACTGCCGCGCAAATGCGCGAGATGCTGGAGTCCGTGGTGTCCGGCAAGGACGGTACCGCCAAGAAGGCGCAGATTCCGGGCTACCGCGTGGGCGGCAAGACCGGAACCGCCTACAAGGTGGAAAACGGCCGCTACGCGATTCCGCGCAAGTACATCGGTTCCTTCGTCGGCATGGTGCCGATGTCGGCGCCGCGCTTCATCATTGCAGTCATGATCGACGAACCGACCCAGAACGGCCACTTCGGCGGTTCCGTCGCAGCACCAACTTTCGCGGCTGTCGCAATCAATGCATTGCGCGCCTCTAATGTGCCTCCAGATTCCAACGTCACCGAAATCGTGGTGCCGGCGGACACCGGACCGGAGGCCATGTAAATGACTACGATGACCCATCAAGAAATTATCAGCTGGATGCGCGAAGCAGCGCCAAACGCGCAACTGGCATCCGATTCGCGCCGCATCAAGAGTGGCGACGTGTTCTTTGCCTATCCTGGCGACGCCAAGGATGGCCGCACCTTTATTGCCGCAGCCATCGCCAATGGCGCCGCCGCTGTGGTGTACGACGATACCGATTACGCCTGGGATGCCGCGCATGCTGTTCCGCACCTCGCCGTCCCGGGCCTGAAGAAACAGGCCGGGCCGATCGCGCACGCCTGGTATGGCCAGCCCGACGCCAGCATGTTCACCGTTGCCGTTACCGGCACCAACGGCAAGACTTCCTGCGCGGTGTGGACCGGCCAGGCGCTGGCCAAGGTTGGCGAAACGACAGCCGTTATCGGCACGCTGGGCGTCGGCATGTTCCGCGCCCGCGGCGAAGTGGAATTCGACGAAACCGGCTACACCACCCCGGACGCGGTGCTGCTGGCCCGCAAACTGAAGGAAGTGCACTCCGACGGCGCCAATGCGCTGGCCATCGAGGCCTCGTCCATCGGCCTGCACCAGGGCCGCACCGAGGGCATGCATTTCGACGTGGCGATCTTCACCAACCTGACCCGCGACCACCTGGACTATCATGGCGACGAGGCAAACTACGAAGCTGCCAAGACCATCCTGTTCGACTGGCCGGGCCTGAAGCACGCCGTGGTGAACCTGGACGACCCGATGGGCCACCGCCTGGTTGCGCACATCAAGGCATCCAAGGCGGCGCGCAAGCCCGCCATCATCGGCTACACGCTGAAGGACATCAAGGCGCAGCCGAACGTGCCGGGCATTTCGATGCTGCGCGCCAGCTCGCTGCGCAGCCGCAACCTGGGCACGGAATTCAACCTGGATTCGACCTTCGGGCACGCGCATGTGCGTACCCAGCTGGTAGGCCCGTTCAATGTAAGCAATGCGCTGGCCGTGTTGGCCGCGCTGCTGGCGAAAGGCATTGCCTTCCGCACCGCCATTGACGGCATCGAATCGCTGCAGCCGGCCCCGGGCCGCATGCAGCAGATCGGCGGCCAGGAAGCGCCGATGGTCGTGATCGACTATGCGCATACGCCGGATGCCCTGGAAAAAACCCTGGAAGCGCTGCGCTCCGTGGCGGGCGACCGCGGCGGGCGGTTGTGGTGCGTGTTCGGCTGCGGCGGCGACCGCGACCCGGGCAAGCGCCCGCAGATGGGAAGGATTTCGCAGATGGCAGAGCACGTGCTGGTCACCAGCGACAACCCGCGCAGCGAAGGCCCTGCGAGCATCATCGCGCAGATCGTGGCCGGGATGGACAAGGACTACCAGGCGGTGGAAGACCGCGCCGCCGCGATCCTGTCCGCCGTGCGCAACGCCGGCAAGGCGGACGTGATCCTGCTGGCAGGGAAGGGTCATGAACCCTACCAGGAAATCAAGGGCCGCAAGATGCCGTTCTCGGACGCCGAGCACGCGCAGCTTGCGTTGTCTGCACGCCTTACCATGATGAGGCCACACTGATGCGCAGTTCGATCGCCCATATCCTGCCGGCCCTGAGCGGCGCGCACCTGCATCAAGGTGTGCTGAGCAAAGAAGCCGCACTGGCGCTGGATTTTGACGGCGTGTCGACCGATACCCGCACGGTCGGCGCAGGCCAGTTGTTCGTTGCCCTGCGCGGCGAGGTATTCGATGCCCACGACTTCCTGCAGCAGGTGGTCGACAAGGGCGTTGTGGCTGTCGTCGTGGAAAAGCTGCCGGAGGGCTGGACCCTGCCGGCCGTCGTGGTGCCGGATACCCTGGTGGCGCTGGGCCAGATCGCCAATTACTGGCGCCGCCAGTTCCCGCTGCCAGTGATCGGCGTGACCGGTTCGAACGGCAAGACCACCGTCAAGGAAATGATCGCCTCCATCCTGGCCGCCGCCCATGGCGAAGACGGCCGGCTGGCGACGCGCGGCAACCTGAATAACGAGATCGGCGTGCCGTTGACGCTGTTCCGCCTGAATGCTTCGCACCGTTCCGCCGTGGTGGAGCTGGGGATGAACCATCCGGGCGAGATCGGCCGCCTGAGCGCCATCGCCGCGCCGACCATCGGCATGGTGAACAACGCCCAGCGCGAGCACCAGGAATTCATGCACACCGTGGAAGCGGTGGCGCGCGAGAACGGCAGCGTGCTGGCTGCATTGCCGCCAGATGGCGTGGCTGTGTTCCCGCATGGCGACGAGTTCACGCCAATCTGGCGCGAGCTGTCCGCCGGCCGCCGCGTGCTGACCTTCGGCCTCGACATCGCCGCCAACGTGAGCTGCACATTCAATGCTGGCGACTTCGGCGCCGAGCTGGAAGTCACGATCCGCCCCGCAGCCACCGAGCAGGCGGCCGGTCATGGCGCGGCCGCGTCCTTCTCTGCGCCGGACGCTGTGCCACGCCATTTCAGCGTCTCGCTGCAGGCAGCTGGCGAACACAATGTGCGCAACGCGCTGGCCGCGATCGCCTGCACTTATGCCGCCGGCATCGACACCTCCACGATCCGCACTGGTCTGGAGGCCTTCGCTCCCGTGAACGGCCGCTTGCAGAAGAAGCAGGCCGCCAACGGCGCGCTGCTGATTGACGACACCTACAACGCCAATCCGGACTCGGTGCGCGCGGCAATCGACGTGCTGGCAAAGGCGAAATCGCCACGCGTGCTGGTGCTGGGCGATATGGGCGAAGTCGGCACGCAAGGCAAGGAGTTCCATGAAGAAGTCGCAGCATACGCCGCGACCAAAGGCATCGAGCACTTCTTCGCCACCGGCGCGCTGGCGGCCCACATGGCGCCACACGCAAAGCACTATAAAGAATTCGACGCGCTGCTGCAGGCCGTAAGCGCCGCAGTAACGCCGGATGCAACCGTATTGATCAAGGGCTCCCGTTTCATGAAGATGGAACGGGTCGTGCAGCATTTGATTGGATCGCAACAAGTAACAAAGGAAACACACTAATCATGCTGCTCTGGCTTGCACAAATCCTGCAGGACGACATTGGGGCTTTCCGCCTCTTTAACTACATCACTTTCCGCGCCGTGATGGCTACCATCACGGCCCTGCTGATCGGCCTGATCGCCGGTCCCGCCGTGATCCGCAAACTGACCGTCATGAAGTACGGCCAGGCGGTGCGTACCGACGGCCCGCAGACCCACCTGAAAAAACACGGCACCCCGACCATGGGCGGCGTGCTGCTGCTGATTGCCGTCGGCATCGCCACCGTGCTGTGGTGCGACTGGTCGAACCGTCTGATCTGGCCGGTGATGGTCGTGACCATGGGCTTCGGCGCCGTGGGCTGGGTGGACGACTACCGCAAGGTGGTGCGCCAGGACCCGGAAGGCATGCGTTCGGCTGAAAAATACTTCTGGCAGTCGCTGGTCGGCATCGCAGCCGCGCTGTACCTGGCGTTCTCCGTGTCGGCGCCAACGCCGGCCAAGGTATTCGAGCTGTTCTTCCAGTGGGTGCAGTCGGGCTTCTCGATGGACCTGCCGCCGAAGGCCGACCTGATCGTGCCGTTCGTGAAGAGCATCAGCTATCCGCTGGGTGTGTGGGGCTTCATCGCGCTGACCTACTGCGTGATCGTCGGCACCTCGAACGCGGTGAACTTCACCGACGGCCTGGATGGCCTGGCCATCATGCCGACCGTGATGGTGGGTTCGGCACTGGGCCTGTTCGCCTACCTGACCGGTTCCGCGACGTATTCGAAATACCTGTTCATCCCGCACATCCCTGGCGCCGGTGAGCTGATCATCTTCTGCGGTGCGATGGCGGGCGCTGGCCTGGCCTTCCTGTGGTACAACGCGCACCCGGCGCAAGTCTTCATGGGTGACGTCGGCGCACTGGCGCTGGGCGGCGCGCTCGGCACGATTGCCGTGATCGTGCGCCAGGAAATCGTCCTGTTCATCATGGGCGGCATCTTTGTTGCGGAGACGCTGTCGGTGATCATCCAGGTGGGCTGGTTCAAATACACCAAGAAGCGCTACGGCACCGGCCGCCGCGTTTTCCTGATGGCGCCTTTGCACCACCACTTTGAACAGAAGGGTTGGAAAGAAACCCAGGTCGTCGTGCGCTTCTGGATTATCACGATGATGCTGGTCCTGATTGGCCTGTCTACTCTGAAGCTGCGCTGATGATCTACAACGGCAAAATTGCACTGGTACTGGGGCTCGGCGAATCGGGCCTGGCGATGGCGCACTGGCTGGCGCGCTGCGGCGCGCTGCTGCGCGTTGCCGACACGCGCCCTGTGCCGGACCGTCTGCCGCTGCTGCGCGAACAACTGCCCGGCACGCAGTTCATTTCCGGCCCGTTCAACGCGGCCCTGCTGGATGGTGTGGACTTCGTCTGCGCCAGCCCAGGCCTGGGTCCGAACAAGGAGCTGGCCGAGATCATCCCGGCCGCCGCCGAGAAGGGCATTCCCGTCTGGGGCGAAATCGAACTGTTTGCCCAGGCACTGAAATGGCTGAAGGACGACCGCGCCTACGCACCGAAGGTCATCGCCATCACCGGTACCAACGGCAAGACCACCGTCACCAGCCTGACCGGCCAGCTGTGCGAACGCGCCGGCCTGTCGGTGCGCGTGGCAGGCAATATCAGCCCGGCCGCGCTGGACGTTTTGCGCGAGGTCATGGAGAACGACAGCCTGCCGCAAGCCTGGGTGCTCGAGCTGTCCAGCTTCCAGCTGCACACGACCTACAGCCTGAACGCCGACGCAGCCACCGTGCTGAACGTGACCCAGGACCACCTGGACTGGCACGGCAGCATGCAGGCCTACGCCGACGACAAGAAGCGCATCTTCGGCGACGACACAGTGCGCGTGCTGAACCGCGACGACAAGTGGACCATGGCGATGGCCAACCCGACCGGTGAAAACGTCACCTTCGGCACCGACGCGCCGGAACTGGCGCACAGCTTCGGCCTGGTCAACGAGCGCGGCGTGTACTGGCTCGCCACCGCGGAGCCGACCGACGATGCAGAGCCGCCGAAGCGCCGCAAGAAAAACGACCCGCCGCCACCGCCGGTGGAGTGCTACACCAAGAAGCTGATGCCGGCCGACGCGCTGCAGATCCGCGGCACCCACAACGCATCCAACGCTCTGGCTGCGCTGGCACTGTGCCGCGCCATCGGCCTGCCGTTCGCGCCGCTGCTGCATGGCCTGCGTGAGTACAAAGGCCAGCCGCACCGCGTGGAACTGGTGGCATCGATCAATGGCGTCGATTACTACGACGATTCAAAGGGCACCAACGTGGGTGCGACTGTCGCCGCGCTGGTGGGCCTGGGCCAGTCCTTCGCAGGCGAGCAAAAGCTGGTCGTGATTGCCGGCGGCGACGGCAAGGGCCAGGAATTCGACCCGTTGGCCAACCCGGTGCGCCGTTTCGTGCGTGCCGTGGTGCTGATCGGCCGCGACGCGCCGGCCATCCGTACCGCGCTGGAACCGACCGGCGTGAAGATGGAAGATTTCGCGACGCTGGAAGAGGCGACCAAACGCGCAGCTGCGCTGGCCCATGCCGGCGATGCCGTGCTGCTGTCGCCAGCCTGCGCCAGCCTGGACATGTTCAAGAACTACGCTCACCGCGCCCAGGTCTTCATCGACACCGTGCGCGAGATCGCGCTTGATGCGGGACAGGAGATCTGATGGCAATCCAGCTTCCATTCCGCTTCGGTGGCTCCGAGTCTCCAGCTCCGCTGGATGGACGCGCACGCCATTCGAAGATGATGGATTACGACCAGCCGCTGGTCTGGTCGGTGCTGTTGCTCATGCTGTTCGGGATGGTGATGGTGTATTCGGCCTCCATTGCGCTGCCGGATTCGCCCAAGTTCGCCGCCTACAAGAACCACTACTTCGTGCAGCGCCAGGCGATCTTCATTGCCATCGCCATCGTTGCCGCTGCGGTGGCGTTCCGCGTGCGGATGGAAGATTGGCAAAGGGCCGCGCCTTACCTGTTCATCGCCACGCTGGTGGCGCTGGTACTGGTGCTGGTGCCAGGACTGGGTGTGAACGTGAACGGCGGCCGCCGCTGGCTGAACCTCAAGCTGTTCCAGTTCCAGCCGTCCGAGCTGATGAAACTCTTCATCGTGCTGTATGCGGCCGACTACACCGTGCGCAAACAGGAATTCATGCATCGCCTGTCCAAGGGTTTCGCGCCGATGGCGCTGGCGGTCGCCTTCGTCGGCCTGTTGCTGCTGCTGGAACCCGACCTGGGCGCCTTCGGCGTGATCGTCTGCATCGCCATGGGCATCCTGTTCTTGGGCGGCGTGAACGCAGTCTGGTTCGGCGGCATCGCCGGCATGCTGGTGACGATCTTCGTGGCCATTATCTGGCTGTCCCCATTCCGCCGCGCGCGCCTGTTCGCCTACCTGAATCCGTGGGAAGAAGAGAACGCCCTGAACAAGTCCTACCAGCTGACCCACTCGCTGATTGCCTTCGGCCGTGGCGAGATCGGCGGCGTGGGCCTGGGCGCCAGCGTGGAAAAACTGCACTACCTGCCGGAGGCGCACACCGACTTCCTGCTGGCAGTGATCGGCGAAGAACTGGGCATGATCGGGGTGCTGGTCACCATCGGCATGTTCTACTGGATCGTCAAGCGTGCTTTCGACATCGGCCGCCAGGCTATTGCCATGGACCAGACCTTCGCAGGCCTGGCCGCAAAAGGCATCGGCATCTGGATCGGCGTACAGACATTTATCAATATGGGCGTTAACCTCGGCTTGCTGCCAACCAAAGGCCTGACCCTGCCGCTCATGAGCTATGGCGGCACCGGCATCATCATCAACTGCGTCGGCCTGGCCATCCTGCTGCGCATCGACTACGAGAATCGCCAGATGATGCGGGGAGGGCGGGTATGACCAAGCGCCTGATGATCATGGCAGCCGGCACTGGCGGCCACATCTTCCCTGGCCTGGCGATTGCCCAGGCCATGCGCGCACGCGGCTGGGAGGTTTCCTGGCTCGGCACCTCGCATGGCATGGAAACGGACTTGGTGCCGAAGCACGGCGTCGAGATGGACCTGGTCCACTTCAGCGGCATGCGTGGCAAAGGGCTGGCACACACTATCGGCGGCGCCTTCAAGATGATCGGCGCGTTCGTGGACTGCTTCCGTTTCATCGGCAAGCGCAAGCCGGACGTGGTGCTGGGCATGGGCGGCTATGTCTGCGTGCCGGGCGGGATGATGGCGCGCCTGCGCCGCGTGCCGCTGGTGCTGGTCAATGCGGACGCCGCGCTGCTGCTGTCGAACAAGACCCTGACGCCGCTGG
>DASWTB010000338.1:0-7882 GCA_036402315.1 Pseudoduganella sp. | reverse complement strand
TGCCGGCCGCTTGCGGGAACTGCTTCTTGACCTGGCGCGCGCCCTGCCAATCGATCTCCAGCAGGATGTCGGTGCCAGCCTTCATTTGCTCTTCCACGAAGATGCGCGAGGTGCCGTAGTAATTGCCGTGCACTTCGGCCCACTCCAGGAATTCGCCGTCGGCAGCGCGCTTGCGGAAGTCTTCCGGCGAGGTGAAGAAGTACTCGCGGCCATGCTGCTCGCCCGGGCGCGGCTGGCGCGTGGTGGTCGAGATCGACAGCTTGATGGCTGGTTCCTGCGCCAGCAGGGCATTGACCAGCGTTGATTTACCGGCGCCGGATGGTGCAGCAACCATGAACAGGCTGCCGGAAAAATGTTGGCTCATTTGCAATTCTCGAAAGCTAGGCTGTCGCCCAAAGAGGTATTTTACCAAGGAGCAAGCAGAGTTGAAACCGGCGCCGGCGCGCTTGACACTGGACCGACCGGTCTATAGAGTAAACCGCATGAGCACCCAGACCCTGACCACCCGCGAACGCCTGATCAACGCCATGATCACCACGCTGCAGCACCGCGGCCTGCACGGCGCCGGCCTGAGCGAGATCCTGGCCACGGCCAAGGCGCCGAAAGGCGTGATGTACCACCATTTCCCCGGCGGTAAAGACCAGTTGGCCGTGGCGGCCATCGAGGCGACCTTCAGCTTCCTGGTCCACAAGCTCGACACCTATATGGAGCGCGAACCCGATGTCGTCGCCGCGCTACAGGCCTGGATCCTGCGCGCCCTGCGCGGCCTGGACGACAGCGCGTTCGAGCTGGGCTGCCCGCTGGCGGCGGTTGCGCTGGAATCCACCGCCGACGACGTGGAAATCCGCAACGCGCTGAAAACCGGCTTCGCCGCGCTGCGCGGCCGCATGGCCGACGCCCTGGCGCAGGCCGGCCACGAACGCCAGCGCGCCGAGGGCATCGCCGCCCTGATCCTCGCGGCCTACGAAGGCGGCCTGCTGCAAGCCCGCGTGGCGGGCGACACCGCGCCCATGGTGCAGACCATGGACGCCCTGATGCCAATGCTGAAAGTGGAGAAAAGAACATGAGCCATATGCCTGCCGCCGCCTTGCTGCTGGCGGAAAAACTGGAACTGCGCGCCGTCGACGGCTATCCGCTGTCGGCCATGCGCTACCGCGCCCGCGGCCCGGAGAAGGCACGCCTGCTGGTAGCCGGCGCCACCGGCGTGCCGCAAGGCTTCTACCGCCGCTTCGCCGAATTCGCGGCAGGGCAGGGCTATACCGTGCTGACCTTCGACTACCGCGGCGTCGGCGGTTCGGCGCCGGAAACCCTGCGCGGCTTCGAGGCCAGCTTCCTCGACTGGGCGCGGCTGGACCTGAACGCCGTCATCGAATTCTTCGCGCCAAACGACAGCACGCCGCTGTACATGGTGGGCCATTCTTACGGCGGCCACGCACTGGGCCTGGTGCCGAATCATGAAAAGTTCGCCGCCGTCTACCTGTTCGGCGTCGGGGCCGGCTGGCATGGCTGGATGCCGCGCCTGGAGCGCTTGCGCGTGCTGGCCATGTGGCACGTGGTCGGCCCGGTGGTCACGCGCTGGAAAGGGCGCCTGGCCTGGAGCAAGCTTGGCATGGGCGAGGATTTGCCGATGGGCGTGTACCGCCAGTGGAAGCACTGGTGCAAATTCCCGCGCTACTTCCTCGACGACCCGGCGGTGCCGGAGATTGCGCAAGGCTTCGCCAGGGTGCGCACGCCGATCCTGGCGCTGAATGCGACCGACGACCTGTGGGCGCCGCCGCTGTCGCGCGACGCCCTGATGTCCGGCTACCGCAACGCGCCGTGGCACGGCGTCGACATCGATCCGGCCGCAACGGGGCTGGGCAAGCTGGGGCACATGGGCTACTTCCGCGCCCACGCCGAGCCACTGTGGCAGGCCGCGCTGGACTGGTTCGCCGGCAGTGCCGGCGGGCGCGCAGCGGATGCTGGATGAGAATCATTTGCATCTGGTCTTGATTGTTTGCTAGCATCGGGGTTTGATCCCATCACTGGAGAAAGTCCCATGAAGCTGCTGCAAACCGCCGCCCTGGTAGCGGCCACCCTGGCGGCCGGCGCCGCCCAGGCGCAAGTGCTGAACCTGTATTCGGCGCGCCACTACCAGACCGACCAGGCGCTGTACGACAACTTCACCAAGCAGACCGGCATCAAGATCAACCGCATCGAAGCCGGCGAGAACGAACTGCTGGAGCGCATCAGGAACGAAGGCGCCAACAGCCCGGCCGACGTGCTGCTGACGGTGGATGCGGCGCGCCTGGCCAAGGCCGACGAATTGCAGCTGTTCGCGCCGGTGAAGTCGGCGCTGCTGGAGTCCCGCGTGCCGGCCAACCTGCGCACAGCCGACTGGTACGCCTTTTCCACCCGCGCCCGCGTCATCGTGCACAACAAGAGCGTCAACGCGGCCGATGTGCAGAACTATGAAGACCTGGCCAACCCGCGCCTGAAGGGCAAGGTGTGCGTGCGCTCCGGCGCCCACCCCTACAACCTGTCGCTGGGGGCGGCCATGTATGAGCGCGGCGGCGAGCAGAAGGTGTTCGACTGGGCCAAGGGCCTGGTGGCGAACTTCGCGCGTGCACCGAAAGGCGGCGATACCGACCAGATCAAGGCGGTGGCGGCCGGCGAATGCGGCGTGGCTCTGGCCAATTCCTATTATGTGGCGCGCCTGATGCGCTCCGACAAGCCGGAAGACAAGAAGCTGATGGAATCGGTCAGCGTGGTGTGGCCGAACCAGAAGGGCGAGGGCACCCACGTCAATATTTCGGGCGCCGGCGTGCTGAAGACGGCGCCGAACAAGGAGGCCGCCGTCAAGTTCCTGGAGTACCTGGCCTCGGATTCGGCCCAGCTCTACTTCGCTGACGGTAATAATGAATGGCCGGTGGTGGCCGGCGTCAAGACTGCCAACCCGGCGCTGGCAAAACTGGGCAGCTTCAAGCAGGACACTATCAGCGTCGGCAAGCTGGCCAAGCACCAGGCCGCGGTGCAAAAGATCTACGACCGCGCCGGCTGGCAGTAAGCGCTGCCCTGGCGGATCTGCCGCGACAGCATCACCAGCGGCAGCACGCCCACCGCCACGATGGCCAGGGCGGCGGTGGACGCTTCCGCCAGGCGTTCATCGGCCGCCAGCGTGTAGGCCTGGGTGGCCAGCGTATCGAAATTGAATGGCCGCATGACCAGCGTGGCCGGCAGCTCCTTCATCACATCCACGAACACCAGCAGCGCAGCCGTCAGCAGGCTGCCGCGCAGCAGCGGCAGGTGCACGCGCCTCAATACGCCAAGCTGCGTGTGGCCCAGCGAACGCGCCGCCTCGTCCATGTTCAGGGTCACCTTGCCCAGGCTTGCCTGCACCGTGCGCAGGGACACCGTTTGGAAGCGCACCAGGTAGGCGTACACCAGCGCCGCGATGCCGCCCGTCAGCAGCAAGCCCGGATTGGCGCCGGTCAGGGCGGTCAGCGCTTGCGCCAGCCGGTTATCCAGCCAGGCCAGCGGCACCAGCACGCCCACCGCGATCACCGAACCGGGCACCGCATAGCCCATCCCCACGGTGCCGTTGGCCAGGCGCAGCAAGGGATGGGCCGACAGCCGGCCGGCATAGGCCAGCAGCACCGCCAGCAGCACCGCACAGCCGGCCGTCAGCGCCGCCAGCACGAAGCTGTTGCGCGCCAGCTGCATGAAGCGCGGGCCAAATTGCGCATCGCCGCCCGCCAGGGCCAGGTGCAGCAGCACTGCGCCCGGCAGCAGGAATCCCAGCAGCAGCGGCAGCAGGCAAGCCAGGCTGGCCGCCCAGGCCCGCGCGCCATGCAGGCGCTGGGCGGGCGGCGCGGCGCGGCGCCCGGTATTATGGAAACGCGCCCTGCCGCGCGCCAGGTATTCCAGCCACAGCACCAGCGCCACAAAGCCCAGCAAGGCCGCCGACAATTGCGATGCCGCCACGCGGTCGCCCAGCGAGAACCAGGCGCGGTAGATGCCGGTGGTGAAGGTGTGCACGCCGAAATAGGAGACCGCGCCGTAGTCGGCCAGGGTTTCCATCAGCGCCAGGGCGGCGCCGGTCGCGATGGCCGGCCGCGCCAGCGGCAGCGACACGCGCAGGAAATTGGCCCACGGCCCCAGGCCCAGCGAGCGGCCGGCTTCCAGCACGCCTGCTGCGCGTTCCAGGAAAGCGGTGCGCGCCAGCAGGTAGACGTAGGGATAAAGCACGAAGACGAACATCAGCACCGCCCCGCCCACGGTGCGCACGTCGGGGAACCAGTAGTCGCCCGCCTGCCAGCCGGTGGCCGCGCGCAGCCAGCTTTGCACCGGGCCGACGAACTGCAGCAGGTCGGTATAGGTGTAGGCCATCACATAGGCCGGCATGGCCAGGGGTAGCACCAGCGCCCACTCGAACAGGCGGCGGCCGGGAAAATCGTGCATGGTGACCAGCCAGGCGGCGCCGGTGCCGACCAGTATCGTGCCCAGCGCTACGCCGGCGCACAGTTTCAGCGTATTGCCGATATAGCCGGCCAGCACGGTGCCGGCCAGGTGCGACCAGGTCGCGCCGCCTTCGCCTGCCAGCAGGTGCGCCGCCACGCTGGCGATTGGCAGCGCAACCAGCATGGCCACGGCCAACGCCCACCACAGGATGGGCGGTTGCGCTTTCAGAGATCGCCAGGTCGGGCGGGCGAGGATGTTGGACAAAGCGGCTCCGTGGCAAAAAGGGGAATTATAATTCCGTGCTATGCCTATTCTCGATCTGCAGCAAATCTCCTTCGCCTTCGGCAGCCACGTTGTGGTGGACCGCCTTTCGCTGCAGCTGCCGGCGGGCAGCATCGCCTGCCTGCTCGGACCGTCCGGGTGCGGCAAAACCACGGTACTTCGCTGTATCGCCGGCTTCGAGCTGGTGGCGGCAGGCAGCATTGTGCTCGACGGCGAGGTCGTGGCCCGGCCCGGGCTGCATCTGCAGCCGGAGCGGCGCCGCGTCGGCATGGTGTTCCAGGACTATGCGCTGTTTCCCCATCTGACGGTGGCGGAGAATATCGGCTTCGGCCTGGCGCGCGGCGAGCGGCCGGCGCGCGTGGCGGCGCTGCTTGGGACGGTCGGCCTGGCGGGGCAGGGCGGACGCTATCCGCACGAGCTGTCGGGCGGCCAGCAGCAGCGCGTGGCCCTGGCGCGCGCACTGGCGCCGCGTCCGCGCCTGCTGCTGCTGGACGAACCGTTCTCCAACCTTGACGTTGACCTGCGAGAAAGGCTGGCGCAGGAAGTGCGCGCCATCCTGCGTGCCGAAGGGGTGAGCGCCATCCTGGTCACGCACGACCAGCACGAGGCTTTCGCCTTCGCAGACCATGTCGGCGTGATGGACGGAGGGCGCATACAACAATGGGATTCGCCCTACAACCTGTACCATCGTCCCGCCAACCGTTTCGTCGCGGACTTTGTCGGGCAAGGGGTGTTCCTGCCGGGCGAGGTGCAAGCCGACGGCCGCATCTGGATCGAACTGGGCAGCCTGCCGGCGCGCAGCGCTGCCGGAGCGGCGGGAAAGAAGGTCAGCGTGTTGCTGCGGCCCGACGACGTGCTGCATGACGATACCAGCCCGCTGCAGGCCGAAGTGGTGGCCAAGGCATTCCGCGGCGCGGAATTCCTGTACACGCTGCGCCTGGCCAGCGGGGCGCAAGTGCTGTCGCTGGTGCCTAGCCACCACAACCACGCCCTGGGCGAGCGCATCGGCATCGTGCTGGGCGCCGAGCATGTGGTGGCGTTCGACGCCGGCGAAGCGCAGCGTTAAGCCAGGTTCCGTATCAGTTGCTGCGCAGCGGCCGGGGCACGCTCCTTGGCCCCGTTGATGAAGTAGATGAATACGTCGCGTTTGCCGCCGCCAGCCCATTCCTGCGCCTGCGCGGCCCATTGCTTCAATGCGGGCCTGGAATAACCGGTGGCGATTTCGCTTTGTGCATCCATTAAGCGTGCATACACGAAATCGCCCGTCACTTCCGTGAAGTTGGGATACTTGGGCGAATCCGTGATGACGGTTGCGATCTTGTATTTGCGCGCCAGCTTCAGGTACTCGGCGCACATGAAGCTATCGTGCCGGGCATCCAGCACGTGCTGCAGCTTGTGCTTGCCCAGTTTCTTCGGCAGCAGCTTGAAGAAGGCTGCAAGATCGTCGGGATCGAAGCGCTTGGTGGCGGCAAGTTGCCACAGGATGGGGCCAAGCTTGTCGCCCAGTTCGGCCAGGCCGCTGTCCATGAAGCGCTCGATCGATTCTCCCGCCTCGCCCAGCACCTTGCGGTTGGTCGCGTAGCGCGAAGCCTTCACCGCAAACACGAAATCGTCCGGCGTGCGCTCGGCCCAGCCGGCGAAATGCTCAGGCTTGGCATTGCGGTAGAAGGTGCCGTTGATCTCGATGCTGGTCAGGACGCTGCTGGCGTATTCGAGCGCTCGCTTGAGCGGGACTTCGGGAGGGTAGAAAGTTTCGCGCCAGGGAGCGAAGTCCCAGCCGCCGATGCCAACGCGGATGCTCATGTCTTCCGATTCCGTAGTAGAGTTTGCCGAACACACTACGAGGAGGATGCCAGAAATGCGTATGACCTGCTTGTTCGTTTCGCTGCTCGCCGCCGGATTGATGGGAGGCGCCGCAGCGCAATCGCTGTCACCCGAAGAAGAACGCATCGTCAGCCTGGTCAAGTCCAACTCCGGCAAGGCACTGGAGCTGCTGGAGAAGGCGGTCGACATCAACAGCGGCACCATGAACCAGCAAGGCGTGCGCGAGGTGGGCAAGGTATTTCGCGCCGAATTCGACAAGCTGGGATTCAAGACGCAGTGGATCGACATGCCGAAAGAGATGCAGCGCGCCGGCCACCTGGTGGCGACCCGTGAAGGCAAGCAGGGCAAGCGAGTGCTGATGATCGGCCACCTCGACACCGTATTCGAAGCGAATGCGCCGATGCAGAAGTGGGAGCGGCAGGGCGACCGTGCCAGCGGGCAGGGTGTCAACGACATGAAGGGCGGCGACGTGATCATCATCGAAGCGCTGCGCGCGCTGCACGCGGCGGGTGCGCTGGACAACACCACCATCAGCGTCATTTTTACTGGTGACGAAGAAAACGCCGGCAACCCGAAAGAGATCTCACGGCGCGACATGGTCAACCTGGCCAAGCGCAGCGACGTCGCGCTGGCCTTTGAAGCCACGGTGCTGGACCACAACGGCAAGGCCACAGGCACCATCGGCCGCCGCTCATCAACCTCGTGGCAACTGGAGGTGAAGGGCAAGCAAGGACACTCCTCCGGCATTTTCAACGCCAGCGCGGGTTATGGCGCGGTGTACGAAACGGCCCGCATCCTGGATGCTTTCCGCCAGCAATTGCAGGAGCCGAACCTTACCTTCAATCCCGGCCTGATCCTTGGCGGCACAGAAGTCACGTACGACGGCGCTGCCGCCAAAGGCACCGCCTTCGGTAAATCGAACGTCATCGCCAATAGTGCGACGGTAAAAGGCGACCTGCGCTTCCTGACGCCGGCGCAGGGCGAGCAAGCGCGTGCCCGCATGCGCTCAATCGTTGCGCAAAGCCTGCCCGGCACCAGCGCCCAGATCCGTTTCGAGGACGGCTATCCACCAATGGCGCCGACCGAAGGCAACCTGAACGTGCTGGAACTGTATTCAAAAGCCAGCGCCGACGCCGGACTGGGCCCGATCGCCGCGCTGCCCCCAGGCCTGCGTGGTGCAGGCGACGTGCAGTTTGTCGCACCCTACGTCGACTGTCTCGACGGCCTCGGCGCGACAGGGAAGGGCGCCCATGCTCCGGGGGAAGATCTGGACGTGCGCTCGATCGAACAGGGAGCCATTCGGACCGCGGTACTGCTGTACCGTCTTACAAGATAA
>DASWTB010000337.1:0-2211 GCA_036402315.1 Pseudoduganella sp. | reverse complement strand
CGTCGAGGCCGTCGCGGAACGGGAAGAACGCGTCCGACGCCACTGCCGAGCCAGCCAGGCTGAGGCCGGCGTTCTGGGCCTTGATCGAGGCGATGCGGGCCGAGTCGATGCGGCTCATCTGGCCAGCGCCAACGCCGAGGGTCATGCCGTTGCCGCAGAAGACGATGGCGTTCGACTTGACGAACTTGGCAACGCGCCACGCGAACATCATGTCCTGCAGTTGCTGCTGGGTTGGCTGTTTCTTGGTGACCACGCGCAGTTCACCCAGGCCAACGTTCTTGGCGTCAGGCGACTGCACCAGAAGGCCACCGCCGACGCGCTTGACGTCGAACGGGTTCTGGCCGTCGCCCAAGGGAATCTCCAGCAGGCGGACGTTTTGCTTCGCCGACATCGTCGCGCGCGCTTCGGCCGTGAACGATGGCGCAATCAGCACTTCGACAAACAGCTTGGCCAGCGCTTCGGCAGCCTTGCCGTCGACTTCCACGTTGAAGGCAATAATGCCGCCGAACGCCGAGGTCGGGTCCGTCTGCAGCGCGCGGTTGTAGGCGTCCAGCGCATCGGCGCCGATTGCCACGCCGCACGGGTTGGCGTGCTTGACGATAACGCAGCCAGCGTTCTGGCCGAGGCCGCCCAGCGACTTGACGCATTCCCAGGCGGCATCCGCGTCGGCGATGTTGTTGTACGACAGTTCCTTGCCCTGCAGCTGCTTGTAGGCTGCCAGCGAGCCGACGGCAGGCGCCAGGTCGCGGTAGAACGCGGCCGCCTGGTGCGGATTTTCGCCGTAGCGCATGTCCTGCACTTTTTCGACGGTAATGTTGAGCGTCTGCGGGAAACTGCTGCGGGTCGCGTGCGCCTTGTCGGCGCCGAGGCTGGTCAGGTAGTTGGTGATGGCGCCGTCGTACTGCGCGGTGTGCGCGAACACTTTCTTGGCCAGCATGAACTTGGTGTCGTAGCTGACCGCACCAGCGGCTGTGCCGGTGCCCTTCATTTCCGCCAGCACCAGGCCGTAGTCGGCCGGATCGCACACCACCACCACGTCCTTGTGGTTCTTCGCAGCCGAACGCAACATGGTCGGGCCGCCGATGTCGATGTTCTCGATCGCGTCTTCCAGGGTGCAGCTGTCTTTCGCAACGGTCGCCTGGAACGGATACAGGTTGACCACCACCATGTCGATTTCCGGAATGTTGTGCTCGGTCAGCTTGGCAACGTGCTCCGGAAAGTCGCGGCGCGCCAGGATGCCGCCGTGGACTTTCGGGTGCAGCGTCTTCACGCGGCCGTCGAGCATCTCCGGAAAGCCCGTGTAGTCGGCCACTTCCGTGACCGGCACGCCATTGTCCTGCAGCAGCTTCGCGGTGCCGCCGGTGGACAGGATGTTGACGCCGAGCGCGGACAACGCGCGTGCAAAGTCGAGCACGCCGGTCTTGTCGGAGACGGAAATGAGGGCTTGTTTGATCATGTGAGTGGCCTGGTTGTTGAGTATTCGTTGTGCCTGCCAGCGCGGCCTGGGGCGGATGCCCCGCCTGCGCGGCGGCGGCGCGAATGGCTCGCGCTCGCTAGCACGGCCACCCGGTGCTAAAGAGGGTTACAGCAGTCCGTGCTCTTGCAGCTTCTTGCGCAGGGTGTTGCGGTTGATGCCGAGCATCTGCGCCGCGTGCGACTGGTTGCCTTCGGCGCGCGTCATCACGACTTCGAGAATCGGCCGTTCAACTGTCAGCACAACCATGTCGTAGATGTTCGACGGTTGCTGCTCGCCCAGGTCATTGAAATAGTCTTCAAGGCTCTTCTGGACAACTTCCTGGATACTTTCTTTACTCATATAACTTCATCCTGCGTGTAATGTGTTTCCGCCCGCCGCTTTTGGCGCTGGGGTCCGCTCCATGATTTCTTCTTATGCTGCTTTTTTAAGCTGCCAGTGCTTCACCGGCAATTTCGCCTGCGGAGGAAACGTCCGCGGGGCGGTATTGTAACCTCTCCCCAAGCCTGTGCTGCGATTCGAAAAATTTATCTACTGCCAATAATTGCTCGGCAGTCGATTCGAGCCGGTTCATCTGCTGGCGGAATTCTTCACCGCCTGCAAGATCCTGAACGTACCAGCCGATGTGCTTGCGCGCGGTGCGCACGCCGACGAATTCGCCATAGAACGCGTAATGCGCTTGCAGGTGCTCGTTCATCAGGTGGCGCACTTCTTCCACCATCGGCGCGGGGAGGTGC
>DASWTB010000336.1:0-2285 GCA_036402315.1 Pseudoduganella sp. | reverse complement strand
GTCAACCTGTACGAGAAGATCGAGTCGCTGCCCAGCTCCAAGCGCGAAGAGATCATCCGCGACCTGCACGCCTGCCACGAGCATCGCCCGGAACTGGCGATGGTGGATTCGGCCAAGGGCATCTCGAACCTGCACGCGCCGAACGACGTGATCGTCGATGCGTCGATGCCGGCCATGATCCGCATCGGCGGCAAGATGTGGGGCGCCGACGGCCGTCCGAAGGACACCAAGGCCGTGATCCCGGAAAGCACCTTCGCCCGGATCTATCAAGAGATCATCAACTTCTGCAAGACCAACGGCAATTTCGACCCGACCACCATGGGCACGGTGCCGAACGTCGGCCTGATGGCACAGAAGGCCGAGGAATACGGCTCGCACGACAAGACCTTCGAGATCGCCGAAGACGGCGTTGCCAACATCGTCGACCTGGCCACCGGTGAAGTGCTGCTGACGCAGAACGTCGAGCAGGGCGATATCTGGCGCATGTGCCAGGTCAAGGACGCGCCGATCCGCGACTGGGTCAAGCTGGCCGTCACGCGCGCACGCAACTCGGGCATGCCGGCGGTGTTCTGGCTGGACCCGTACCGTCCGCACGAGGCCGAGCTGATCAAGAAGGTCGAAACGTACCTGAAGGACCACGACACCAGCGGCCTGGACATCCAGATCATGTCGCAGGTGCGCGCCATGCGTTATACGCTGGAACGCGTGATCCGAGGCCTGGACACCATCTCGGTGACCGGCAACATCCTGCGCGACTACCTGACCGACCTGTTCCCGATCATGGAACTGGGCACCAGCGCCAAGATGCTGTCGATCGTGCCGCTGATGGCCGGCGGCGGCATGTATGAAACCGGTGCAGGCGGTTCGGCGCCCAAGCACGTCAAGCAGCTGGTCGAAGAAAACCACCTGCGCTGGGATTCGCTGGGCGAGTTCCTGGCGCTGGCGGTGTCGCTGGAAGATGTCGGCATCAAGACCGGCAACGCCCGTGCCAAGATCCTGGCCAAGACGCTGGATGCCGCCACCGGCAAGCTGCTCGACAACAACAAGAGCCCGTCGCCCAAGACCGGCGAGCTGGACAACCGCGGCAGCCAGTTCTACCTGGCGATGTACTGGGCCCAGGAACTGGCCGCGCAGTCGGACGACGCGGAGCTGGCCGCCAGGTTCGCACCGCTGGCCAGGACGCTGACCGACAACGAGCAGAAGATCGTCGGCGAACTCGCAGCGGTGCAGGGCCAGCCGGTCGACATCGGCGGCTACTACCAGCCGGACGCCGCCAAGCTCAGCGCCGCGATGCGCCCGAGCCAGACGCTGAACGCCGCGCTGGCTGCGGTGGCTGCCTGAGCGCGGTCGGCCCGCGTTGCGGGCCGCGCGTGAGCAAAACCCCGGACCCTGGTCCGGGGTTTTTTCTTTGCATCGCCGCTCCGCTTACGGCTGCGGCGTTTCGGCGGGCAGGTCCCACCCTTGTTCCGGGCCGCTTTTCTGGTCGCGGTAGGTCCATGCGGCACCGCAATCCTGGCAGACGAAGCTGCTGATGGTGACGGCCGCCGAGCGCGGAGGCTTGATGCGTCGGGTGTCGGTGATGCGCAGCGCGGCGTGCCCGGGGGCGCCGCGCACATGGCGTTCGATGGCCTGGCAGGCAGTGCAGAGTGTCATCCGTAGCGTTCCGTTCGATGGGCCACTGTAGCATGCATGCCGCGTGCAGGACGGGAAGACCTTCACCCCGCACTTTGCGTGCCGATTCACCATCGATCCGGCGAAGTTGATTGACACGGCAAGGGCTGGCGTGTACAAGGGTCGGTGCAGGATCTTTCAAGCAGCAACCTAGAAGTCCAGGTGCTTGCCCACACGGCGCCACTTTTTCTCCTTGTGTCTTCCTTGATCGTCATGCCTTGCCGGCGCTTTTGCCGGTGAGAAAAACTTATTGAGGAATCCAGCATGGAAACCGGTACCGTCAAGTGGTTCAACGATTCGAAGGGTTTTGGCTTCATTACGCCTGATGCAGGCGGCAACGACCTGTTCGCGCACTTCTCCGAAATCCAGGGCAGCGGCTTCAAGTCGCTGCAAGAAGGCCAGAAGGTGCGTTATGTCGCCGGCGTCGGCCAGAAGGGCCCGGCCGCGACCAAGATCGAGCCGATCTGAGCGCGTCGAACCGATTTGAGCTGAGCGCCCCGGCGCCAGTTTGATAAGAAAAGCTCCGCTGCGGCGGAGCTTTTTCATTTTGCCCGGCATGATGCCGGCCGATGGCGAAATAAAGCCACTGCGCGGCCCGCAACAGGCGTAGAGTG
>DASWTB010000335.1:0-27269 GCA_036402315.1 Pseudoduganella sp. | reverse complement strand
CGACGTTTTGGTTGAACAAGTTTGAACTGCCCATTCGGAAGCCCGGACAACTTTGCCTTCCCTGATCTAGCCATTCCGGATTTCGATTGACCGGTGCCAGGAAAGACCAGCTTCAGTTGCTCGCCCTCTGGAAATCCCCCGTCCGCATCGACTAGTTCGACAATGAGACTGCGCTTTTTCTCCTGCCTTTTTGCAGATGCTTGAAACTTTGCTTGCATAGTTTTCGGCTTTTTGAAGTCGAACTTCGCACCATGGAATGTCATAGTTCCCCTGCACCCGAAAGTAATTCCGTTGCCGATCTTAATAAAGGACCCATCTTCCGCCGTTAGGAGAACCTCCTTAGCAGTGCAAGATAACGGACCATCATTCGCAGCGATACGCACGCCCTTCGCCGAGTGAACTTCGGTATCGTCACCTTGGCTTTGTAGAACCAACTTTCCCGCGCCTGCAATTACTTTGATTCCGCTCTTTTCTGCAAAAAGCGATATGTTGTCCGCCGCGTTCAGTACAATTTTTGCGCCAGAGGTGGCTTGTACGTTGCCCGCCGCTGCGATGTCGTAGTTTTGTCCGGCGTAGCCAGAGATTCCTTTCGGAGTGGCAATCCCCAATCCGTCCACGGCACTGATAGCAATAGGCGCGCTGGAAGGCGCTTCACTCTGCGCACCCCAATCATTTATCGCTTCTTCGTAGCAATCGAGTGTTGAGCAATCTGACGATTCGGCTTGCCGCTCTTCAGCGGCCGCCGAAAGATCTTCGATCAGCCCATGGCAAGCGGCGATAAGCTGTCGGAATTCGTCTGCTGCCATATGGCGGCCAGATACATCTAACTGCGCCCATGTCGTAACAAGCAGCCCACTGGCAGCGCGTAACGCCGTCTGGTGCGCAGTGGTTAGCTCGATGCCTTCGCCTCGCGCCTTACCTATTCCTTGTTCTCTCGGCGTTGTTAGAAATCCCATCCTGAGCATCGATTCCCCATGATCGCTGCCGAACTGGGCGCCAATCTCGCTTTCAGTGTCATCGAAGGTCATACGATTGGATCGCGACCCATTTACTTCACGGCTCCTTACCCCCGCAATAAAGCGATTCTGTGGCAGGCCACGTTGTGCTCCCAATGCTGGAGGCAGACCGATCTCGTTGAAGAGTTGAGCAACGATGACTGGTCTATCCGGATCGCCACCCAGGAATGACACGAGCACTTCGCTACCAACACGTGGAATATGCAAGCTGCCGCATTGGATTAACCCCCCTGGTCCATTGCCGGCCCAATTGCTCGCAACACGCACCCAAGCTGAGTCGTAGTCCTTCTCCGCCGCACCAGCTCCTTGTGCATGTTCATGGTCCTCTGCACGTGTTGTTCGAAAGCGTATTTTCACGCGGCCCAGCTCGTCGCAATAGACCTCCTCACCTTCTGGTCCGACGACGATTGCACTTTGCATTGGGATGTCAGGGAGATCTTTATCGACATCAAAAGTGGGAACGATGGGAATGCCACGGCGAACCACAGTAAAGGTGATTCTTACTCGCGTTCTCGCAGATGCTTCTTCTGAATTTGAAGTCCAACGGTTTTGCGAGAACAGGCGGTCCATTCGTTCAACTAGTGCTTTCGAAAAATTGTTTGAAGCCCTTATCTGCATCGCAGTGATAACAAATTCACGATCCCCTTTAGAGTGAGCATCGATCTGTGGATGATTCTCAAGCTCAAAGTATTCTCCTGCGCAGAAGTCGCGCACGCTACCTTCGCCATGGAAGCACTTCGACTCTAGATCGTGGCGGTTCATGGCTAACTGGCCCAACTGGCAAAGGTCATCGTGGTCATCGCCTGCGTGCGGTGAGAGCACCAAATAGTCGTCCAGGCTGGCAGACATCTCATTGCCGTTCGGCCCTTGGTCCGATCGTCCATCAATCCTCATAGTCATGAATTCCGAACCTTGTGGATTCTTGTAGTTCCAACTGAAGCGGGACACGCTGCCCGGCTGGAGAGTACGAACCGCGCACCACGACGTGATCGCATCGCGCTCTTCAGTCGCGGCATCGCGGTGATAGCGCACGACACCGGCAGCGTTAAGCGGTAGCGTGTCGGCGTTGTCGAACAAGACCATCGTGTGTGAGGGAGAGTTCGATTGATCGGCGCGGAAGTACCATGCGATCCCGCGCCGTTTGAGCAGGCGGCGAATGAAGGCGGCATCGGACTCGTTGTACTGCATGGTGAATTCACGCTGCGGATAAGCGTCTACGCGGAACGAATCGACCATCTCGTAGCGGAAGCACGTGCCGATGATGGGGTTAGTCTGCAGCCATTCATCCAGGATCACCTGCACAATTTCCACTTCGTTCTTGTTGCGGAAGACGCGGGTGTTGTTACGCTTTTCCATGATGGATAGCGCATCGCGCAGCACCAGTTGGTAGCTTGCCAGGCCGCCGTCGCTGTCACCGGCACGAGCCTCGGTGACAATGCCGCAGACACTTCGCAAGTCGCCGCGGTCAGTCACGATGTCGACAGCAATGGGAAGCGCGATCAATTCTTTCAGCGGGATGAAGGCGTCGAGGGAGACGCACAGGATGCGGTATTCAATGCTGCCGCAGATTGACTCGCTGCCGTCCACCCGTTGTGGCAACAGTACGTCTTCCAGCATTTGCGTCGGGTGAGCCAGGCGTAGGCGCAAGGGACGGTTTTCTGTGACCAAGTCCTTGTCTTGCTGGAAGAAGCTGAGTAGTGCGCTGTCCACTTTGAGCCCCCATCGTCTGGTTGACGCAGGTGCCTATGGTGGCACGCGTAAGATTTGTCGACGTTGATCTTCAGCAAATCGAATGCGAGAGAAGCTCTGATCTCTTTTCCTGAAGGCGCCGGGCGTTCAGCGCTGATTACAGCATGTCCAGCGAAATACGGCTTGCCTTCTCAGCCAATGTTGCCAGCCGATCTGACTGGGACAAGGCAAACTCCGCAATCTTGTCCACCAGCGCTCGCTCCCCAGGCAGATAGGCTTGGCTGTTCGCCACCTCCATAGCGTGTTTTCTCACACCTTCCCGCAAACGGCGGCATTCACGCACCAGCAGTTGCCGGTCGATTGCGCAGCGCTGGGCGAAGTCGGCCAGCGAGTATGCTTTGATCTGATCGAGGTTGAACTCGTCACCGAATGCCATGGCCAGGTCATGCGAGAACTGCGGGTATTGCACGACACTCACCAAGTCATACCAAGGTGCCGCTTGCAGGCCAGACCGGTGCACGAAGAAGGAAAAGTTCTTCCCATGGGCGTCGCTATTCCCGATCACAAGCTGGAAGAGCGCCCACCGCAGCATGGCAAGCCTGTCAGCCGCTTTGCGGGTGGCATGTTCAAGCAGATCGAAGAGCTTGGGAAGGCTGACGCCATCGCGATACAACGCGGCCTCGCCTACGCTGCCGATATTGCGCTCGTACTTGTACGCGGCCGGCAGGTCGCTGGCCTGGCACGCATCAATGATGTGCTTGCGCTCCACCCATGCGCCGCTTGCGTCGTTGTGCGCTGCGCGGTCAAAGCGGGTAATCGCCAGCACCGGACGGGGTGTGCGAAGAATGCTTACGTTGGCGGCAGGCAGGCCAAGGCGACGGGCTAGCGTCATGCAGAAGTGCTCATTGGCCACCATATGCGGCAAACGTGCGTCTGCCGGTTCCGGCTTGAGAATGTGAGTGGAGGCCAGCGGGAAGTCGGGCAGGAAAATTGGCACTTCGCCGGGATCGCCGTTTGCGTAGACCAGTAACTTGTCCTGGTAGCCGGCGACCGACATCCGAACTTTCCCATCCCATTCCACAAGAGGACGGGATTCGCGTTCGCCGATACGTTCATCCAGTTCCGCAAGGGATATCTCTCTCGGGTGAATTCTTTCGGGGTCCGCACTGCCATCTTCTCCGTGCGGCAGGAACCGGAATGCGCCTGTGGTTTCGGCACCCAGAGCGCGGATCAAGCCATAGACATTGCTCTTCGCGACACCTTGGGCCGATGCGACGATGTCCAGCGCCCGCCCCTCAGGCAAGAGGTTTTCGATGAACCGGCGGATTGAAGCTGAACTGCATCCGCCATCCAGCGGGAGTACTGGAGAAAGCGCAAAGGCCAGCCGGTCTGCCGACCAGTCATCCGCATAGCGCAAGGACCATGATTCGTTGAGCGGATCGTAGCCAATGTCGGCGACATGGCGCTTATGCAGCCATAAACTTAGCTGGTGATTTGCCTGGCTCATGCAGCCTCATTGCCATTTAGCCTGTCTTGAGGCAAGCGTTGGAGAAGCTCGTGGTCTTTGGGTGCAATAACAAGGGCCAGGCCAAGACCGTCCAGAACTGCCAGGAGCTTGTCGGTGCGAATGCCCCCTGCGCCGTTTTCAAGCCGCGACAGCAGATCCACCGAAACACCGTTCAGCGCCGCTGCATCGTCAATGCGCAGTCCCTGTAGCTTGCGGTGCGCGCGCACTTGTCGGCCAACGTCGGCCAAGTCGCTTACGACCTGCACTGCTGGCAACGGCGGGGAGATTTTCGGGCTCATATTTCGGAATTTCAGAAAGTGGTGCGTCAATGGACAGTATAGTCCATGTATTTCTGGTTTACCGAAATTTTCTCGATATCCCGTTGCCGGCGCCATTGATTTCTGATATTCCGAAACTCCGGGCTTCTTACTTGCTACTGTGGCGTTTTGAGCAAAAACATCGGGCAACAGAAAAACACTGTTATTCTCCCAGTTCGTCGTTTTTCAAACAGCAGCGGCAAAAGGGGACGGTCATGACGAAGCTCATTCGGTTCGTGCGCCTGGTTTCTCTGTTGGGCGCAAGCGTGGTTTGTAGTGCGGCAAACGCAGATCCCTTCCTCGTCGGGCGCGGCATGTCCGACATCACGGGCGAGGCGGCGGAAGTGGGCATGATGGGGTATGGCTCGACCTCGCAGGTGTCGGCGGGCATCCACATGCGGCAGCGGGCGCGGGCTTTCATCGTGGTGGACCAGGCCAGCGGCAAGCGCATGGTCTTCGTCAATAATGACCTGGGCATGGTATTCCAGGGCGTGCAGCAGGCGGTGCTGCGGCAGTTGCAGGCGCGGTATGGCAACCTGTATTCGGCGGAGAACGTGATCCTGTCCGCCACGCATACGCACGGCGGGCCGGGCGGCTTCTCACACTACGCGCTGTACAACTTCACTACCTACGGCTTCAACCCGCGCACCTTCGATGCGATTGTCAGCGGCATTGTGGCGGCGATCGACAAGGCGCATCGCGACCTGAAGCCGGGCAGCATTGCTATCGGCAAGGGCGAGCTGACGGATGCGAGCAATAATCGTTCGCTGCCGGCCTACCTGCGCAACCCGCAGGCGGAACGCGATCGCTGGGGGCGCCATATCGATCCGGAGATGACGGTGCTGCGCTTCCGCCAGGGCGGCAACGATGTGGGCGTGATCAGCTGGTTCGCTACGCATGGCGTGTCGATGACGTCGCTGAACCGGCTGGTCACGCCGGATAACAAGGGCTATGCGGAGTGGCGCTGGGAGCATGAGCTGAAGGGCGTGCGCTACAACTCGGATGGCGATTTCGTGGCGGCCTTTGCGCAGTCAAATGCGGGCGACATGACGCCGAACCTGAACCTGGATGGCACCGGTCCCACAACCAATGAATTCGACAACACGCGCATCATCGGCGAGCGGCAGTTGCAGAAGGCGCTCTCCATCTACAACGGCGCGCAGGAGACGCTTTCGGGACCGGTGGATTACCGGCAGCGATATATCGACTTTTCGCGCGTGACGGTGGCTGCGCCCTTTGCAGACGGAACGGCGCGCAGCACTTGCCCTGCCGTTATCGGTACTGCGTTTGCGGCAGGTACGGAAGACGGTCGCGGGCTGGATGGCTTTGACGAAGGCGACCTGGCGGGCAATCCGTTCTTCCAGGCGCTGGGCGGCATCATCGCGCCGGCGCCGCAGTGGGTGCGCGATTGCCAGGGCGTGAAGCCGGTGTTGCTGTCGACGGGTACGCAAACGCCCTTCCCCTGGTCGCCGGAGGTGCTGCCGGTTTCCATCGTGCGGATCGGGCAGCTGGCGATCATTGCGGCGCCGGCGGAGTTCACCATCATGGCGGGGCGGCGCGTTCGCGATACTGTCCGGGCGGCCTTGGGAGCCGATGTGCGGCACCTGGTGTTTGCGGGCTATTCGAATGCCTACTCGGGTTATGTCACCACGCCGGAGGAATACGATGCGCAGCATTACGAGGGCGCGTCCACGCATTTCGGCAAGTGGACGCTGGGCGCTTACCAGCAAAGCTTCCATGAGCTGGCAACGGCGCTGAGGCAGGGCACGGCGGCTGGCGGCAGCGCCACGGTGCGCGATTTGAGCGGCAACCAGATGTCGTTCCAGACCGGCGTGGTGCTGGATAACACGCCGATCTTCAAGAGCTTTGGCGATGTGGTGCAGCAGGCGAATGCGAGTTATTCACGGGGCCAGCGGGTTGAGGTTTCGTTCTGGACGGGGCATCCCAAGAACAACCTGCGGCTTAACGGTACCTTCCTGGAGGTGCAGCGCTGGGATGGGGCGGCGTGGCGTACCGTGGCGGTGGATGGCGACTGGAATACGACTTATCGCTGGCTGAGGGTCGATCCGGTGTGGGGCACTTCGCAGGCGGTCATCGGGTGGACCATTCCTGCCGATGCGGCGGCCGGGCAGTATCGCATCCGGCACTACGGCGATTACAAGAACGGCTGGAATGGCGCCATCTACGGCCTGACGGGGACCAGCAGGACCTTTACCGTGAACTGAGCCTGCGCTGGCGGAGCCGCATGGCCAGTGGCAACAGGGATGCCAGCACGAAGAACGGGAGCGATGTCCAGGTGATCAGGAAGAAGTCGACAATGAAGTAGTAGTAATCCCGGTCGGATTGCAAAGCTATCAGGAGCCACGCCAAGAGCATCGCTGCAAACTGCAGGAGTATTGCGTGGTTCAGCATTACCAGCCACCGCATGGGTGGTTGGCGCTGAACCAGCTGCATCTGCAGCATTACGGCAAAGATGCCCGCTGCCATAGCGGTTAGCGGGGCTCTTACGATCTCCAGGATCTGGAGGTAGGTCCAGGTGAATTCAGTCACTGACGGTGAAGTTATCAAAAACACAAACAATAGCAGGGCTTATGCTTTCCCGCCACTCCGTTGATCGTTCTCAAAGCCCGCGCCTGCTGCCGCTGCCTACAATCGGGTTCACGCCAGATTCGGGGAGCCAGCCATGGAGTTCAAGGTCTTTGCAGACAAGTCCGGGGCGTTTGTCTTTACTGCACCGGGATCACAGGAAACGTCCGACAAATTCGACCGGATGGTCGAGGCGTTCGAGGATGGGCTGATCAATCAAAGGCGCATGGCGGCCATCTGCGAATCGACGATTCGCGATTTCCGCCCGCTGCTGCGGCCCTACCATATCCTTGCCACGATCCATTTTTCGAAACGTAAGCACGCTAAGGCGCTGGAGACTGCGGTGCGGGGAATCGGGGCCGTGCACGGCATGATTCCGGACGACTTTGCGGGGGCGTTCCCCTGGCATCACGATGGGAACCGGCCTTACCTGGCGTTGTTGAAAACTATCCTGCTATGCCACGTCGCCGATAAGCAGTACGACAAGGCTGCCGAGTGGTGCAAGCTGGTCCAGCGCGCGGATCCTGACGATAGTTGCGGGGTGCGTTTTGTTATCGGCCATGTTTTGCTGCGGGCAGGGGCACACGATCAGGCGCATGCCTGGTTTGCGGAGCATGGGGACGAGTACTCGCCCTACTTCTACGAGCTTGGGTTCAGCCTCTTTCGGCAGGACAGGCTGGTCGAGGCGGCGACTGCGTTCCGGCGCGGTATTGCGATCAATCCCTACATCGCAGAGATGATTTTTTACGGCTACCAGCCGAATCCTTATCCGGTCATGCATTTCTGGGCGAACGAGAAGCCTCCGCTGGCCAAGCTGTACCTCGGTTCTTATGGCGCAATCTGGGAGGATGCAGTGGAAGTGCAGCGCTTCCTTTACTGGCTATTCAACCAGTCCGCCGTCCTGGCGGAACGGGCGACGATGATGGCGTGCCGGGAGCAGCGGTCTATCGACCTGCGCCTGCCACAGCCGGATGCGCAGGTGGCGCATTATCAGGAACTCCTGGCGGCCATTGATGACAAGCTATCCAGCGAGATTGTGCAGCGCAGGCCTAACAGTGAAGGCGAGATGGAGTGGCCGTGGCAGGTCTATAGCTGATTCACGCGAGCGGGCGCGTTCCGGCACGCGGGCCTGCTTCGCATAGCACGTTGCCGCCTTCGCTGGCGATGCGAAGGTGGGCGAAGCGGTTTTCGCGCAGCTTGTCGGCCAGGGTGGCGAGCAGTATCTCGGCGAGCATGTGGATGCTGTGCCCGCGCAGTGCTGGCTGGTCGACCAGCAAGGTGAACTCGGTGCCGTGCATGTGGATTCGGCCCATGGGGTGGGCCAACCAGGCGGTGGAGGGTTTGGCGGCCAGGCTTTTCAGGCAGCCGGTGCACGGGCAGCCGTGGAGCTGCAATAGCTTGCGCAGGACTGGGAGGGTCGTGTCTTCCGCGAGGAGGCTGTCGCATAGGGCGACTGGTCCGGGCAGGTGACGGGCGGGAGCTGGGCCGTACAAGAAGCGGATGGGGAAGCCGCCGGCGCTTGCTTCCGTTGTCAGCCGGGAGGCAGGCTGCGGCAATTCGGCGTTCGTGCAGGTGAGCTGCACGGAGATGGTTCCCGTTTCGAGCCTGGCGGGGCGCTGTTCGCGGTCTACGAAGTTCAGGGCGAAACCCTCTTTCTCATCGATTTGCCAGTACGGGCCGGGTTCCGTGTGGGCGGCGCCGTGGAAAGGCGGCAGCACACGGTCGCCGTTGCGGCTCATGAGCGAGACTTTGTCGATGCTGTAGATGGCCAGGCCGGGCTGGCTCGGCGTGACTGGGTAGGCTTCGCTTCGGCCGTCCATGCGGATTGGGGCTGCTGCTTGCGGAAAGAGGTTGATGGCCGGGGCGCAGGACAGGCGCAAGTTTGAGGCGCTTGCGTGGCGGAGCCGCGGGTCGCATGCTGGGAGGACGATGTGCAGCGTGAGGCGCTTGCAGCTTGGCGGGCAGTTCGTGGATACGGCTTGCAGGTCGAGGTCGATGAAGTCGAACTTTTGCGGCAGATGGAAGAATTCCGTCAGCAGTCGTGGGCTTTGTTGGCCGGGGTGACGTGGCATCAGGGAGTCTTCGATGCTCATTCCAGCTGGGGCGACGGGCGATTGCGCTAATACGCGCCAGTTGCTGCCGGCTTCGAGGCAGACGCATTGGCTGTGCATCAGGATGGCGTCCAGCAGGCCGGCGCGAAGCTCTGCTTCGCCGTCGACGCAGAGCCGGAGGCTGGACAGGGGCGGCTGGTCGAAGGTGGCGCTGCCGGCAGTGGTTTCGAGGCTGATGCACAGTGCGGATGTGGCCTCACCTGGAAGGCGCAGGGTTGGGGGCAGGTCGAGCGTCGGCTGGAACTTTACGTTGGCAATGGCGAGTGGAGCGATGCAGACTTCACCGGTGGTGACGAATTTGCTGGCGTCGCTACGCAGGATCGTGCCGCGCGGCAGGCGGCTGACCGTGCTGATCTCGTTGGGGCGCGCGGCCGAGGTGTCGACCTGGATGATGGCGCATGCGGGCACCGCGCGCAGGTAGTGCGGTTGCAGCGTTTGCAGCAGGGCTTTGTGGAAGTCGCCTCGGCCCTCCTCGATCGCGTGCTGCATGCTGGCGTTGAGCAGTGCGACTGACTGCAGTAGGCGCTCTACTTCGGGATCGGTGCTGGCGTCCGCCTCCAGTTCAAGCGCTGCTGCGGTGGCGGGATGGGCGTCGGCATACTGGCGCGTTGCCTGGCGCAGGCGGCCCAGCTCTTGCTCGTAGTGGTGCAGGAGCGTGACCATGGTCAGCTCCCGCTGCGCAGGTTGACGACGATTTTCACCCCCACTTCGCTTTCAAAGCGGTGCAAACGGAAGATCCACAGGTATGCGTGCACCACCATTCGCGAGAAGGCGTGCATCGCCATGGGCGTGGTGAACAGGGCGGAGAGTGCCAGGCTGCCGCTGGCGCGGTCGTAGTCGATGTTGGCAGTGAGGATGGGCGCGCCGGCGGCGATGGCGGCGATCATCGACCAGCCGTCGATGCGGCTTGGTTCGGTGGCCCGGCGGCCTACGTAGTTGAGCAAGGCGGTTAGAGAACTCGCGGTGATGGCGCCGCTTCTCAGTTGCTCGGCGAGGCTTGTTTCGAAGCGATGGCCTGTGTTCTTGTCGGTGGCGGTGCTCCAGAGGCGCACCAGCGTGAGGACGGCGGCACACGCAGTCATGGTCGCGATGACTGTCAGCCAGGCGCCTGCTGGCATGGCGTAGGCTGCGAGTACGATCACGGGCGTGGCGAGCATGCAGATTGGGACGACGTAGATGAAGACCAGCGTGACGATGGCGATGTCCATCAGGCGTTCGGGATTGCCACGCCTTGCAAGCCGCCAGAGGTAGAACACGCCTGACAGGTGGGCTGCGGTCAGGCACAGTTGCAGGCGCATGCCGAGCGGGTTGGCGCTGATCGGCATTGCAAACAGCGATAGCAGCAGGAGCGAAGTGCCCCATACCAGGGCGGAAAAGTGCCAGAGGTTGGGGCCGAGCTGCGTGGTGGATTGTGGCTTGGACATGAGGTCACCATTAGTCAGGGGGATGACCTGCTAATGGTGGCACTCAAGAGTTCGGCAGCGTTTGACCTGAAACAAAGGTGCAGCTCGCTGCGCCGCGGAACATTTTTTCAGGAAAGGATGTCGGCCCAGATGTTTTGGGCCCAGCTGTTGGCGTAGTGGGCTTCCAGTTCGCTGGGGCCGGAGCTGACGCCGCCGCTGCCGGGGACCGTGAGCAGCGTTTTCTTTTCGGCGTTGTAGGTGTGCACGCTGGCGACATGGATGACTTCTTTGTCGCTTACATAGCTGTAGCAGGTGTTCGTCAACAACGGCGACTGGTCGGGTATGCGGCCGCTTAGCAGGTCGACCACGGCGGCGGCGCAGACCTTGGCGTGCTGGTTGGCCATGTGGCCGGACTTGGGCATCAGCGGTGAGACCTGGATGGCGTCACCGATCACGTGGATGTTTTTCGCTTGCGTCGATTCGAAGGTGATGAAGTCGACTTCGCACCAGCGCTTGTTCATGTTGGCCAGGCCGGTCTGCGCGGCGATGGCGCCTGCGCGGTGCTGCGGCACCACGTTCAGCACGTCGGCCTTTACCTTGTCGCCCAGTTCGGAGACGGCGGTGCGGGCGGCTACGTCCACGTCCACCGTCTTGAAGCTGGGGCGGTATTCGATGATGTTGGCGTAGCGTTCCTTCCAGACCTTCTTGAACAATGGGCCTTTGCTGACCACGTCCTCGTTGGCGTCCAGCAGCAGGACTTTGGATTTCGGCTTGTGCTGGCTGAAGTAGTGGGCTACCTGGCATACGCGTTCGTAGGGGCCGGGTGGGCAGCGGTATGGCGCAGGGGGAACGGTCATGGCGAACACGCCGCCGTCGTGCATGGCTTCGAGCTGGGCGCGCAGGGCTGTGGTTTGCGGGCCGGCTTTCCACGCGTGCAGGATTTTGTCCTGTGCGCCTTCCACGCTCATGCCGGGCAGCTCGCTCCACAGGAATTCAATGCCGGGGCTGAGGATCAGGCGGTCGTAGCTGAGCACTTCGCCGCTCAGCAGCTTGATGGTGCGCTTTTCTGTGTCGATGCTGGAGGCGCTGTCGTGCAGGATCTTTACGCCGTGCCTGCGCTGCAGCTCGTCGTAGCTCCGGGTCAGGTCCTGCAGCTTGCGCGAGCCGCCCAGTACCAGGTTGGAGAGCGGGCAGCTGACGAAGTTGGCGTTCGGTTCGATCAGCGTGACGTCGATGCTGCCCTGGCTCCACATGCGCACGTACTTGGCGGCGGTGGCGCCGCCGTAGCCGCCGCCGATCACTACCACGTGGGGTTGGCCGCGGCCGCCGATGCTGGCGCAGCCGGTGGTGGCGGCGAGGACGGCCGCTGCTTGCACAAATGTTCGACGATCCATGGTGCCTCCTCTATCAGGTCTGCATTGTCTCGTCCGCGTAGCTGATGCGGTCGCGGCCTTCGTGTTTCGATCGGTACAGGGCCAGGTCTGCGCGGTGCAGCAGCTCGGTGGTGGTGGCCTGGTTTTGCGGCGTAAAGGCTACTACGCCAAAGCTGGCGGTCACGCTCAGGCCGGACTCGGCGCCAATGTCTACCGGTGCGCTGCGGATCGCCTGGTGCAGGGCTTCGATGCGGCTCTCGCCGGCCGGCAATGAAAGGCCGGGCAGCAGCACGACAAACTCTTCGCCGCCATATCGGCCAACGGAGTCGTAGGTGCGCACGGTGGCGACCAGGCGGCCGGCGGTCTCCACCAGCACGGCGTCGCCGGCCAGGTGGCCGTATGTGTCGTTAATACTCTTGAATCTGTCCAGGTCGAGCAGGACCAGCACGAAGCCTTCGCCTGTGCGCTGGCATTTGCTGATTTCGCGCTCGAGGATCTCCATCATGGCGCCGCGGTTCCAGGTGCGCGTGAGCGCGTCCTTCAGCGCACGTACCTTCAGCGCTTCCTGCGCTTCTTCCAGGGCGCGGGTGCGCTCCTGCACCATGGTTTCCAGTTCTGCTTCGCGGCGTTTGTGGACCAGCAGCCGCATGCGGTGGAACAGCAGGAAGCCGAGCATAACGCCGGCGGCGCACAGTGCGTAGAAGGGATAGCTGCGCCACCATGGCGGTGCAATCGAGAATGCGAGTTCGGCAGGCTTGGACTGGGTGCCGCTGTCGGCGTCCACGGCGATCGCCTGGAAACGGTAATCGCCGCCCGGCAGCGCTGCGTAGCGCATCTCCGGCAGTGGCGAATCGTTCCACTTTTCTTCCAGGCCGGCCAGGCGGTAGCGGTAGTGCAGTCCCTGGCGGCCCTCGAATTGCAGGCTGGCCAGGCGGAATACTACCGGGTCCTGCGACCATGGCAGGGGCGCTTCGTCTGCTGCCAGGGGCGTGCCGCCTCGCCTGGCTTCCTCGATCACGACCGGCGGCGTGCCGGTGTCGAACAGGGTTTTCGGGTGCAGCAGGTGCGACAGGCCGTTGCTGGTGGTGATCCACATCGAGCCGTCCGGGTCTTCGTAGAAGCCGGCGCCGTTCAAGTCGTTCCAGGCCAGGCCGTGCGTCTGGTTCAGCATGCGCCAGCGCTCGCGGTTCCATACGGCCATGCCTGATCCCGTGGCGACCCAGAGCCAGCCGCGGCTGTCTTCAAGCATGGCATACACGCTGCGTTCGCGCAGCACCGGCGCCTCGATGCGGGCTGCAGCCGGCTTGCCTTGCACTTTTATCTGCCACAGCGCTCCGCCGGCGGCGGCCCACAGCGTGCCGTCGCGCGAACAGGCTATGTTGTCGAAGGTGGCTTTGCCCATCGTGTCGCCGAAAGGCAGCACTTTCCAGGCCTTGCCGTCGTAATGCAGCACGTCGGTCTCGCTGGACAGCCACAGGGCGCCCTGCTGGTCCACGCAGCCTGCGCCTACCGGGTTTTCGGGATGGCGGCCGGCCGCTTCCGGCATCTTTACCAGTTGCGGCTGCGTGCCGGCGGGTGCATTGGCGGGTAGCATGTAGACGCCTTTCCACGTCGCGAGCCACATCCGGTCGTTGCGGTCGGCCAGCACCTGCGCGATGAAGGGCAGCCTGGCTACCTGCTCGGTTTTGCCGCTGTCGGGCAGGTAGCGCATCAGCATGCCGGAATAGCTGCCGGCCCATAGCCTGCCGCTGCGGTCCAGGTCCATGCTGGCCCATTGGTGGCCGGCCAGCGCTGGCGGCGTGGGCGGCGTGGTGAACTGGGGCGCGCCCGGCGCCATCATGGCGTGGCCGGAGCGGGTGCCGATATGCAGCGCGCCTTGCTTGTCTCTCCGTGCCGAGATGATCACGTCGTCGGGCAGGCCTTGCTGCGTGGTCCAGTTTTCCCAGTTGCCGTAGCCAAGCCAGTGCTGCAGGCCGCGGCCGCGCGTTGCCAGCCAGGTGCCGTGACTGCGGTCGCGCAGGATGGCTGTAACGCCGCCGCCGGCGACCAGGCCGTTTTCCTTGCCGTAGCTTTCCCAACGGCCTTTCCGCCAGCGCAGCAGGCCAGGGTCGGCGTTGGTCAGCACGTTGCCGTTGTCGTCGATGTGCAATTCGCTGCGCAGCATATGCTTGCGCATCAGGTCTTGCGGGGGCGTGCGGTCTTCGAAGCGGGCGGCGCCTTTGGGCAGCGTGAAGATGCGCTGGGCACTGCGGGTCCAAAGGGTGCCGTCCTTGTCGATGGCGATGCTGCTCCATTCGTCGCGCGGCAGGCCATCGGCTTCTCCCAGGACGCGTATGCGGCCTTCGCTGGCCTGGCATAGCGATTCCCCGCATGCCATCCACAGTGCGCCTTTGCCGTCGGCGTACACGCTGCGCACTGCCTGCAGTTCCGGGTGCGCCTGCAGCGTCGCCTGGTCGAAAACCATGCGGATGCTGGTCTGGCCGCCTTGTGCGGCAAGAGCGAGCAGGCGGCCTTCGCTTGCCAGCAGGAGTTCGCCGTTGGCGCCTTCGGCCATGGGCTGGTGTTGCCAGACGGGCAGCTTCTGCCCCTTCCATAGCACCGGGACCAGGCGGCCCTGCTCCAGCCGGAACAGCTCGTCGTGGTTGCCGACCCATAGGGTGCCTGTGCTGCTGGCGTGCAGTGCGGTGATGAACGTGTCCGCCATTCCTTGCGGCGTGTCGTAGCGGCGGAAGCCGGCGCCGTTGTAGCGGTACAGGCCATTTTCCGTTCCTGCCCAAAGGTAGCCGCTGGCGTCCTGCGCCAAGGCCGCGACGGAGAGGTTGCCGAGGCCTTCGTTCTGTCCAAAATGCTCGAAGGGGATTTGCTGGGCGCTGGCATCGAGCGTCGCCACGGCCAGGGTGGCCGCGAGCAAGCCTGGGAGCAGGTTTAGTCGCATTTCTATTTTTTCTGTGCGGCCAAATAGGCCGCGATGATTTCCAATTGCTCGTCAGTGTAACCTTTGGCGAGCTGCGTCATGATGGTGGCGGGGCGTTTGCCGGCCTTGAAGTCCTTGAGCGCGGCCAGGAGCTGGTCTCTCGGCTGGCCGGCCAGCGGTGGCAGTGCGTTGCCCTGGGTGGCGCCGTTGGTGCCGTGGCAGCCGGAGCAGGTGGCGGCCAGGCGCGGACCAGGATGGATAGCTTCTGCCGCGGCGGCGGGGAGTGTGGCGGACAGCGCGAGCATCAGGGCGGCGATCGTTTTCATGGTCGGACTCCGGGAGTTTCCAGGGGCATGCCTTGGGCGCGCAGGGCGAGGTAGGCTTCGAGGTCTACCAGGTCGGGGGCGCCGTAGGGTGGGACTTCAGCTCGTACGCCGCTCATGCAGTTGCGCAGGCGGCGCTGCAGGCTTCCTACGCCTTGCCATTCAAGGCGGTAGATGGGGTAGGCGTTGGCGTGGCCTTGGGGGATCAGGGCGCCGGCCAGGCGTTTGCCGGCGTTGTTGTCGTGGCATTGGGCGCAGCTCAGGTTTAGCTGGCCGATGCGGGTTGTGAAGAGTTTGCGGCCTCGCTCGGCGGCTTGCTTTGTTTCTTTGTCGCTTGCTGGCGTCAGGGGGAGGCCGCGGCTTTGCAGGGCGATGTAGGTTTCGAGGGCTAGCAGGTCGGCGGATTCCGGCTTTAGCGGGGGTGCTTGCAGGGCGCCGGTGCGGCATTGGTTGATCTGGTCGGCGAGGGTGATGACCTTGCTGGACGACTTGCTGAAGCGGGGGAATTTTGTGGCGGCGCCGCGCATGGTGGTTTTCGCTTCGGTGTGGCAGGTGGCGCAGGATTTGCCGTTGCCTTCAAGCGGGGCGGTGCGCCAGAGGACTTCGCCGTTGGCGACCCAGAGCATGGCGGGGTTTTGGGTGTCGTCGCGTTGCATTTGTTGCGTGGCGGGGGACATGTATTCGGTGCCGGATTTGCGCTCTGAAACCGGTAAACCAGTGTCAGACCCATAGGGTCTGACACTGTCTGCGCTGGCGGCGTGGGTGATGATTAACGCTAGCAGGAGCGCGAATTGCGTTTTCATGGTTGCACCTGTAGCTGCTTTTGTTCGGTTTGGGTGAAACCGTGGTCGCCGGTCCAGGTGAATTCCAGGGGGGCGCTTGTTGTCGTTTTGAGGTAGAAGGCGATGTAGGGGTTGGCGCTCATGGCGGGGTGCAGCTCGGCGCTGATCACCGTTTTGCCGTTGTAGCGGCATTCGAATTTGCGGATGATGTCGCGCGGGAGGGGCTTGCCGTCGGGGCCGGGGCGAAAGCCGGTTTCCATTGTGTGGGCGATCAGTGCGCGCACTTCGATGATTTCGCCGGGCTTGGCGGTCGACGGCATGTGGATCAGGGCGCTGGCCATGTCAGATTGCCTCGCCTTCGACGCAGGCGGCCAGGGCGACGATCACGTCGACCGTTTGCTGCCACCATTGGCCGTCGCTGGTGCGGGCCAGCGCGGTGAGCGTCTGGCTGGTGGCGAGGCGGATGCGGGTGCTGATTTCGGGCTTGCCGGCTAATGGCGTCAGCTTGAAGCGGACGACGTCGGGCAAGGGGTTCTTTTCGTTGAAGATGGCGATGTCGGTGACGTGGTCTTGCTCGGTCATCGGGCTGTCGACGCGGATGGTGATGGGGACTGCGTTGCCGTTGTCGATCAGTTGGGCGATGTCGATTGTGATTTTGCCGCGCTGGATGCTGGCGTTGCTGGTGTAGGTGGCGATGGCTGCTTTTTGTTCTTCCGGCGTGGCGGCTGCGGGGCGGACCAGCGCGAGTAACGGCAGCGCGGCGATGAGCTGGCGGCGGGTGGTCATTTGGCGGCCTCGCGCAGGGTGCTGAGGTAGGCGACGACGTCTTCTACCTGCTGCTGGGTGAAGATGGGCTTGTCGCGGTAGGCGGGGGCTACGCGCGTCAGGCCGGTGGTTTTGCGGTATGCGGGCATGATGGTGCTGGGGTTGATTTCGCTGCTGTCCATTATGCGTTGGCGGAGCTGGGCGGGGGTGTAGCGGGTGCCGACGCCTGCCAAGTCGGGGGCCAGGTTGCCTTGGAATTTCTCCTCGGGGATGGGGGCGGGGTGGCAGAGGAGGCAGAGGCCGAGCTGGCGGTTGGCTACTATGGCGCGGCCTGCTGTTGCGCTGCCTTCCTGGGCTTGGGCGGGGGCTAGCGGTAGCAGGAGTGCTAGCGAAAACCGGTAAACCAGTGTCAGACCCAAGGGTCTGACACTGTCTGCTCGACGGTTACCGGCTGGCGGCATTTTCTCGCCTGCTTTTATGCCTTTTTCAGGCTGTGGTTTTTCAGGGGGAGGTCGCGGATGCGCTTGCCGGTGGCGGCGAAGATGGCGTTCAGGACTGCGGGGGCGGCGACTGCGATCGTTGGTTCGCCTACTCCGCCCCAGAAGCCGCCGCTTGGCATCACTACCGTTTCGACCTTCGGCATTTCGTCCATCTTCAGCACGTTGTAGGTGTCGAAGTTGGTTTGCTCGGCTGCTCCGTCCTTGATGGTGATCTCGCCGTGGAGCGCTGCGCTCAGGCCGTAGACGAAGCTGCCTTCCACCTGCGCTTCGATCTGCTGCGGGTTGACGGCGTGGCCAGGATCGGTGGCGGCGACGATGCGGTGGATCTTCAGCTTGCCGTCCTTGCTGACCGAAACTTCCGCGACGGCGGCGACGTAGCTGCCGAAGCCCATCGTCTGCGCGATCCCGCGGTAGACGCCTTTCTTCAGCGGCTTGCCCCAGCCAGCCTTTTCGGCGGCGGCGTTCAGCACAGCCAGGTGTTTCGGACTGTCCTTCATCAGCTTGCGGCGCAGGGCCAGCGGGTCCTGCTTCGTGGCGTGGGCGATTTCGTCGAGGAAGCACTCGACGTAGATCGCGTTCTGGTTCAGGTTCACGCCGCGCCAGAAGCCTGGCGGAACGGCGGGGTTGCGCATGGCGTGGTCGATCAGCAGGTTCGGGATGGTGTAGCCGAACGAGGCTTCAGGGCCGGGCGGGTTCAGGCCCTGGAAGACTGCGGGATCCTTGCCGTCCTTGATGTTTTGCGGGAACAGCGCGGCGAGGATCGATTGGCCGGCAATGCGCATATGCAGCGCGGTGAGCTCGCCTTTTGCGTCCAGGCCGGCGGTCAGCTTGCATTGCGTGACCGGGTGGTAGCGGCCGTGCTGCATGTCTTCTTCGCGGGTCCAGATCAATTTGACCGGGGTGCCGGGCATTTCCTTGGCGATCTTCACGACCTGGGTGACCCAGTCGTGCGTGGCGCCGCGCCGGCCAAAGCCGCCGCCGAGGTGCAGCTTGGTTACGTCACATTTGGATTGCGGCAGGCCGGCTGCCTCGCTGGTTGCTGCCAGGGCGGCTTCGCCGTTCTGTGTTGGCGTCCAGACGTCGCAGCGCTCGGGCGTCCACACGGCAGTGGCGTTCATCACTTCCATCGTGGCGTGATTCTGGTGCGGGTAGCTGTAGACGGCTTCGATCTTGCGATGGGCGCTGGCCAGGGCAGCCTTGGCATCGCCATTGCTGTTGCCAACTACCGCTCCCGGCGCGTCCAGGCCGGCCTTGATCCAGGCGGCGGTGTCCTTGCTGTTCATGCCAGCGTTTGGGCCCTTGTCCCATTCGATCGGCAGGGCGTCGAGGGCGCTGCGGGCACGCCACCAGGTGTCGGCCACCACGGCGACGGCGCTGTCGCCTACCTGCAGCACCTTCTTCACGCCGGGTTTGTTGGCGATGGCTGCGGCGTCGAAGCTCTTTACCTTGCCGCCGAAGTGCGGGCAATCCTTGATCGCTGCGTTCAGCATGCCGGGCAGCTTGAAGTCCATGCCGTAGATCTGCTTGCCAGTGGTCTTGTCGACCGTGTCCAGGCGTGCCAGGCGCTTGCCGGCCAGCTTCCAGTCTTTCGGGTCTTTCAGCTTGATGTCGGCGGCGGCCGGGGCTTGCAGCTTGCCGGCGGCGTCGGCGACCTTGCCATAGGTGAGCGTGCGGCCGGATGGGGTGTGGGTGATAACGCTCTTGGCGGCCACGCATTCAGCGGCGGGCACGCCCCATTGGGTGGCGGCGGCCTGCACCAGCATCATGCGGGCGGCGGCGCCGCCCTTGCGGACGTATTCGTGCGATTCGCGCACGCCGCGACTGCCGCCTGTGGAGAAACTGCCCCACACGCGGTTGCGCGCGAGCTGGCGGCCGGGCGATGGGTATTCGGTCGTGACCTTGCTCCAGTCACCGTCCAGTTCTTCCACTACCAGTTGCGCGAGCCCGGTCAGCGTGCCCTGGCCCATTTCGGAACGGGCGATGCGGACCACAATGGTGTCGTCCGGCTTGACCACCACCCAGGCGTTGATCTCGGGCGAGTCCGGTGCGGCGGCGGCGGGCGCCTGCTGCGCTTCGGCGAACGGGATGTGGAAGCCGAACATCAGGCCGGCGGTGGCGCCCAGCGAGCGGCCGATGAAGCCGCGGCGAGTCATCATGCTCATGCTTTGCTCCCTTCCACGATGTCCAGCCCTGCGGTCTTTACGTCGCCGCCCTTGGCGATCACGTGGATCGCCTTGCGCACGCGGTTGTACGTGCCGCAGCGGCAGATGTTGGTCATGGCGGCGTCGATATCAGCGTCGGTCGGGTTCTTCTTCTGTTTCAGCAGGGCGGCGGCGGCCATGATCATTCCGGACTGGCAGAAGCCGCATTGCGGCACGTCCAGCGCGGCCCAGGCTTTCTGTACGGGGTGGCTGCCGTCCAGGCTCAGGCCTTCGATGGTGACGATCTTCTGGTCGGCCGTCACGGTGAAGACAGGGCGCACGCAGCTGCGCGTCGGTTCGCCGTCAATGTGCACGGTGCAGGCGCCGCATTGCGCCACGCCGCAGCCGTATTTGGTGCCGGTGAGTCCAAGCTGCTCGCGGATCACCCACAGCAGCGGCGTATCTTCTTCGGCCTCGAACTCGCGTACCTGGCCATTGACGTGCAATTTCATTTCCTGCCTCCGGGGGAATAGGTGGGATGTGAACTCGCGAAATATTACTCCGATTTGGCTATCGCGTATTCGTTTGGACAATTTTGACCTAGGTCAAAGATTTTGCTGCGTCGCGTCAATAGACTTTACTTACCGAATCTCAATGACCAAACGAAAGAGGTAGTGAAATGAAGAAAGCGATTTTGGCAGTTGTCCTGGGTGGCGTGACGCTTGGTGCAATGGCACAGGAAACGCCTTGGCAGGTGCGCGCACGTGCCGTGCACATCAACCCTGCGGACAAGTCTGACCCGATTGCCGGCGTTGGCCCATCCGATCTCATCACCGTCAGCAGCAAGACCATTCCTGAAGTGGATATCTCCTATTTCTTCACGCCGAATATTTCCGCCGAGCTGGTGCTGACTTACCCGCAGAAGCATGACGTCTACCTGGATGGCGAGTCCATCGGTACCTTCAAGCACCTGCCGCCGACCCTGCTGGCCCAGTACCACTTCACCCCATCGTCCCAGGTCAGCCCATATGTGGGTATCGGTGTGAACTGGACCACCTTCTCCAAGAACAAGATCCTGGGCGGCCAGGGCAGCCTGGAACATGACAGCTTCGGCCTGGCCCTGCAGGCTGGCCTGGACTACAAGCTGGACAAGAACTGGTCGCTCAACCTGGACATCAAGAAAGTGCAGATCCGCAGTGATGTGCTGCTCGCGGGCACCAAAGTCAGCAAGGTCAAGGTTGACCCGGTGCTGTTCGGCGTGGGCGTGGGCTACCGTTTCTAATTGCTGAACAAGCCGCTCTGCACTTCCGCGCGCAGCTCCTCGGCCAGCGCGCGGCGGCAGGGTTCGGTGGCGAAGTATCCGATATCGACTGCCACGCCCTTCGATTCGAGGTGGATCAGGTCGCTGGGGCGGGCGGGCAACTGCAGCCGCAGGAAGTAGAGCTCAAGCTGCGTCACGCGCACCTTGCCGGCGGAGACCTGTTCCACCAGCAGCTTGCCGTTGGCGAGCACGATGTGTTCATAGTCCGTGGCGTGACGGGCGAAGTAGAGGAAGGCGGCCGCAACGGCCGTCATTTCCAGCACGGTGAACGGCAGCACCTGCCACATGCCGGCCATCACAAATCCTGTTGCAACCGCAAACGAGAACAGGCACATCAGGGCATAAGCCATCCCCATCTGCTGGGGCGACAATGAGCAATTGCGCCGCAGTAGCCATTCCCTGCGTTCCCTGAGCAAGTCCCGGTTCATGGGAATATTCTAGGCACAACTCGCTGGCAAAGGCAAAATGTCCTTGTCGCTCCCCTGCGCCGCAGTGGTCATTTCGTCGGGGCGCGGCAACGTAAAGATGAAGGTGGCGCCTTCGTTGGGCTTGCTGCGGCAGGTCAGGGTGCCGCCGTGGGCTTCGGCGAGCTGGCGCGAGATGTAGAGGCCCAGGCCCAGGCCGGCCGGCATGCCTTCCATCTTTCCGCGTTCGAAAGGCTCGAAGATCTTCGGCAGCACTTCTTCTGGAATGCCGACGCCCTGGTCGATCACTTCGATGCGGGCGTTCTGGCTGTCGGCGTGCAGGCGCACGTCGACCGGCTTGCCGCCGCCGTAGCGCAGGGCGTTGTTGATCAGGTTGACGATCACTTGCTCCACCCGGAATTCATCCCAGCAGCCGGCCACGGGCTGCACGATCGAGAGGCGCAGTTCGCTTTGCATGTCCGCGGCGTGGTGCGACAGGTCGCCGACGATGCGTTGCAGCAGCGCTTCCAGGTCGACGCGGCCGGGGCGGATCGAGAGCTTGCCGGCGCGGATGCGCGATACGTCGAGCATGTCGTCAATCAGGCGCACCATGGCGTGGATCTGGCGCATGTCGCGCGCCACCATGCGTTCCAGCTGCTCCGGCGCAAAGTGGTCCATGTTGCCGCGCTCGAGCTGCAGCTTGCGCATCTGCGCTTCCAGGTAGAGGGTGTTCAGGGGCGTGCGCAGTTCGTGCGCCACCATCGACATGAACTGGTCGCGCATGTCCACCGCGCGCTCCAGTTCCTGCTGCACGGCGTTCAGCTCGCGCACCGTGGCTTCGCGCTGGTCGACGATCTGCCGCACTTCCTGCTTCTGCCGGAACAGGTCGACGAAGACGTTGACCTTGCTCCTTACCGCCTCCGGGTCCAGCGGCTTGTAAAGGAAGTCCACCGCGCCCGCTTCGTAGCCCTTGAAGGCGTAATTCAGTTCCTTGCCGGCGGCGCTGACGAAGACGATCGGGATGTGGCGGGTCTTGCCGGTGCCGCGCATCAGCTCCGCCAGTTCGAAGCCGTCCATGCCGGGCATCTGCACGTCGACGATCGCCAGCGCGAATTCGTGTTCCAGCAACAGGGCAAGCGCTTCTTCGCCGGTGCGGGCCTGGTAGATCACGCGGTCGTCGGCGCGCACAAGGGCATTCAGCGCGCGCAGGTTTTCCGGCAGGTCGTCTACCAGCAGGACATTGGTCGGTTCCATCAGTGCGTCTCCAGCATCAACAATAGCTGCTTGATCTGCTCAAGCGGCAGCACCAGGTCGGGGGCGCGGACGTTGATCGCTTCCTGGGGCATGACAGCGACGTCGGCTTCGTTCGGGTCTTGCACCACCGTCAGGCCGCCGGCCTTGCCAATGGCCGCCATGCCTGCCGCGCCGTCTTCATTGGCGCCCGTCAGCAGCATCCCAACCAGGCCGGCGCCGTAGACGTCCGCTGCCGTATCCATCGTAATGTCGATGGCGGGGCGGGTGAAATGCAGGGGGGCGTCGCAACTCAGTGAGAAGCTGCGGTCGTTCTCGAGCAGCAGATGGTAACCAGCCGGTGCAAAGTACAGGGTACCCGGAATAACGTCTTCCTTGTCGCCCGCTTCACGCACAGGTATCGATACCCGTTGCTGGAAGACTTCCACCAGCTGGTTATGCCGACCGCTTTTCACATGGATCACCACGACTATCGGTAAGCGATAACCGCGCGGCAGGGCCGGCAGCACCTGCATCAGCGCATTCACACCGCCGGCCGACGCGCCGATCACGACCGCCTCCGTGATGCGGCCTTGTACAGCCAGTTCCAGCGAAGGGACGGTTTCCATTATCGTTTCCTGAACAGGCGGTCGCGTTTGGCGAGTGCTTCAAACCTTGCGGCGTAGGAGGAGAAGTCGATGCTCTCCTTGCTTCCCAGCCCAAGGAAGCCGCGGTGGCACAGGGACTCGTGGAACAGCCCGAGCGCCCTTTCCTGCAGCCTCTTGTTGAAGTAGATCATCACGTTGCGACAGCTGATGAATTGGGTTTCGGCGAACACCGAATCGGTGGCCAGGCTATGGTCGGCGAACGTGACGTTCTCGCACAGCGAGCGGTCGAACAGGGCGGCGTTGTAGGCGGCCGTGTAGTAGTCGGAGAAGGCGCGCTTGCCGCCGGCGGCCTGGTAGTTGGCCGTATAGGTGCGCATGCTCTCCAGCGGGAAAACGCCTTTCCTGGCTTTTTCCAGCGATTGCGGGTTGATGTCGGTGGCGTAGATGATGCTGCGCTCCAGCAGGCCTTCTTCCTTCAGCAGGATGGCGAGCGAGAACACTTCTTCGCCGGTGCTGCAGCCTGCCACCCAGATCTTCAGCGATGGATAAGTGCCCAGCACCGGCATCACGTGCTCGCGCAGGGCAACGTAGTAAGCCGGGTCGCGGAACATTTCCGTGACGGGGATCGTCAGGTATTGCAGCAGCTGGCTGAAAGCGCTGGGCTCGTGCAGCACGCGCGCCTGCAGATGCGAGACGGTGGCGCAGCCCATCTCGTGCATGGCGTGCAGCACGCGGCGCTTTTGCGAGGCGCCCGTGTAGTCGCGAAAATCGTAGCTGTAGCGCAGGAAGATCGCTTCCATCAGCATGCGCAGCTCGATTTCCATGCTGCTGATTGCGGCGCCGTCGCTCATCACACCGTGTCCATGGCTGGCATCCACACCCTGAGCAATGAGTACAGGCGCGACAGGTCGATCGGCTTGGCCAGGTAGTCGTTGGCGCCGGCTGCCAGGCATTGCTCCTGGTCGTCCTTCATGGCCTTGGCGGTGATGGCGATCACCGGCAGGCGGGCGAAGCGCAGGTCGGCGCGCAGGCGGCGCGTGGCTTCCAGCCCATCCATGCCGGGCATCATGATGTCCATCAGCACCAGGTCGATGTCGGGCACGGCATCGAGCTTGTCGAGGGCTTCGTGGCCATTGCGGGCGATTTCCACCAAGGCTCCCTTTTGCTCAATGGCGCTGGTCAGGGCGAAGATGTTGCGCACGTCATCATCCACCAGCAGGATGCGGCGACCTTCGAAGACCTTGTCGCGGCTGCGTACTGCCTTCAGCATGGTCTGGCGCTCGCTGGAGAGCTGGGACTCGACCTTGTGCAGGAACAGGGTCACCTCGTCCAGCAGGCGCTCGGGCGAGCGCGCGCCCTTGATGATGATGGAGCGCGAGTACTTCGACAGCTCGGCTTCTTCGGCGCGCGTCATGCTACGTCCAGTATAGACAATCACCGGCGGGAAGCTGGCAATCTCCTGTTGCGACATTTGCTGCAGCAGTTCGCTGCCTTGCATGTCGGGCAACTTCAGGTCCATCACCATGCAGTCGAAGATGGTGGAGCGCAGCTGCGCCAGCGCTTCGGCGCCGCTGGCAACGGGGGTGATGGCGATGTCTTCGTCCTCGATCAGCTTGACCATGCTTTCGCGCTGCCGGGCGTCGTCTTCCACCAGCAGGATGTGCTTGATCTTTTGCGTGAAGCGGCGTTCCAGGCGGTCGAAGGCGGCCAGCAGTTGCTCGCGCGCGGCAGGCTTGCGGACGTAGCCGATGGCGCCCAAGTGCAGGGCCGCCTCGCCATTGTCGGCGGCGCTGATCACGTGCACGGGGATGTGGCGCGTTTGCGGGTTGTCCTTCAGCATCTGCAGCACCGACAGGCCTGAGCGGTCGGGCAGGCGGATGTCGAGCATCACGGCTTGCGGCTGGTGTTCTTCGGCCAGTTGCAGGCCTTCCTCGGCGGTGAAGGCGACCAGCGCGCGGTAGCTGGCTTCGTGCGCCAGGTCGTACAGGATGCGGGCGAAGTCGGGGTCGTCTTCGATGATCAGGACCTTGCGTTCGGGCGGCGGTGCGGCGGCGCGGTCGTCGTCGAAGGGGCGTCGTGCGGTGCTGGTTTCACCTGATCCTGCGGAGGGCGCGGCGGACTGGCCGTCGGGGGCGCCGGCGAGTTGGGCGGCTGCCTGCGCGTCTGGCGCGGAGGAGGATGCCGCGATGGTTGGCGGTTCCTCCTGCGGCGTAGCGGCCGCCCATTGCGTCGGCAACACCAGGGTAAACGTGCTGCCCTGCCCTTCAATGCTGGATACCTCGACCTCGCCGCCCAGCAGGCGCGCCAGGTCGCGCGAAATCGACAGTCCGAGCCCTGTGCCACCAAAGCGCCGGCTTGGAGTGCCATCACCCTGCTGGAAGGCATCGAAAATCGTGCCCTGCTGCTCCTCCCGCACGCCGACGCCGGTGTCGATGACGGCAAAGCGCAGCAGGCCCCCTTCGCCCGGCGACACGCGCAGGATGACCTTGCCCCGATCGGTGAACTTGACTGCGTTGGACAGCAGGTTCTTGAGGATCTGCTCCAGGCGCTGCCGGTCGGTGTAGACCTTTTCCGGCAAGCCCGGCAACAGATCGATCACGAACTCGAGCTGCTTTTCCTGCGCCAGCGGCGCGAAGGCCGCTTCCAGGTTATCGACCAGGGAACGCAAGGGCACGTCGTCGGGCGCCAGCTCCAGCTTGCCTGCCTCTACCTTGGAGATATCGAGGATGTCGTTGATCAGCGCCAGCAGGTCATTGCCGGCGTTGTAGATGGTCTGCGCGAACCGCACCTGCTCTTCATTCAGGTTGCCCTGCGTGTTATCTGCCAGCAGCTTGGCCAGGATCAGGGAGCTGTTCAGCGGCGTGCGCAGTTCATGCGACATATTCGCCAGGAATTGCGACTTGTATTCGCTGGCCCGCTCCAGGTCGCGCGCCCTTGCCTCCACCTCGAGCCGCGCCGCCGCCAGGGCTGCATTGCGCTGGTCCAGCACTTCGGCCTGTGCCGCCAGCTTTTCGTTGCTCTGCTCCAGCTCCAGCTTCTGCGTCTCCAGGCTGGCCTGCGAGCGCTCCAGCACACGCGATTGCTCTTCCAATTCCTCGTTGGCAGTGCGCAGTTCTTCCTGCTGCACCTGCAGTTCCTCGTTCAGCGATTGCGTCTCGGCCAGCACTTCGGCCAGGCGCTGGCGTGCTACCGTCGCCTCGATCGCCATGCCGACATTGCCGGCCACCAGTTCCAGGAAATCCAGTTCGCGCCGGCCTACTTCGCGCAGGAAGCCAAGTTCCACCACCCCGTTCACGCGGCCATCGCTGTGCACCGGCAGCAGCACAATCTGTTGCGGCGCGCCATCGCCCAGCGAGGACGAAACCTTGATGTAGCCGGCCGGCAGCTGCGCCAGGTGCATGGCGCGCCGCGTGCGTGCCGCCTGGCCCACCAGGCTTTCTCCCGGCATCAGTTGCCGGCCCTTTGATTCATCTTCCTGGCTGAAACCGTAGGTCGCCGTGCGCTCCAGCGAGCCGTCGGGCTTCACCACGTAGAAAGAAGCCACCGCCACATCCAGGTAGCGCGCCATGAAGTCGAGCAGCGTAGCCGACAGCAAGGGCAACGCCATCTGCCCGGTGCCTTGCTCTGCCAACTGGCTCTGGCCTTCGCGCAGCCAGGCCTGGTGCTGCAACTGGTAGGCGTGCGTATGCTGCTCCTGCAAAGCATCGCGATAGACATCCGACAGCCGCAGCAGATCGCGCCGCCCCAGCCACGCCAGCAGGCAGCTCACCGCCAGGCTCGCGGCGAGGAAAATCGCCACCGTCCAGAAGCCCACCACGCGCACCGCCTCGCCGCGGCTGGCGCGCTGCCGCTCTTCGTGCGCAATGAAGGCGCTGAACTGCTGGCGCAGTTCGTCGAACGGGATTTTCCCGGCGCCAGCGCGCACCATGGAAAGGTAATCGCCCTGCTGGCGCCGCACCGCGATCATCTGGTCGGCAGCCCGCAGCCAGGCCCGGTGCTGGGCGCGGATATGGCGCAAGCGCTCGACCTGGGTGGTGTCGTCCTCCACCAGCTCGCGCAGCAGGTCGGCGGCGGTGTCGAAGCGCGGACGCGCCGCGACGTATGGCGTGAGAAAGGCATCATCGCCCGTCAGCAGGAAGCCCCGCAGGCCGGTTTCCATATCGACGGCAAGCCGTCGCAATTCCTGTGCATTGCCGATCGCGCGCTCGGTGGATTCAACCGCGCTCCAGGTGCTCATCAGGTAGGCGAACAGGACAACGAAAATACCGGCAGCAACAAT
>DASWTB010000334.1:0-13466 GCA_036402315.1 Pseudoduganella sp. | reverse complement strand
GGAAAAATGGGGTACGTCCCCATTTTTTAAACGGAACTGTCCCAGGGCCTCGTTGAGGATGGCAGTTTCCGCATGGACACGGCCGGCGCTTTCCGAGGCTTGCACCACCAGCGCCGCGTTCTGGCGGGTCATGTCGTCGATGCGGTGCAGGGCGCCGTTGATGCGGGCAATTTCGCTGCGCTGGCCCGCTTCGGCGCTGGTAATCCGGGCAATCACTTCTTCCATGCTGCGCACGGAGGCCACCACTTGCTGCATGGTGGCGCCGGCCGCATCGACCTGGGCATTGCCGCTTTCCACCTTGCTGACCGAGTCGACGATCAGGTGCTTGATTTCCAGCGCGGCCGCGGCCGAACGCTGGGCCAGGTTGCGCACTTCGGTGGCGACCACCGCGAAGCCGCGGCCATGGCTGCCGGCGCGTGCGGCTTCCACGGCAGCGTTCAGGGCGAGGATATTGGTCTGGAAGGCGATGCCGTCAATCACGCCGATAATGTCGGCAATGCGGTCGGAACTGCTGCGAATTGCCGCCATCGTGTCGACTACAGCGCCAACGCTGGCGCCGCCGCGCTGGGCCACGCCGGCGGCCTGCCGCACCAGCTGGCGCCCATCGTCGGCATGGGCGCTGTTGCGGCGCACGGCGGCGTCCAGCTCTTCCATCGCGGTCACAGTGACGTGCAAGGCTTCCGCCTGGGTGCTGGTAGAGCCGTGCAGCGCCGTGCTGCCGCTGGCCAGTTCGTCGGCTGCGCTGGCAATGCGCGCGGCGCCGCTGCGGATATCGGCCACCAGCGTTTCGAGTGCGGCGGTCATGCCGCTGAAGGCGTTGGCCAGTCCGCCGATTTCGTCTTGCGCCGGGGAGGCGATGCGGACACTGAGGTCGCCCGCCGCGGCGGCGCGCACGGCGCGGTTCAACTGCCGGATATCGCGGGTGAACGAGGCGTAGAAACCGGCGCCAAGCCAGGCCGCCAGCGCGATGGCCAGCATGACTAGCGCGGCGACGCCATTGCGGTGCAGGGTGTCGCGGGCGGCACGCTCGGCCAGCAAATGTTCAAGGGCGTCGGCACTGCTGGCGGACAGGGCCTGCAGGGCTGCTGCCGCTTGCAGGCCGGCCGCATTGAATTCCCTGCCGCTGGTCTGGTTGTAGGAGTTCAGCACTTCGTTGCGGGCCCGTTCGAGGAAGGCCAGGGCGGCCGGCACTGCGGCCAGGCGCGGTTCGAGGGAGGGCGCCTGGCCAGGGTTGTTGGCCAGGATGCCCTGGTACTGGCCCGGCAGGCGTTCCAGCTCGTGACGGGCCAGCATGGCGGTGGCGTTCAGCATCTGGTCTTCATTGGCTTCGAGCAGGCCGCTGTCGATATAGGCGGCGCCGCGGCCGGTGATCACAGACAGGTTTTCCGCCAGGTCCGGCAAGGTTTTGAGGAAGGCGGCAATCAGGTAGGCGCTGCGAACTTCAGGGTCGAGCGACAGGCGCGAGCGGTCGGCTGCCAGGGCGGCAAGAGCGTCGGCCTGTGCAATCAGTTTGCTGTGCGCGGCAAAACTGGCGCGCGCGTCGAAGCCGGCCTGGCGCTGCTGCAGCTGCTGCCAGGCTTGTTCCAGTTCGGCCTGTGCCGGCAAGCTGGCCAGCGTTCCGGTGGCGAGCGGGCGCAAGCCAGCCAAAGCGGCAGTGGCAGCCTGGCCGGCAGCTGCGATCTCGCCTGTGCTGCCTTGCTGGCTGGCGGCCAGGCGCAAGTGTTCCAGGCTGCGTTTTTCCTGCAGGCGGCGGCGCAGTTCATGCAACTGGCGCACATAGGCCAGGCCCTGGCGTTCCTGTACGGTGAACGACACCGATTTGTGCAGCTCGGCCACCAGCAGGCCTGAGGCCAGCAGCAGCGGCAGCAGGAAGACCTGCGAGACCAGGGCAAACTTGGGCAACAGTCGCAGCCTCTGCATGAGGGCGATGGCGGGGCGAAGGAAGATCATGAGCGGGCTTTGCGGTTGGTTTTCTTGCGGCGCGATAATGATGCAAGGCAATTGTTACCTCGTGATGAATCGGGGCATAATGCGCGGTAATTAACTTATTCCGAACTCCATGCACGTAATCCTGGTAGAAGACGACGCAGTATTGGCCGATGGCGTGGTGCGGGTGCTGTCCGGCCATGGCATGAAGGTGGAGCTGCTGCAGAACGGCACGGAAGCGGACGCCTTGCTGCAGCGCCCCGGCCCGGTCGACGTGCTGGTGCTCGATATCGGCTTGCCGGGCCTGGACGGCTTTGAAGTGGTGCGCCGCCTGCGTGCACGCGGCAGCCAGTTGCCGGTGCTGTTGCTGACGGCGCGCGACGCAGTGGAAGACCGCGTGCGCGGCCTGGAGCTGGGGGCCGACGATTACCTGGTCAAGCCGTTCGCCACGCCGGAACTGGTGGCGCGCCTGCGCGCCCTGGCGCGGCGCCACGCGCCGAAACCGAGCGTGCTGCAAATGGGCTCGCTGGTGCTGGACCTCGGGGCCAAGCGCGCCCGTGTGCGCGATACGGTGATCGACCTGTCGGTGCGCGAATGGGCGGTGCTGGAATACCTGCTGCAGCACAGCGCGCGCGTGGTCAGCAAGCAGCAGATCATCGATGCCATCCTGCCGTGGGGCGAGGACGTCACGCCGAACGCGGTCGAAGTCTACATCTCGCGCATTCGCCAGAAGACGGCCGACGCCGGCATCAGCATCCGCACCATCCGCGGCTTTGGCTATATGCTGGAAGCGGCCAATGGATAGCGACCTTGGATAGCATCCGCCTGCGCCTGCTCAAGTGGCTGATCGGCCCGGTTCTGCTGCTGAACCTGGCCGGTGTGGCCCTGAGCTATGCATTGGCCTGGATCCCGGCCCAGATTGCCTTTGACCAGTCGCTGGGCGACGCGGCCGCCATGTTGGGCGCCCGCCTCAGCGAGCAGCAGGGCCGCCTGGTGCTCGACCTGCCGTCGGCCGCCGAGCGCGCCTTGCGCGAAGACGAGCTCGATCAAGTCTATTTTTCCGTGCGCGATAACCAGGGCCGCCTGGTGGCGGGCGACGCCGTGTTGCCGGTGTTGCCGGCGCGCGGCGGAGCCCCAGCCGTTGACGCCGTGGTGGCAGGGCAGCCGGTGCGCCTGGTGGCGCTGCCGGTGCTGGCCGGCCAGCAGCAGGGCATCGTGGTCGTGGCCAAGACGCTGCGCAAGCGCGGCCAGGCACGCACGGCCATTGTGCGGGCGATGCTGCCGCTGGCAGCAGTGTTTACGCTGGCATCGGTTGGGCTGGTATGGTTTTCCGTCACCAATGGCCTGTCGCCGCTGCACCGGGTGAGGGCCGGCATCCAGGCGCGCAGCGCCGACGACGTGTCGCCGATTTCGGCGGCCCACGTGCCGCTCGAAGTCATGCCGATGGTGCATTCGTTTAACGGCTTGCTGGAGCGCGTGCGCGAAGGGGCCCAGGCGCAGCAAGACTTCCTGGCCAACGTGGCGCACCAGCTGCGTACCCCGCTGGCCGGCATGCGCACCCAGATCGAACTGCTGGCGGCGCAGGTGCGCAGCCCGTCTGCCGAGGCATCGCTGGCGATGATGCAGGCCTCGACCGAGCGCATGATCCGCCAGGTCAACCAGTTGCTGGCGCTGGCACGCGCCGAGCCGGGGCTGCACAAGACACGCATGGAGCGCATGTCGCTTGACCAGTTGCTGGAAGAATCGATCCAGCATTTCGTCGAGCAGGCGCTGCGCAAGGATATCGACCTGGGCTTCGACTTGCGGCCGACCAAGGTGACTGGCGACCGCTTCCTGCTGCGCGACCTGGTCGACAACCTGGTCGACAACGCCATCCGCTACACGCCGCCCCAAGGCACGGTGACTGTCAGCTGCTTCCCGCACCTCGGCGGCGGCATGCTGACGGTGGAAGATTCCGGCCCCGGCATTCCTCCCGCCAAGCGGGCTGCCGTCTTCCAGCGTTTCCAGCGGCTGGACCAGAAGACCAACGGCAGCGGCATCGGCCTGGCGATCGTGCGCGATATTGCGACGACCCATGGCGCCAGCGTGGCCATCGATACCCCCGCCAGCGGGCAGGGCGCCCTGTTTTCTGTGTATTTCCCCTCCTAAAACTGCTGCTGTCAGGTATTTGTCAGGTTTTCCTCAGGGTAATGCAAGCTTGCTTGTCTAGACTTGCACTATCAAATACCAGCAATGGAGCAAATACATGGACCAGCGAAAGGCCAGCGCGTCCCGCCAGACGGGCGTAACGCTGATTGAACTGATGGTGACATTGGGAATTATTGCCATTCTTTCCGCAGTGGCGATTCCAGCTTATGGCGATTACGTCAAGACCGGCCGGCTGCCGCAAGCCACCAACAACCTGTCCAGCATGCGCGCCAAGCTGGAGCAATATTTCCAGGATAACCGGACCTATCTCGGCGCTTGCGCAGACGGCACCATCGCAGCGCTGCCTGCCGAGGATGACTTTGCCTATTCCTGCCCGACCCTGACGGCCACGACCTACGTGGTCAAGGCCGAAGGCCGCGGCAAGGTGGCCGGCTTCACGTTCACGATCGACCAGTCGAACAACAAGGAGACCGTGGCGTTGCCTGATGGCTGGGGCACGGCTTCCGAGTCGGCTCCGGTGAAGTGCTGGGTGCGCAAGAAGGGGGGCATATGCTGACGCGCCGCCAGCAGGGCGTCAGCCTGGTCGAGCTGGTGGTTGGCATTGCCATCCTGGCGGGCCTGCTGACCCTGGCCGTGCCCGCCTTCGGCCGCTGGATCCAGGACACGCAAGTGCGCACCGCCGCCGAATCCATCCTCAACGGCTTGCAGACGGCGCGCGCCGAAGCAGTGCGGCGCAACACCATTGTGCGCTTCATGCTGACCGATAAGGACGGCAAGGTGAGCTGGAGCGTCGGTTGTCCAACCGTGACCGCCGATTGCCCTGCTACGATCCAGACCCGGGAAGCGGCCGAATCGGGCACGCTGGCAAAAGTAACGGTCAGTGCCGATCCGCTGCCGGTGCCGGCGCCGGCCGGGTATTTCACCGGGCTGATCTCCGCCGCTGGCGAACTGCCGGCCGAAGTCAATTTCGATGGCCTGGGCCGCGTGTTCACCCCGGCCGTCGGCGCAGTGTTCACCCGTGCGGACGTCACCAGCACCGCCAGCAGCGAGGCGCGCCGTTATGTCGTCGTGATCGGGACCGGCGGCCAGATCCGCATGTGCGACCCGAAGATGGCGTACGCCACCGACCCGCGTGGCTGCAGCTAAGGAGAACCCGATGAAATCGCAACGTAATTTGCGCCAGCAGGGCGGCATTGCGCTGGTGGAAGCCCTGGTGGCGATCGTGATCTTTGCCTTCGGCGTGTTGGCCATCGTCGGCCTGCAGTCGGCCTCGGTACGCCAGGTGAGCGACGCCAAGTACCGCATCGATGCGGCCAACGTGATCAGCAAGTCGCTCGGTGCGATGTGGGCGGACCGCGCCCACATCGAAGCGTATGCCGTCCAGGACCAGGCGGTGAGCTCGCTGCCAAACGGCAAACTGACCATCCAGGTGCCCGGGCCGTGGAGCGCTACCGCCGGCGTGACGGTGACCGTGACCGTGACCTGGCAGGCGCCGGGCGAAAGCCAGGTTCACACGCAGACCAGCGTGCAGTTCATCGCAGGATAAAGGGAATAATCAAATGCGCGATAAGCAAAACGGTTTCGGCCTGGTCGAAATCATGGTGGGCCTGGGCGTCGGCATGCTGGCCATGGTGGTGGTGATGCAGGTATTCAGCCAGGCGGAAGCCCAGAAACGTACCTCGACTGGCGGCGCTGACGCCCAGAGCACCGGGGCGATTGCCTTGTCCATGATCGAGCGCGACACCAAGATGGCCGGTTGGGGCATGGCCAATTCGATGTTCTCCAACTGCAATACGACCTATTCCTATTGCGACGGCGACTTGAGCTGCGGCGGCAAGGAAGGCGCGATCGACGGCTTTTCCCTGGCGTCGGCCGTCATCACCGATGGCGGCGCCAGGCCCGACAGCATTCAGGTGCAATACTTCGCCAATCCGATTGAAGGTTCTTTCCGCTACCCGGCCAGCACGGAATTGCGCAGCAATATGCCGCAGCCATCGTCCGAGCTGAACGTCGGCAATACGGCCGGCTGCCGCGCGGGCGACCTGGTGCTGGTGCAGCAGGCCGGCAAGTGCACGCTGATGCAGGCCACCCATATCCAGGACCAGGCCCTGAAAATCCAGCACAACCCTGGCGACAACGGCCACTTCAACCCGCCGGCGAGCTACCAGAATGCCAACAACTGGCCGGCTTACACCAAGCCGGCGCAATTGTCCTGCTTCACCGCGCCGCCGGCCGGCGCGCTGTACCAGCGCGGCTACAGCGTCAATAACCTGCACCAGTTGCTGCGTTCGGACAACTCGGTCAATCCCGCGGTGGTTAATGAAGTGGTGGCGCCGGAGATCATCGACATGCAGCTGGAGTATGGGGTCGCGGCCGCCGGTGAGCCATCGGTCAGCGCCTGGGTCCCGGCGACCGGCAGCTGGGCCCACCCCTCGGCGGCGGACTTCCAGCTGGTCAAGGCGGTGCGCGTTGCCCTGGTCGCGCGCAGCATCCAGTATGAAAGGCCGGCGCCGAACCAGGAATGTGCCACCACCACCATCGCCATGGTCAACAAGTGGTCGAGCTGGGCAAGGTTTGACACCACCGGCTATCCGGCCGACTGGAAGTGCTACCGCTACAAGGTATTCGAGACCATTGTGCCTTTGCGCAATGTCATTTGGGGATAAGAACATGAATCACAGCAAACGAGCCGGCGCAGTCCGGCATGCATGGGAGCAGGGCGTGATCCTGCCCATTACCCTGATCGTACTGGTGGCGATGACGCTGGCTGGCATTGCGCTGCTGCGATCGGTCGATACCTCGGCCGTTATTGCCGGCAACCTGGCCTTCAAGCAAAGCGCCACTGCCAGCGGCGACGCCGGCGTGGAAGCGGCCATTGCCTGGCTGATCCAGAATGCACCGACCGGCGCCCTCGACCAGGACATGCCGGCCAACGGCTACTACGCCACGCGCCAGGACGCGCTTGACCTGACCGGCAACAAGCGCTTGCCCGAATCGACGGCGGATGACGACCTCGACTGGAACAATGACAACTTCGTGACCAAGCTCCAGGCCGATGCGGCCGGCAACGAAGTGGCCTATGTGATCCACCGCATGTGCGATGGCACCGGGCCGCTGGACGCCCGGACCTGCTCCACGCAGCAGATGTTCAAGAAGGGCCAGGACGAAGGCTCGCAGGGCGCAATGGAAGGCTACCGCCCGCCCAAGTTCGATAGCTCGGCAACACGGGCTTTCTACCGTATTACGGCACGGGTGACCGGGCCGAGGAACACCACCAGCTACGTACAGGCTGTGGTCTCAATCTAACGCAGGAGAATTCAGATGGACTGGACCAATGTCCCACAGTCGGGCCTGCGTGCCTTGCTCGCGTCGTTCGGACTGAGCCTGGTGATGGCCGTGCAACCGGCCGCCGCCGGCCCGACCGAACTGGCCGATATCCCGCTGGCCAACGCGTCGACCGCCCCGATCTTGCCCAACATTATGTTGGACCTTGATAATTCCGGCAGCATGGCGTGGAGCTATATGCCCGATTACGTGCGCTACACCTCGCTGGGCAACTTCGGCACCAACTGCCGCGGGCCAAACAAGGACAACAACCTGGTGGTGTGCGAACCCGGCGACCCGCCGTTCTTTGCCAGCGCCTTTAACGGCTTGTACTACAACCCGGCGATCCGCTACATGTGGCCAACCAAGGCCGACGGTACGCACCTGGCCGACCACAAGGGCAATACCGCGTACGTGGCGCCATGGAGCGCCGTGCCCAGCGATGGATACGGCGTCCAGATGATCGACGACACCAGTGCCGAACCGCCGAATACCACGCCTTGCAAAGGCGTGGTGTCAGGAGGCAACTGCCCGCGCTTGGCGAAAACGGCCGTGATCAACCTCGTGACCGGCTATCCCGAGCGGATGTGGTGCAGGAGTTCCGACGATGTGCCGCCGAGCGAGAATTGCAAGCCGGCAGTCGAGAACGGCAGCTATCTGTATCCGAACAACATGTACAAGACCTTGTATGTGAAGGATGGCGCGCCGTTCTATTACAACGTCAGCGTCGAGTGGTGCAAGACTGCGGATAACGCGCCATACCAGAATTTCGGCAAGGCCGGCAGTTGCCAGGCCAAGAAGACCAGCACCTACAGGTATGTGCGTTACTATAACTGGTCGCGCGTCGACATTACCCCGACCACGAAGTTCCCGGCCAAGGCTGCGGGCCGTACCGATTGTGCCGGCACGACTTGCACCTATCAGGAGGAGATGTCGAACTTCGCCACCTGGTATGCCTGGTACCGCACCCGCACCCAGATGACCAAGAGCGCAATCGGCCAGGCATTCAAGGACGTGCGCGGCACCCCGGTTGCCAGCGATCCGGAGGATTCGGCCTACCTGCACGCGCGTGTTGGCTTGACCACCATTAACAACCCGATCGCACTCAATATCGACAACTTCGACGTCACCCAGAAGGGTTCGTTCTATACCAATTTGTACAAATTCGATCCGCTTGGCGGCACGCCGTTGCGCACCTCGCTCGATTCGCTGGGCAAGATGTACATGGGCACCAGTTCCACTTACAAGGATCCGGTGCAGTATTCCTGCCAGAAGAACTTCACCATCCTGGCGACGGACGGCTACTGGAACGACGGCTATAGCGGCGTGGGCGACGCCGATGGCGTTGCAAGCGCGACCCTGCCATCGCGGGACGCGTTAAAAACCGCCAATACCCTGGCCGACGTGGCGTATTACTACTACCACACCGACCTGCGCACCTCGTGCTCGACGAAAGACGTCTGCACCGATAACGTGGCGCCATCGGGCGCGAACGCGGATGTGGACGACGTGGCGCAGCACCAGCACATGACCACGTTCACCATCGGCCTGGGCGTGGACGGCTCGCTGACTTACGACCCGAACTACAAGACCAGCGCGTCCGGCGACTATTTCAATATCAAGCAGGGCGTGACCAAATGGCCGGCCCCATACAGCAACCAGCCCGAGACCATTGACGACCTGTGGCACACCGCCGTCAACGGCCGCGGCACCTACTTCAGCACCAAGGATCCGGCGGCGCTGGAGGGCGGCTTGCGCCGCGCGCTGCGCAGCATCGACAGCGTGACCGGCAATGGCGCGGCGGCGGCAACCAGCGCCCTGCAGCCGACTGCGGGCGACAACTTCATTTACGTGGCGACCTACCGTACTGTGAAGTGGGACGGCGATGTGAGCGGCTATATGCTCGACCTGTCGACCGGCGAAGTGTCGAAGACGCCTTTCTGGCAGGCGGAACCCCTGCTGCGCGGCAAGATCGCGGCGACCGGCGACAGCGACACGCGCGTGATCTACACGGCCGACGGCACCACCCGCACCCTGTTCAAGAGTGGCAGTGGCGGCCTCACGGCGGCCCAGCTTGCCATGTTCGACACCAACAAGCTGAGCCAGGCCAGCGGCTGGTCCAGTGCCCAGAAAACCGCCGCGACCGCAGCCTCGCTGGTGAACTACCTGCGCGGACAAGACCGCTATGAAGACCAGGAGCGCGACGTGAAGTACGGTGCTTACGAGCGCCTCTACCGCGACCGCGAAAAGGCCCTGGGCGATATCGTTCACGCCCAGCCGGTCTACGTCAAAGCACCGCCGTTCAACTTCGACGACGACGGCTATCTCGAGTTCAAGAGCGCCAATGCGGAGCGCCAGCCGACGCTGTACGTCTCGTCCAACGATGGCATGCTGCACGCCTTCGATGGCGAAAGCGGCCAGGAGCGCTGGGCCTACGTGCCGCCCATGGTGTTGCCGAATATGTGGCGCCTGGCTGACGCCAACTATGGCAGCCAGCACCGCTACTACCTGGACGGTCCGCTGGCCATGAGCGATGCGAAGATCAACGGCAGCTGGAAAACGGTCCTGATCGGCGCCATGGGCAAGGGCGGCCGCGGCTACTTTGCGCTGGACGTCACCAATCCCAACGATCCGCGCCCGCTGTGGAACTACACGGCGGACGATAACCCGAAGATGGGTTACAGCTTCGGTACCGCCTATATCACCAAGATGGCCGACGGCAAGTGGGTGGCTGTGCTGGCCTCCGGCTACAACAACGTACCGGAAGGCACGAAGTACGCCGGCGGCGACGGCGGCGGCCATGTGTTCATCCTCGACCTGGCCAGCGGTGCTCTGCTGAAAACCATTTCGACCGGCGTTGGCAGCACCGCAAATCCAAGCGGGCTGGCGCGCATCAACGTGCGCGTGCCTGATTTCACGACCAATAACACCGCAGCGGGCGCGTACGGCGGCGACCTGACCGGCGCCATGTGGCGCTTTGACCTGGAGCTGGGCACGGCCAGCAAGGTGGCGAATTTCCCTGGCAAGCCGATCATGGTGGCGCCGGTCATCAGCCAGATCGCGGACAAGCTGGCGATCTTCTTCGGTACCGGCCGTTACCTGGGCCAGAGCGACCTGGACGATGTAGATACCCAGACCATCTACGGCATCAAGGACGATGGCACCAGCACCGTGACCGGCAACAGCCAGCTGGTGCCGCAAACCATTACCACGACGGGCGCCAGCCGCAATATCAGCCGCAACGCTGTCGAGTGGTCCAGCAAAATGGGCTGGTATGTGGACTTGCCGGACTCCGGCGAGCGCATTACGCTGTCGCCGCAACTGTTCCTGGGCACCTTGATTTTTGCCTCCACGGTACCTTCGGTGTCTGCTTGCCAGCCTGGCGGCTACAGCTGGCTGTACCAGCTCGATTACAAGACCGGCGGCAATGTCCAGGTGAATGTGGCCGGCGGTTTGAAATATGCCTCGCCAATTGTCGGCAACAGCGTGGTCAAGCTGCCGAACGGTACGCCGATGATCTATCCGGTGGGCGCATCGAACGGCATGGGCATTCCGCAGGTATTGCGCGTTGGCCCGGACGATCCTAACTCCGCCAAGATCCGCGTGCTGTGGCGCGAAATCTCGGATTGACGGGATTGTGATGGCGAACCGTCTGCGGCCCTGGCTGGCGCTGCTGGTCTCAGCCCTGGCGCACCTGGGCCTGGCCCTGTTCCTGGTGGGGCAGGCCAGCCGCGCCGCCAGCGAAGGCGGCAGCGCGGCGCGGCCAGGGCCGGTCATGACGGTGCAGCTGCTCGGTGCCGCCCGCCCGGCGGCGTCGCCCGACAGCGAGCGGCCGCCGGCCGACGCAACGCCCGTCGCCGAGGCTCCTGCAAGTCCAGCTTCCGCCAGCGAGGCGCAGCCGCCGTCCGAACGGCACTATTTCGGCCCGGAGGCCATGACCCGGCAACCGGAAGTGGCCGAAGGGCTGGTGGCCGGCAAGCTGCTGGTGGTGCCTGGCATTACCCCGCAAACCGTGGCACTGCAGGTCTGGATCAGCGACGAGGGCAGGGTGGAACGCGTGGCCCTCGATTCGCCCATGTCCGAGGAAGAAGAACAATTGCTGCTGGCCGCTTTCGCCAGCGTCAGGTTCCAGCCGGGGCGGATCGGCCGCGTTGCCGTCCGCGGCCACCTGGCGATGGAAGTCATGCTGGACGACACCCTCCGGATGTGAGGGGAGTGGTGGTAAAATAGCGGGTTTTCCGTCTGCACCACCCTGGCTGCCATCATGTCTGACGATATCCAAGTTCAAAGTTCGAGCAAGACCCCTGCGCTGATCGCACGCGAGGTCGCTCGCCGCCGTACTTTCGGCATTATTTCCCACCCGGATGCGGGTAAAACCACGTTGACCGAGAAGCTGCTGCTGTTCTCGGGTGCGATCCAGATGGCCGGTACCGTCAAGGCCCGCAAGAGCGGCCGCCATGCCACCTCCGACTGGATGGAAATCGAGAAGCAGCGCGGCATTTCCGTGGCTTCCTCGGTGATGCAGTTCGAATTCCGCGACCACACCATCAACCTGCTCGACACCCCGGGCCACCAGGACTTCTCGGAAGACACCTATCGCGTGCTGACCGCGGTCGACTCCGGCCTGATGGTGATCGACGCGGCAAAAGGTGTGGAAGCGCAGACCATCAAGCTGCTCGACGTCTGCCGCATGCGCAACACCCCGATCGTGACCTTCATGAACAAGCTGGACCGCGAATGCCGCGATCCGCTGGAGCTGCTCGATGAAGTGGAATCGGTGCTGAAGATCCAGTGCGCGCCGGTGACCTGGCCGATCGGCATGGGCAAGAACTTCCGCGGCGTGTACCACCTGATCAACGACGAGATCCTGCTGTTCCGCGCCGGCGAAGAAAACGCCGACCAGACCTTCGAAGTGGTGAAGGGCATCGACAATCCGCGCCTGCAGGAGATGTTCCCGCTCGAGATGGACCAGCTGCGCATGGAAGTGGAACTGGTGCACGGTGCTTCGCATCCGTTCAACCTGGAAGACTTCCTGGCGGGTAAGCAAACCCCGGTGTTCTTCGGTTCCGCAATCAACAACTTCGGCGTGCGCGAGATTCTGTCCGCGCTGGTGGACTGGGCGCCTGCGCCGGGTTCGCGCGATGCGTCGGTACGCGTGGTGCAGCCGACCGAAGAGAAGTTCTCCGGCTTCGTGTTCAAGATCCAGGCCAATATGGACCCGGCGCACCGCGACCGTATCGCTTTCCTGCGCGTGTGCTCGGGCCGTTTCGAGCGCGGCATGAAGGTCAAGCACCTGCGCCTGAACCGCGAGGTGAAGGTGTCTTCCGTGGTGACGTTCATGGCGTCGTCGCGCGAGCAGGTGGAAGAGGCGTACGCCGGCGACATCATCGGCCTGCCGAACCACGGCAATATGCAGATCGGCGATTCCTTCTCGGAAGGCGAGATGCTGCAGTTCACCGGCATTCCTTACTTTGCGCCGGACTTCTTCCGCCAGGTGCGTATTCGTAACCCATTGAAGATCAAGCAGCTGCAGAAGGGCTTGCAGCAGCTGGGCGAAGAGGGCGCGGTGCAGGTGTTCAAGCCGGTGCAGGGCGGCGAAGTGGTGCTGGGCGCGGTTGGCGTGCTGCAGTTTGAAGTTGTAGCTTCGCGCCTGATGAATGAATACGGCGTGGATGCGGTGTTCGAGAGCACTTCGATCAGTACCGCGCGCTGGGTTTCTTGCGACGACAAAAAGATGCTGGCCGACTTCGAGGCGGCGCTGGGCCATAACGTGGCATACGATGCGGCGGGCAATATGGCTTACCTGGCGACCTCCGGCGTGAACCTGCGCCTGACGCAGGAGCGTTGGCCGAAGCTGACTTTCCACGCGACGCGCGAGCACGCGACCAAGCTGGATTAAGACCGGTAAGGCGGTGTCTGACCCGTGGGGTCAGACACCCACTGTGCCGCCGTCGCAGGTCGGGTTCGAGGCCTTTGACTTTCGACGCAGATCGATAGCCTTGAACCATACCCCCAACGGTCGATCTGACAGGGTCTGACCCTGCGGGTCAGACCCTGGTTTACCGGTT
>DASWTB010000333.1:0-16448 GCA_036402315.1 Pseudoduganella sp. | reverse complement strand
CAAATCGCAGCGCGATTTGTCCGATTGCCGGAGCTGACCCCGACTTTTAATTAGCTACCGATGCGGCCGCCGTCGTTCTTGGTGATGGCGATGGTGGCCGAGCGCGGGCGCTTGCCAGCGCCGTAGCCGGCATTGGCTGGCCACTGGCTGGTGTACTTGCTCGGGTCAGCGAGGTTGGCGGCGGCCGTGCCTTCGCCCGGGTGCTGGATGTTGACGAACAGCGTCTTGCCGTCCGGCGTCTCGGCGATGCCGGTCAGCTCGCAGTCGACCGGGCCGACCAGGAAGCGCTTCAGCGTGTCGGCAGTCGGGGTCTTGCCGACGAAGGTATCGACATTGCCGCTGCCGTAGGCCAGCGTGACTTTCTTGCCGTCGCCCACCGAGCCCGGCAGGCCGGCCAGCATCATGCAGTTGGTGGCGTCGGTGTAGGCGCCGTCGTCGGTCTGGATCCAGCAGATGCCGGTGGCGCGCGAGAAGGCCAGGCCGTCCGGGCTGGAGAAGTCCTGGTCGGCAGTCAGGCTCGACAGGTTGACCAGGCCCGGGTTGGCATCGGACTGGGCGCCGAACAGGTAGACGTCCCAGGTGAAGGCGGCGGAAGCGTTGCCGTCCTTTTCCTTGACGCGCAGGATGTGGCCGTTCACGTTGCCGGTCTGCTTGGTCGACGCGCCCTTGATGTCTTCATAGGTGCGCGGATTCGGGCCGTCCGGTGCGGTGCGGCCGCTGTTGTTGGTCAGGGTGAAGTAGACCTCGCCATTCGCCGGGTTGACCGAGCACCATTCCGGGCGGTCCATCTTGGTGGCGCCCACGGCGTCGGCGGCCAGGCGGGCGTTGACCAGCACGTCGGCCTGGTCGGCAAACTTGTAGGTCGCGTAGGCGGCGATGGCGGCGTTGCTGATGCTCAGCTCGATCCACGAGCCGGTACCGTCTGCGGCGAACTTGGCCACGTACAGCTTGCCCGAGTCCAGGTATTTGTCACCGGTGGCCAGCAGGTCGGCCGGGGCGGCGTCGGCATCGCTCCAGGTGGCGGTCGAGACGAATTTGTAGATGTATTCGTTGCGCGAATCATCGCCCATGTAGACCGCCAGCGGCTGGCCGGCCACGGTCTTGCCGAAGGCGGCGCTTTCGTGGGCGTAGCGGCCCAGCGCGGTGCGCTTGCGCAGGTTCTTGCTCTTGTTGTACGGATCGGCTTCCACGATGTAGCCCATGCCGTTCATCTCGTTGCGGTAGTCGTCGCTGCCGTCCAGCGAGGCGCCCAGCTTGGAGTTGTTCCAGCGTGCGTACTTGTCGTCGGCGCCGCCCGATTCCCAGCCGTGGCGCGACGCGGCGCCCTGGCTGCGGCCGTAGCGCTTGAGCGCAGCGACGCTCTTGTCGTTGCCGCGTGCCGCATCGTCGGTGGCGCTGCGGGTGAAGTAGCCGTTCCAGTTTTCTTCGCCGGAGACGAAGGAACCCCACGGCGTGCGGCCGGTGCCGCAGTTGTTCAGGGTGCCGCGAATCTTGCTGCCGTCCGGCGAGTACTTGGTTTTCACCAGGGCATTGCCCTTCACCGGGCCGCTCAGGTCGCAATCGGTCAGGCAGGTGACGCGGCGGTTGAAGGCCGAATCCTTGACGTATTCCCACTTGCCGGCGTTCTTGCGCACTTCCACCACCGAGATGCCGTGCAGCGCGGTTTCGCGGTCGATTTCCGCAGCCGGGCGCGGCAGGGTGTTGGTGCCGCCGTTGGCGTGGATGAAGAAGGACGACAGCTTTTCGTTGGTGGTGGCTTCGTGGTTGACCGCCAGCAGGCCGCGGTCGTTGCCGCTGGCCGAAGGCTTGCCGTTGCTGTCCAGGCCGAAGAACTCCATGCCGTCATGGTGGTCGCCGGCGCGGTTGTCAAAGTCGGCATCGCTGCCGTCGTTCTTGAAAGCGGTGGCGGAAGCGGTCAGCGGATCGCCCAGCGCGTAAATCACGGTGGCGGTATACCCGGCCGGCACGGTGACCACGTCCGCCAGGCTCTTGCCCACGGCCGTAAAGCCCAGCAGTTTTTCCGGCACTTCCGGCTTGGTGACCACCGGCGCATCGTCGCCGCCACCGCCGCAGGCGGTCAGGGTGGCCGAGCCCATCATCACGGAGATGGCCGACGCGACCGAGCCGCGCAGCAGGTTGCGGCGGCTGATGCGCTGGTCGAGGATGTTGCTGAAGTGCTCGTTCGGGGTATCGTTGTAGCCGATGTCGTCGTGATCGATTTTGTTTTCCATGAGCTTTCCAAAAGTGGGGTAGTTGAAACTGCCCGCCATTCTAGGAAGCGAAAATGACAACATCGTGACTATCCAATTGCGCGCTGCAAACGAAAGCAGCGAGCGCGATCAGCTTTCGCTGGCTCGCCATTCCATCTGCTGCACCACGATATGGGGATGGCTCGCCAGCGGCTCCCAACGCGGCAGGAAAGCGAAGCCGCACCTGGCATAGAAGGCCGCGGCGCGCGCATTCTCCGGCGCCACGTCGAGCACCACGCGCCGGTGGCCCTGCGCCTGCGCGTGCAGCTTCATGGCCTCCACCAGCGCCGCCGCAGCACCACTACCGCGGTGTTCCGGCGTGAGCCACATTGCGATCAGGTTGAACTCTTGCGAATCGCTGACCACACCGCCGATCATGCCGACCGGCGTGTCGCCGCTGAATGCGAGCAGGTAAGTCGCAGGGCCGCCCGCGGCGGCGCGGTCGCGCCATTGTTGATCGGAATTGGCAGCAGCACTGGCGTGCGTCACGCCAAAAGCGGTCGGCGCGTCTAGCAGCGCGGCAAGGCGGATGGCCTTGAGGACAGGCCAGTCCTGTTCGGTGGTGTGTCGTATCAACATGCGAAGGAGTATAGCAACTGTGCGTGCGCGCACGGCGCGGCCGGCGCCTGGGGCGGGAGACTGGCCTGAAAGGAGGTCGCCATGCCCGAAGGCCCATCGATTGTGATCCTTGCCGAACAAGTGCGCGCATTTGAAGGCCGCACGATTTCCGCTGCCAGCGGCAACAGCAAACTGGTTCCGTTCGACGAACTGCCCGGCCAGCCGGTGCTGTCGCTGCGCAGCTGGGGCAAGCACTTCCTGATCGAGCTGCCGCTGTACACGCTGCGCGTGCACTTCCTGCTGTTCGGCAGTTACCGCATCAACGAACGCAAGGAAGGCTCCGAACCGCGGCTGTCGCTGCAATTCGAGGAAGGCGGCGAGCTGAACTTCTACACCTGTTCGGTCAAGCTGGTGGAAGGCGAACTGGAACAGGCCTATGACTGGCGCGGCGACGTCATGTCCGATCACTGGAGCCCGCGTCTGGCGCTCAAAAAACTGCGCGAGCATCCTGAGCGCCTGGCGTGCGATGTTTTGCTCGACCAGGACATTTTTGCCGGCGTTGGCAATATTATTAAAAACGAAGTATTGTTTCGATTACACATACACCCTCTCTCCACAGTAAGTAAATTGCCAACTGGAAAGTTGCGGGAATTGGTAAAGCAGGCACGGCAATACAGTTTTGAATTCAAGACATGGAAACTGGCATTCGAGCTGAAAAAACATTGGCAGGTGCACAACCGTGCCGTCTGCCCGCGATGTAATATCAAGCTGCACCGGGCCTATCTCGGGCTCACCCAGCGTCGTACTTTCTGGTGCGAGCGCTGCCAAAAGCGTTACGGCGACGCAGTGATGTTGTAAAGATTTAGCATATCCAGTATTGCCTGTTGTTAATAACAATGGGTAGGACTACAATCATTTTGATGCGCCTAAAAATTGCGCATCACCCAGGACTGTGTCACATTTGGAATCTGCCAATATGTCTTTCTTGTCTGCTGCTACGCCCAAGCTTGCGCCGTGGCGAATCCTGCTGGTCGATGACGAACCTGATATCCACGACATCACCAAACTGACACTGAGCCGTTTCCGCCTGGAAGGCCGCGGCCTGAGTTTCCTGCACGCTTACAGCGGCGCCGAAGCAAAGGAAGTGCTGGCGCGGGAAAAAGACATTGCCCTGGTCTTCCTCGACGTGGTCATGGAGCGCGAAGACTCGGGCCTGGAAGTGGCGCGCTGGATGCGCGAAGACCTCGACAACCAGTTCACCCGCATTGTGCTGCGCACCGGCCAGCCTGGCCAGGCGCCGGAAGAACGCGTGATCGTCAATTACGACATCAACGATTACAAGGAAAAAACCGAGCTCGATCGCACCAAGCTGTTCACCACCACCTTCGCCGCCCTGCGCGCCTACCGCGACATCATGAAGGTGGAAGAAGCGCGCCAGCAGCAGATGCATTACCGCGAAGGCCTGGAGCGCGTGATTGCCGCCTCGGCCCACATCTTCCAGGCGCGCAACCTGAAGGACTTCGCCAACGGCCTGCTGCAGCAAGTGGTAGCGCTGCTGCGACTGGAGCAAAGCATGCTGGTGCGCCTGCGCGGCGCCAGCGCCGTCAGCGGTGAAAACGATTACGAAGTGCTGGCCCAGATCGGGCAGGAACAAGACAGCCTGCTGACACCGGAGCTGCTGGCCCAGCTCAAGGATGCGGAACGCAACCGCATTTCGCGCATGACTGGCGACACCTTCGTCGGCTACTTCCCGAACAGCAGCGGCAAGGCGTCGCTGCTGGTGCTGAAGGGCGTGGAAGAGATTTCCGAGATCGACCAGAAGCTGCTGGAGATCTTCTGCAGCGGCGTGGCGATCGCCTTCGACAATATCCTGCTGACCCAGGAAATCACCGACACCCAGGCCGAACTGATCATGCGCCTGGGCGACGTGGTCGAATCGCGCTCCAACGAAGCGGGCAACCACGTGCGCCGCATGGCTGAATTCTGCCACCTGCTGGCCACTGCGGCCGGCATGCCGGAAGAAGAAACCGCGGTACTGAAACATGCCGCGCCGATGCACGACATCGGCAAGATCGCCACGCCCGACTCGGTGCTGCTGAAACCAGGCAAGCTTGATCCGGCCGAATGGGAAATCATGAAGCAGCATCCGACGGTCGGCCTGTCGATCCTGGACGGTTCGCAGCGCCCGATCCTGAAGGCGGCCGCCGTGATCGCCCACCAGCACCACGAGAAGTTCGACGGCAGCGGCTACCCGCAAGGCCTGAAGGGCCAGGACATCCACGAATACGCCCGCATCGTGGCGGTGGCCGACGTGTTCGACGCCCTGATGCACAAGCGCTGCTACAAGGATGCCTGGCCGGTCGGGCAAGTGCTGGCGCATATGCGCGAAGTAGCCGGCACGCACCTCGATCCCAAATATGTGGAACTGATGGTGCAGAACATCGACAAGGCGCTCGCGATCAACGAACGCTTCCCCGACTGAAATTCGGGGTCAGAATTCGGGGTCAGGTCCCGCCCCCGAACTTAACTCGTCAGTACGCCGTCAGTTCGACCGGCAGGCGCTTGGCGCCGGAACGCCATTCGCCTGTCAATTTCGCTCCGGACAGCTTCAGCACCATCACGCCCGATGGTTTGCCGTCCTTGTCGCGCTCCGTCAGCGTGAACATTTCGCCTTGGCGCTGCATTTGCAGCTGTATCTGCTGGCGGTGTTTGTCGTAGTAGTAGCGTGCCGCCTCAAACGGCTTATCGCCCAGGTAGTTGCTGGCGCCAAGGAACAGCGTCACGGGCAGATTGCCATTGATCGTTCCCTTGAACAGCTGCCCCGATTTGTTGATCGGCGGCGCTTCGGCCAGGGCATCGCCAAGCAGCAAGCGGCGTCCGTAAGGGCTCAGGTAGGGACGCATGCCCTCCCCCTTCACGCTATAGGAAAAACTGCCAAGGTCATCGAGCGCGCGAGCGGAATGGCTGGCACATTCGCTGAACGATATTACCAGGCTGTTCTCGGCGACCAGCAGGTTGCTGTAGTCATAACTGCGCGACTGGTCGGCAAACGGCGCAGCATATGCAGTGCAGCCCAGGCTGACTGCAACCAGGAAGGCGGCCAGTTTAATTAATTGAAAACGCATTTTTTCGATTTTCCGATGCGGATAATTTCATAACCGAGCAGGAAGGGGCCGTCTTCATCCACGCCAGGTCCCGCGACGTAGTCGAACCAGCGGATGCGCAGCTTGGCTTTCGCCATGCGGCAATTGTCGTCCCCTGCCAGCGGCAGGACTTTTTTCGCTTTCGGTTTCTCGGAGAGGCGCATGGAATTCAGCATAAAGGCCAGGTCCGTTACTTCGGCTGCACTCGCCTCATCTGCCGTGAACCACAGCACCTCGCCCAGGGAATCACCGCTTTCACGCCAGAGTTTTCCGCTCACTTCGGCATTTCCCTCGAAGCGGAAGGTGCCCATGCCGCCCAGGCTCTTATCCTTGCGGTAGTTGCACACCGCGACAAGCTTCATTCGCGCTGAAGACCTGACTGCGAAGCCTTGCGCATCAATCGTGTACCGGCCTTCGATGCGCGGGCCGGTAGCGCATCGCTCGGCGCCGAACGCCGGCGCGCACAGGGCCAGCGCCAGCGCCATGCCGGCCATCTTTGGGAGCGCGCCGTTCATGCGGACTACTTGCGCTGGTCGCGCGGGAAACGCAGGTGGTAGTGCAGCCCCATGCCGGGCGAGCTGACCACCTTCACCGTGCCGCCGAGGGGGCCGGTCACCAGGTTGTACAGGATGTGAGCGCCCAGGCCGCTGCCGCCGGAGCCGCGCTTGGTGGTGAAGAAGGGATCGAACAGCTGCTGCAGCGTGGTCGAATCCATGCCGGCGCCATCGTCGCTGTAGTCGAACAGCACATGGTCGCCATCGAGCTTGCCGGTGATGCTGATAGTGCCCTTCTGGCCTTCTTCGAAGCCGTGCACCAGCGAGTTCACCACCATATTGGTGACGATCTGCGACACTGCGCCGGGGAAGCTTTCGCAGTGAATGTCCGGCGGGCATTCGACATTGACGGCGATCGGCTTGCCTTTGAGCTTGGGCTGCAGCGACAGCAGCACTTCGTCCAGGTATTTGCGCAGGTTGAAGTGGCGGATATTGTCGGAAGACTGATCCACCGCCACCTGCTTGAAGCTGCGCACCAGCGCCGCGGCGCGCTGGGTGTTGGTAGTCATGATCTTGAGCGACTGGTCGACGGTGTCGAAGAACTGGTTCAAGCCGTCTTCGTCGAGCGTGCCTTCGGCCAGGTCGAGGCGGCACAGGCGCAGTTCTTCCACCAGGTGGCTGGTGGCGGTGACGCAGATGCCGAGCGGGGTGTTGATTTCGTGCGCGACGCCGGCCACCAGGCGGCCCAGCGAGGCCAGCTTCTCTTGCCGCACCAGTTCCGACTGCGCGGTCTGCAACTGCGTCAGCGCATTGGCCAGCGCGGTATTCTGCTCTTCCAGTTCGGCCTTGGCGCGGCGGATCGCCAGGTCGGCGCGGGTACGCGCGATGGCGGCGGCCGTGTGGTTGGCAACATATGCCAGGATATCGAGTTCGGCCTTCGAATACACCACCGATGCGTCGTAGCTTTGCACGATGATCACGCCCAGCGCCTGGTCGCCCACCATCATGGGGCAACCCATCCAGCTGGCGATGCCCTGGTTGCCAAGCGGCTCGTTGATTTCGCTGCAGGCCATCAAAGCCGAGAACGCGGCGCCGTCAAGCAGCATGGGCTGGCGCTTCTTCAGCACGAAAGAGCTCATGCCGATGCCGAATTCAAAACGCTTGACCGGCGCCTCCAGGTCTTTCTCGTCGACGAAGTAGGGAATCGAGATCTCGTCGCGCTTGGGGTGGTACAGCGCGATCAGGAAATTGCGGGCGGTGATCAGGCTGCCGACAATCTCGTGCAGCCGCGCATACAGCAGGCTGGCGTCCGATTCGGCGGAGGCCGAGGCGGACAGGCTGGCAATTTCGTACAGCGCGCGCTGCAGGCGTTCGGCCTTGCTGCGCTCGGCCACTTCGCGTTCCAGTTCCAGGGTCCGTTCGCGCACGGCGCGTTCCAGGCGGTCCACGCTCTGCAAGCCCTGCAGGGCGCTCGACACATGGTTGGCGATCTGCGCAAACAGGGCCTGGTCTTCCTCACTGTAGGTATGCTCCTTGTCGTAACTCTGGATCACCATGGCGCCCAGCACGTCATGGTTCTGGTCCAGCAGCGGGCAGCCGATCCAGTGTTCGGCAATCGTGCCAACGCCGAATACTTCGTTTTCCTCGCGGGCGCGATGCTCGTCGCCCGTCATCACCAGGCGCTGCTTGTTCAGGATCACCCAGGCGGTCGGCGACTGGTCGGGCGTGGCCAGTTGCACCAGCTGGTCCTTGTAGGGATGGTCGTCGACCTCGTCGACGAAATAGACAAACCGTACGGCATTGCCGGGCGCGTCGCGGTCGCTCAGGGCCACATAAAAATTGGCGGCGTACATGATGCGGCCCAGCGCCGCGTGCACGGATTGCAGGAAAACAGTGATATCGGTGCAGCTATTGGACAGCTGGCCGATTTCCAGCAGGATTTCCTGGACGGCCTCCAGGCGGCGCAGACGGCTTTCCATCTCATTCCCAAGGTTAGATGCGTCAGGGAAATATAGCAGGAGGCGCGCTGGCTAGCCAGAAGAAACAAAGCCCGCGTTGTGCGCGGGCTCGATCGATTTGTGCGATATCAATGCAAAGACATGGCAGGCCGTCGCGGCGGCATCACCGGCGGGCCGATCGGCGTAATGCGCGGATCGATGGCCGGGTCGGGCGTCTGGTATTTGAAGGGATTGATGATAATCGGTGGAATCGTCGGTGGTGCCGATGGCGGGCCTTTGGGGCCGCCGCCGAACCATGAAATTGCGCTGCGCTGGCGCGGTTCGCTGTCGATTCCCAGGAGCAACGATTGGCTCCCGTCTCTTACTAGCCAAGCCATATTCCCCTCCATCTCAGAGATCGGATATTCAGTATAGGCAAAGAGTTAATGAATTCAAGCAGCAATTGGCGCTTGCTGCGCGACTTTTTCCATTCATCATCCGAATTCCACCGTTCGTCGCAATCCAATGGCTGGCCCGGGGCATGGGGCCTACAGTGACACCATGTTCAACGCCAAGAGGCCCATCATGAAAAAGGTATTTGCCCTGTCCCTGGTCCTGCTGTTCTTCTGCATGCTGGCAGCCTGGATCTCCATCGACGCCAGCGACCTTGTCGTCACGGTCGGCGACACGGACTATGATGGGCCGCTGGGCGCCTTGTTCGGCACCGTGCTGGCCGGCGGCGTGTTTGCCGTGGTGGCGGTGGTCATGGTCTTCGTGGCCGCCATCGTCGCCGTGGTGATGGCCGGTGTCGGCGTGATCGTGATCCTGTCCCTGGCGCTGGCGGCCGTGGTGACCATGGCCGCGGTGTCGCCGCTGCTGCTGCCAGTGTTGATCCCGTTCTTCATCTACTGGCTGGTGAAACGCCGCCACCGCAAGCCTGCGGAACCGGCCGCGCCAGCCTTGGAACACGCCCCTGCCTGATGGTCCGGGCCGGGTGCTAGAATGCAATTTTAGCAACTCACAGATTGCATCCATGCGCCCGACCTTCCTGCTGCTCTCCCTCGCCTTTGCTACGCCTGCCTTCGCTGACAATCTGGACGACGCCATCCTGGCGGAAATGAAGCGCAGCCACATTCCCGGCGTTTCCATCGCCGTCGTGAAAGACGGCAAGATCATCCGTGAACAAGGCTACGGCCTGGCCGACCTCGAGAACAACGTCAAGGTCACGCCGGCCACCATTTTCCAGTCCGGCTCGATCGGCAAAACCTTCACCGCAGCGCTGGTGATGCTGCTGGCGCAAGACGGCAAGCTGTCGCTGGACGATCCGGTTTCGAAACACCTGGCCAATACGCCCAAGGCCTGGGAGGGCATCACCATCCGCCACCTGCTGTCGCACACCTCGGGCCTGGGCGATCCCTACGCCAAGCTGGATTTGACCAAGGACTACACGGAACAAGAACTGATCGCGCTGGAAGCGGAGATTCCCGTGCTGTTTGGCCCCGGCGAGAAATGGTCGTACTCGAACATGGGCTATCACCTGCTCGGCTTCATTTGCAACAAGGCAGGCGGCAAGTTCTATGGCGACCAGCTGCGCGAGCGCATCTTCGCGCCACTGGACATGGGCACCCGTATCATCAGCGAAGCCGACATCATCCCGCACCGGGCGCGCGGCTATGAGCGCAAGGGCGGCAAGCTGGTCAACCAGTCCTGGGTGGCGCCGCGCCTGAACACCACGGCGGACGGCAGCCTGTACCTGACCGCGCGCGACCTGGCCAAATGGGACCTGGCGCTGTACGGCGACAAGGTGCTGCCGGCCAGTGTGCGCCAGGCCAGCTGGACACCGGCCAGGCTGAACGACGGCACGGCCACCGAATACGGCTACGGCTGGCAACTGTTCGAGCGCAACGGCCACCGCACCATCGCCCATGGCGGCGCCTGGCAGGGTTTCCGCTCGCAGCTGTACCGCTTCGTCGACGACAAGCTGTCGGTAGTGGTGCTGGCCAATTCGGCCAGCGCGCGCCCGGGCAAGCTGGGCGACATCGTCGCCGCCCATTACCTGCCGGCGCTGGCGGCCAAGCCGAAAGCGGCGATCGCGGAAACCGAGCCGGCCGTGGCCGAACGCGTGCGCGCCATGTTTGCCAGCATCGCCGAACGCAAGCTGCCGGAAGGCTTGAGCGACAAGGTGGCAAGCAACCTGCCGCCGGAATTCCTCGAGATGGTGTCCGAGGATTTGCGCGAGTGGGGCCCGCTGCGCAAGGTGGAAGCGCTGGCGCGCAGTACCGATGGCGAGGTGCGCAAGTACAGCTATCGCCTGAACTACAGCAGCGGCGCCCTGCTGGTCGACCTCAGCCTGGGCAAGGGCGACAAGGTCGAACAGCTGCGCATGCGCCCCGACTGATCAAGCTTCCACGCGGTTGCGGCCGCCGCGCTTGGCGCGGTACAGCGCGTGGTCGGCCCGCACCAGGGCCGCGTCGCCGCTGCGGTCGCCCGGCGCCATGCTGGCAATGCCGATGCTGACGGTGATCGCGATGGTGCTGCCATTGCGGCCCATCGGGGTGTCGGCAATGCGCTGGCGCAGGCGCTCGGCGAATGTGCGCGCCGCTTCCAGGTCGGCGCCCGGCAGCAGGATGGCGAATTCCTCGCCGCCGACACGGCCCAGCATGTCGATCTTGCGCTGCGAATCGCGCATCAGTCCTGCCAGGTGGCGCAGCACGGCATCGCCCCAGTCGTGGCCGTGGGCGTCGTTGATGTCCTTGAAGTGGTCGATGTCCAGCATCAGCACGGCGGCATGGCCGCGCACATCGCGCTGCAAGCGGGCCTGTTCGTCTTCCAGCCGCGTCATGAATTCGCGCCGGTTCGGCAGGCCGGTCAGGAAATCGGTCGTGGCCAGCTGTACCAGCTCTTCGTTCAGGCGCTTGCGCTCCGTAATATCAATGGTGGAGACGATCACGAAGTCCAGCGCGTGCTCGTGGCCCGGCATCACCAGCAGCGTCAGTTCATTCTGGCGCTCCACGCCGTCCAGCCGCAGGAAGCTGCCTTCGCACTGGACCAGATGCAAGCCCTGCTCCAGCGCCAGCAGTGCGCGCCCGAACTCGTGCATGGCCGACGGCGCAAAGTTCTGCGCCAGGCTTAGCCGGCCTGGCTGTTTGCAGGCCGGGCCGGCCCCGACCTGGGCCAGCGCGGCCGCATTGACGTCGGTGATGCGCACCAGCCCGGCCAGGCGTTGCAGCTGGCTGGGATTCACCTGCAGCCACTGGGCCACGTCTTCCACGCCGGACCCGACCAGCTCCTGCAGGGCCGTGTGCACGGCCGACCAGTCCTGCTGCCACAAGGCGACCGGCGCATGGTCATACAGGCTGCGGAAACGCGCCTCGCCCACGCGCAGGGCTTCGGCGGCGCGCGCCTGCTCGACTGCGATGCCGGTCAGGCTGGCTGCCTGGTCGATCAGGGCCAGCTGCGCCACGCTGGGACGCTGCGCCTGGCGGTGGTAGATGGCAAAGGCGCCCAGTATCTTGCCATTGGCGCCGTGCACTGGCTCCGACCAGCAGGCGCCCAGGCCGGCGCGCAGCGCCATTTCGCGGTAGGGCGCCCACAGCGGGTCGCTTGCGATGTCTTCCACAATCACGCGGCTGTTGCTGGTAACCGCTTTGCCGCAGGAGCCGTTGCCATAGCCGATCGGCAGGCCGTCGATAGCCTGCCTGAAAAAGGCCGGCAAGCTGGGGGCTGCCGACAGCTGCAGGTGCTTGCCCTCGTCGTCGAGCAGCATCACGCTGCAGATCATGCCCGGATTGACGGTTTCGATGCCGCGCATCAGGCTATCCAGAACTTCCTGCTGCGGCGCGCCGGCGGCCAACAGTTCCAGCACCTGGTGGCGCCCTTCCTCGCGCCGCTCGTTCATGGTGCGTTCGGTGATGTCGCGGAAGGACCAGAGCCGCGCCGCTTCGCTGCCCAGGTGCAGCGGGCGCGTGGTGACTTCCAGCACGCGGCCATCGCGCATCTGCAGCTGGCTATGGCTGTCCTCGTCGTCCGGCTCGGGGCTGGCGCAGGCGTGCAGGAAGGCATCCGGCTGTTCCAGCTGGCTCGCCATATGGGCCAGCAGGATGGCGCCGTCGTTTTCCCAGTCGAGCTGCTCCGGCACGTTCCACAACTGGCGGAAGCGGCGGTTGGAATTCAGCACCTTGCCGCCGTAGTTGTCGACCAGGATGCCGTCCACCGTCGAATCGAGGATGCAGCGCAGCACCGCCTGGCTGCCCTGCGCATGTTCGGCCATGGCCAGCAGGGTCTCCTGCCCTTCGCGCAATTCATCGCCCATGCGGCTGCTCTGCTCGAGCGCGACACGCAGGCGCTGGCGGCTTTCGGCCAGCACATAGGCCAGCAGCGCCAGCAAGCCGCTGATCAGCAAGCCGCCGATGGCGATGGCGCGCGGCTTGTCCGACAATACGCCGTTCACCTTGGGCAGTGCGCTGATATGCAGGGTCCAGCGCCGACCGGCCAGGCTGAGGCGCTTGAGTGCGTGCTGGCGCCCTTCCGCGGCGGAAGCGGCGGGCGCACTGTCGAACATGCGCGTCATCGCGTTGGGCTCGTCGCCGTCGTAGATTTCGACATCGAGGCCGCGCACAGCGTCATGGCCCAGCGCGGCCATCACGTCACCGATACGGAACGGCGCATAGACCCAGCCCTTCAGGGCGCTGCGGCGCTGGACCAGGGTGTAGCGCCCGACGCCATTCTGGTAGACCGGCAGCGCGATGATGAAGCCGGCCTGCACCGGGTCGGTGGTTTCCTGCTTCAGCAGCAGCTTGCCGGTCATGGTCGGCAATCCCGAATCGCGCGCCTGCTCGAAGGCGGCCCGGCGTACCGGCTCGGACAGGCCGTCATAGCCGAATGCCTGCAGGTTGGCGCCGCTGAAAGGCTCGAGGTAGACCACCGGGCCATACTGGCTGCGCTGGCCGGGCGGCGTCACCGAATAATCCGGGAAGCCTTCCGCCTGCACGATGGCGACGTGGGATTCCAGTTGCGGGCCGGGGACCAGGCGCATGAAGCCAATGCCCTGCATGCCGGGGAAGTTCTGCCCCAGCTCAAGGCGCTCGACATAGGTGTGGAATTCCTGGCGGTCGACGAAATCGGAGCTGGCAAACAAGCCCTGCACGCCATACAGCACCTGGACGTAGGCCTGCATGCGCGCGGCCATGTTGTTGACCAGTTCACGGGTGCGGTAATCGAAGCCGGTGCGCGCATCGCGTTCAGCATCGAGGTGGGCGCCCCACCAGACGCTGCCGGTCGCCGTCAGGCAAAGCGCTGCCACCAGCCCAGCCAACAGGCGGGGTTGGAGCAGGCGTTGGAGCGGCGGGCTGGCAGGTGGCCTCTGCATACCAGCATCATAGTTTGTTCAGGGCAAAATAGTTGCCCTATTGAAAAAGTCAATCGGCGCTAGTATCGCGATTGCCACTCAGGGCGGAGTGATACAGGCGGTAGCCGCGCGCGCGCAGCTCGCAGGCCGGGCAGGCGCCGCAGCCATAACCCCAGTCGTGCAGTTCGCCGCGTTCGCCCTTGTAGCAGGTGTGGGTTTCGGCACGGATCAAGTCCACCAGCTGCTGGCCGCCGAGGCGTTCGGCCAGTTGCCAGGTTTGCGCCTTGTCCAGCCACATCAGCGGGGTTTCCAGCTTGTTGCGGGTATCCATGCCCAGGTTCAGGGCCACTTGCAGCGCCTTCATGGTGTCGTCGCGGCAGTCCGGATAGCCGGAAAAATCGGTTTCGCACATGCCGCCCACCAGCACGGTCAGGCCGCGGCGGTAGGCCAGGGTGGCGGCCACGGTCATGAACAGCAGGTTGCGGCCGGGGACGAAGGTGTTCGGCAGGCCGTTTTCCTGCATCACGATCTCGATGTCTTCGGTCATGGCCGTCTTCGACAGTTGCGAGATCAGGCCCAGGTCAACCATGTGGTCTTCGCCCAGGCGGCCGGCCCATTCCGGCTTCACGCTGCGGATCTGCTCCAGCACGCGCGGGCGCACGGTCAGCTCGATCGCATGGCGCTGGCCGTAGTCGAAGCCGATGGTTTCGACGCGGGGATAGCGGTCCAGGGCCCAGGCCAGGCAGGTTGTCGAGTCCTGTCCACCGCTGAACAGGACCAGTGCGGCGTCGTTTGTCAGCATCGCAGTCTTTCCGTGAGGTCTATTTGTAATCAATCATTAAGTGGCCGACAAGATTGCGGCTGATCCGGTAACATTCGGTTTCGACTTTCCAGATCACAGACCACGAATTTTGGCACAAACCGGCATAAAAGTATTGAGGGGCCTTGTACTGGGCTGCGCTGCCCTGCTGCTGCCCTTGCTGGCGGCTGCCCAGGGCTGGAGCTACCAGGTCCGCATTCACGCTCCAGGCGAACTGGAAGCCCTTCTCGAAGATAACCTTGACCTGGTGCGCTACCGCACGAACGAGCGCATGGACCGCGACCAGCTGCAGCGCATGCTGCGGGCGGCGCCGGAACAGATCAAGACGCTGGTTGCAACTGCCGGTTACTACACGCCGGCGGTGAATATCCGCCTGGACGAAAGCGGCACGCCGACCGTGACGGTCGATGTGCAGCCCGGCGATCCGGTGCTGGTGGGAGAAGTCGAGATCGTGCTGGAGGGTTTCGAGTCGTCTTCGGCCACGCCTTTCGACAAGAATGCGCTGAAGGCTGGCTGGGGCTTGCCGGCCGGCGCCGTGTTCCGCCAGGATGAATGGGAAAAAGCCAAGCGCGATATCCTGCGCGCGGTGGTGCAGACGCGCTATCCGCGGGCGCAGATGATCTCCAGCGAGGCGGTGGTCGACCCGGAGACCCGCCGCGCGCTCCTGCATGTGGCGCTCGACAGCGGGCCGGAGATGCGCTTCGGCGAACTGAAAATCGAGGGCTTGCGGCGCTATCCGGAATCGGTGGTGCGCAACCTGAACCCGGTCAAGCCCGGCGATGTCTACAGCGAAGCGGCGCTGCAGGCTTACCAGGGCAAGCTGCAGGAGACCGGCTACTTCGCCAACGTCGACGTCAGCGCCGACCTGTCGTCCATCCTGGGCGAGCAGATCGAGGCCGCCGAGGAAAAGGCTGAAGGCGTGCCGCAGCCAAGGTCCATGGCGCCGCTGCCGCTGCTGGTGCGGGTGGTGGAGAACAAGCGCAAGAACGCCAGCGTGGGTATCGGTTTCAGCACCAATACGGGTTCGCGCATGTCGGGCACCTACGATGACCTGAACGTGTTCGGCCTGAAGATGAAGAGCGCGCTGACGCTGGAAACCAAACGCCAGCAGGCGCGCAGCGATTTCTACTTCCCCACTACGGCGGACGGCTACAACGACAGCTTCGGCGCGGCGGTGGAACGCAAGGATATCGAGAGCGAGATCACGCGCACCGCCTCCGTCGCGGCCAAGCGGGCCTGGGGCACGCCCATGCTCGAACGCAGCATCTCGATCGAGTACCTGAACGAGAGCAAGACCGTAAACCGCGTGCTGTCCTCGCACAGCCAGTCGCTGCCGATCACCTATGCCGCCACCTGGCGCAAGGTGGATAACCTGGTGTTCCCGACCAAAGGCTATGTGCTGAATGCCACGCTGGGCGGGGCGCTGCTGCCGGTGCTGACGGACGAAAAATTCATCCGTGCCACGGCGCGCGGCATCACCTACCGTCCGCTCAGCCCGAAGTCCACCGTAATCCTACGGGCGGAATTCGGGGCCTTGGGCTCGGCGCACCAGGAAGGCGTGCCGACCACCTACCTGTTCCGCGCCGGCGGCGACAACTCGGTGCGCGGCTATGCCTACCAGGAGCTGGGCGTGGAGCAGGGCGAAGCGACGGTCGGCGGCCGCTTCCTGGTCACCGGCAGCGCGGAATACCAGTACTGGTTCAAGCCAAGCTGGGGTGCGGCGGTGTTCTATGACGCCGGCAATGCATCCAACTCGCTGGGCGGCTTGCGTCCCAAGTCCGGCTACGGCGTCGGGGCACGCTACAAGAGCCCGGTTGGCCCGATCAACGTTGACGTCGCCTACGGCCATGCCACGAAAAAGGCGCGGCTGCACTTCTCGCTGGGGTTCACGTTCTGATGG
>DASWTB010000332.1:0-3828 GCA_036402315.1 Pseudoduganella sp. | reverse complement strand
CAGTTGTCGCGCTCCTCGTTGTCGGTGCGGATCCAGTTCTGGCGTGGCTGCTGTGGCGGCGTGGTCAGCTGCTGCGGCTGGGTCTGCAGCAGCGGCTGGCGTTGCTGCTCGGGGCCGCGCAGGTCCGGGCCGCGTTCGGCGCGACGCTCCTGATAACGGTCGCGGTTGAAACGCTCTTCGCCACGGTCACGGTTGAAGCGATCGTCACGGTTTTGCTGCCAATCCTGGCGCTGTGGGCGCTGCAGGCTGGACGATAATACCGGCGGCGCGGTCATGAGCGGCACATTGCGCACGTCTTGCGGGATGACGCGGGCACCGTTATTCACCGGAACGTGGCGGCCACGGCCCCACAGGTCGCTCGGCAAGGCGGTCACGCCATCGCGGCGGCCGTCATGGTCGCGGTCGTGGTAGCGCTCATGCCAGCGCTCGTTGGTGCGGTGGTTCCAGGCCAGGCGGCGTTCGTAATCCGACGACACGCGGTAGGCCGGCACATAAGGATCGCGCGGGTTCAGCGGGTACCAGCCAACTGCGGGACCACTGCGGCCCGAGCCGAAGCTTACGCTCCAGTTGCTGCCGCCGACCCAGCCCACCAGCGCCGGCGACCACACCGGGCGGCCCACCACGCGGCCTGGCGTCCAGCACCAGCGGCCGCTCACCACAACCCAGCGGCCGTAGTGGAACGGTGCATAGCCCCATGGCGAGTTGTCGACCCAGGTCCAGCCCCATGGCGAGATCCAGACCCAGCGGCCATCGCGGTAGGGCGCCCAGCCGACCGGCACGGCGCGCGGGAACCAGACGGTGCCGTATTCGCGGTCTTCAACCCAGTTGCCGTAGTTGTCGAGGTCTTCGTAGCCAGTCATTTCAGCCGTGACATAGCGCGAGGCGACCAGGCCCTCGTCGCGACGGTCGCGGCCCGAGACCCAGTTATCGAAATCATCACGCCTTGCCAGCGCGGTAAAGATATCGTCGCCGCGCACTTCCACGCGCTTGCCGGAGCGGGCAGTCAGCATGGTGCCTGCGCCTTCCACCCGGACATTGCCGGCTGAGACATTGACCACGGTGGTGTCGGGAGCGCGTTCGGTATCGACACGGAAAGAGCCGGGTTCCGTCAGCGTAACGCGCGCCTGCGGGGTGAGAAATTCGAAGTCATTGAGCATGGCCGGATCGCGCACGCGCACGGCGGCGGTACCGTAATTCAGGCGCAGCACCAGGCGGTGATCACTCAGCTCCTGCACCTCGAGGTCGGTATCGCCGTCCAGGCGGATGGCGGTGGATCCGACGCGGAATTCCGCGCGGGCGCCAGAGGCGGTAGTCAGGTGGTTTTCGCTGGTGACCGGCCAGTTCATCAGGTTGCCGGATTCTTCTTCGCCGTTGACCAGCATGGTCACCCTGCCTTCGGCGACGGTGACGCGCCCGACCCGGGCAGGTGGGTCGGCCATGGCGACCGAGGTCACAGCGACCAGGGTTGCCAGCATCAGGAACTGCACAATCTTGCGGCTCATTTCTCTCTCCAAGGGAACGTTCTAAGGCGTTTTTGTTTTTATATAACGCCTGAGGCCCGCTGGCGAGGACGCAAGTTACAAATAATTTCAAATAGGGGTAAAGCGCTGCACCTTCTTGCCATCGACTTCGATGATTTCAAAGAACACTTCGCGCGGGCGGCACCAGATGGAGCCGTTGGCAGCCTTGTACACGATCATCGTGCTGAGGTCCGATTCCAGCGTGGCTTCGCACACCAGTTCGTAGATGCCGCCTTTGTAATGCCGGAACTGGGTCGTCATGCCTGGGCCGCTCCACGCTTGACGAAGAACAGGGCGCCGCCAATAAACATCAAAAGGCCACCGAATACGCGATTTTGCGCCTTGATGGCCGAAGATTCGCGGATGAAGCGCTGCATCGACGAAGCCAGGAAGGCGTAGCTGTGCATCACCACCAGGTCGATCACGCACATGGTGGCAGCCAGGATCGCCAGTTGCGGCAGCAGCGGGGAGTGCTGGTTAATGAACTGCGGCAGCACCGCCACCATGAAGATGATGCCTTTCGGGTTGGTGGCGTTGGTCAGGAAGCCGATCATCACGCGCTTGCGGAAGGTGGGCAGGGCCTGGCGGGTGGCATGCACGCCTTCGCCGGCGGCGACCTTGGCGCGCCACTGGCTGACGCCCAGCCAGATCAGGTACAGTGCGCCGACCGTCTTCACCATACTGAAGGCGACTTCGGAGGCGAGCAGCAGGGAGCCGACGCCTGCGCCGGCAATCGCCAGCACCAGCAGCAAGCCCAGTTGCAAGCCGATGATGGTAGCGGAAGTGCGCTTCACGCCATACGACAAACCATGCGACATCGACAACACGGCGCCCGAACCGGGCGACACGGCGATGATGCTGGCCGCGATGACAAAGGTGATCCAGGTGGTGAAAGTCATGACCGATTACCGACGAATAAAGAGTTCATTGTAGCGTTGAAGCTGCCCGCTCGCGGCGGCGGCGTGTTAGATTGTCGTTCCTGTAATTTTTCTTTGGAGTTATACGAAATGGCCGGTTCCAGCCTGCTTGCACTGATCGACGATATTGCCACCATCCTGGATGACGTGGCTGCCATGAGCAAAGTGGCGGCAAAGAAGACCGCGGGTGTGCTGGGCGACGACCTGGCGCTGAATGCGCAGCAGGTCGCTGGCGTGCAAGCCGACCGTGAACTGCCTGTGGTCTGGGCAGTTGCGAAGGGTTCGATGATCAACAAGGCGATCCTGGTGCCTGCTGCGCTGGCAATCAGCTACTTCGCTCCCTGGGCGATCACGCCGCTGCTGATGCTGGGCGGCGCTTACCTGTGCTTCGAAGGTTTCGAGAAGCTTGCCCACAAGTTCCTGCATTCCCAGGCGGAAGACGAGCAGCACCACAAGGAACTGCTGGATGCGAACCAGAGCGTTGATCTTGTGGCAATGGAAAAGGACAAGATCAAAGGCGCGGTGCGCACCGACTTCATCCTGTCGGCCGAGATTATCGTGATCGCCCTGGGCACCGTGGCTGCCGCGTCCTTCGCGCAGCAAGTGACCGTGCTGGTCGGTATCGCCGTCGTCATGACGATCGGCGTGTATGGCCTGGTCGGCGCCATTGTGAAGATGGACGACGCCGGCCTCTACCTGAGCAAGCGCGCCGGCGCCGGCGTGCAGGCCCTGGGCCGTTTCCTGTTGACCGCTGCGCCAAAGCTGATGAAATTCCTGTCGGTGGCCGGTACCGTGGCCATGTTCATGGTCGGCGGCGGCATCCTGACCCACGGCATCCCGGGTGCGCATGACGTGATCCACCACGCCGCCGAGGCTGCCGGTTCGGTGGGCGGCGTTGGTCCCCTGCTGGCTGCCGTGACCCCGTCCATGCTGGATGCCATCGGCGGCGTGATCGCCGGCGCCATCGTGCTGGCTGTCGTGACCATCGGCAGCAAACTGTTGAGCGCGCTCAAGCGCTAAGCGCCGGCCCGGCTGCACACTGTCGATTTCAACGAGGAGAAGCTATGTCGATCCATCACCGACCTTCCGGCGCCTTTGTCGGCGCTTCCTGGACCGCCTTGCTGTTGGGCGCCGGCGCCTTCCTGGCCGGCCTGTGGAATGCCCAGATGGCGCTGAACGAGAAGGGTTATTACCTGACCTTGCTGCTCTACGGCCTGTTCGCAGCCGTGTCGCTGCAGAAGTCGGTACGCGACAAGGTGGAAGGCATCCGGGTCTCGAATATGTACTTCGGCCTGTGCTGGATGTCGACCGCCTCCGCCATCCTGCTGCTGGGCGTTGGCTTGTGGAACGCGAACCTGGCGCTCAGCGAAAAAGGCTTTTATGGCATGGCT
>DASWTB010000331.1:0-8002 GCA_036402315.1 Pseudoduganella sp. | reverse complement strand
CGCGGCGCACAGCAGCAAGGCGATACAGGCCACCAGGTAGCGCGCTTGCGGGCGGGCGTTGCGCAGGCCATGCAGTGCCAGTGCCGCGATACAGCCGATCAGCAGGCCTTGCCACAGGAAGTGCAGCAGGGACCAGCCCAGGGCGGGGATGACGGCGTTCAGCAGGTTGCTCATGGCGTGCGGCTCCGGGTTTGATGGTGTCCTTGCAAACTAGATTAAATGATCTAGAACTTTGTGTCTAGAACTTTTTGTCTAGATTGGGATGCAAGTGCTCAGGAGCTAATGTAGCGGAGCGCCGGGTGCCGTGACGGGAAATTGCGACAGGCGGTGAGTTTCGCCGCCTGGACGGCCTTAAACCCGGAAAATCTGGGTCAGACCCAGATTTTCCGGAGTTAATAGACGACCACGGAGCGGATCGATTCGCCGCGTTCCATCAGGTCGAAGCCTTCATTGATGCGCTCGAGCGGGAGGGTGTGGGTGATCAGCTCATCGATTTTGAGCTTGCCTTCCATATACCAGTCGACGATCTTCGGCACGTCGGTGCGGCCGCGTGCGCCGCCAAAGGCAGAGCCGAGCCAGTGGCGCCCGGTCACCAGCTGGAACGGACGGGTCGAGATCTCCTGCCCTGCCGCGGCCACGCCGATCACGATCGACTTGCCCCACCCTTTGTGGCAGCACTCGAGCGCCTGGCGCATCAGCTGCGTATTGCCGACGCATTCGAAACTGTAGTCGGCGCCGCCATCGGTCAGCTGCACGATGGCATCCACCACGTTCTCCACCTCGCGCGGATTGATGAAGTGGGTCATGCCGAACTGGCGCGCCATCGCTTCGCGCGCCGGGTTGATGTCAATGCCGATGATCTTGTCGGCGCCGACCATCTTCGCCGCCTGGATCACGTTCAGGCCAATGCCTCCCAGGCCGAACACCACCACGTTGGCGCCCGCTTCCACCTTGGCAGTAAACAGCACGGCGCCCACGCCGGTCGTCACGCCGCAGCCGATGTAGCACACCTTGTCGAACGGCGCGTCGGAACGGATCTTGGCCAGCGCAATCTCCGGCACCACGATGTAGTTGGAGAAGGTAGAGGTGCCCATGTAGTGGAACAGCGGCTTGCCGTCCAGCGAGAAGCGGCTGGAACCGTCCGGCATCAAGCCCTTGCCCTGGGTGGCGCGGATCGCCTGGCACAGGTTGGTCTTGCGCGACAGGCAGAATTTGCACTGGCGGCATTCCGGCGTGTACAGCGGGATGACGTGGTCGTTCTTCTTGAGCGACGTGACGCCGGGGCCGACGTCGACCACCACGCCGGCGCCTTCATGGCCGAGGATGGCCGGGAACAGTCCTTCCGGATCGGCGCCGGACAGGGTGTAGTGGTCGGTGTGGCAAATGCCGGTGGCCTTGATCTCCACCAGCACCTCGCCCGCGCGCGGGCCGTCCAGGTCCACTTGTTCAATGGTCAGCGGCGCTCCCGCCTTCCATGCAACTGCTGCTCTCGTCTTCATCCCGGTACTCCGAATGTGATAAAGACGACAGCATAGCTTAACTCCTGACGGCCAGCATGGACTCCAGCCCCAGCATATGGGACACCGTGCGCCACAGCTGGCGCGGCGAGGTCCATGGCTTGGGCAGGAAAGCGTGGGCCTGGTGATGCAGCATCGGCTGGCTGGCCGAATACAGCAGCACCGGAATGTTCTGGTCGGCCTGGCGCATGGAACGGATCAGGGCGTGGCCGTCGCCGTCCGGCAGGTCGGGATCGATCACCACCAGCGCAAACTCGCCGTGCTGCAGCTGGCTTTGCGCCTGGCTGTAGCTCGACGCATGCACCACCTGGATTTCCGGCGCCAGCAACGTGGCCAGGACCACGGCGCTATCTTCATCGTGATCGACATGCAGCACCCGGGGCGCCGGATGCAAATCGAATGACATATTCATGGAGCGGTTCTCCGCACTGCAAGGGGATGGTCGGCGGAGCTGGGCCGAAGGATGTTGCCGGGCCGCGAAGAGGGGGCGGCCGCTGAAGGGTGTTGCGGTGAGCGAGTCGGGGCCCACCGCAATAGTCTAATGCAAGCACATGGCCTGCGGAAAGATTTATTTTTTCAGGCGTGCGTTAAACGCAGCATGCAAGCCATTCAACATTTCCTCTGCGGCCAGAAGCTGGTCGGCTACTTCATTGATCTTGCGCCGGCTGGAGCGGGCGTGGTCGCGCAGCACTTCGAAGGCGGTGTTGCGGTCGGTCTGGTACTTGCACATCAACAAGCCCACGGCCAGGCTGGTCTCGCGGCCGGCAGCCAGCGCTGCGTTGAGGTTGATCTCGGTCCGGCGCAGCTGGCGGATCTCATCGGCGCGCGCCAGGCCGGCCTCGAAGGCCGGCATCAGGTGGTGCTCGTCGACCGGCTTGACCACAAAGCCCACCGCGCCATAGGCGGCGGCCTGCTTGCCGGCGTCCGCGTCGCCGCGGCCGGACAGGAACATGAAAGGCACGGTGGTGTTGCGGTTCAGCTGCTTGGCCAGCTCCAGGCCCGACATGCCCGGCATGTGGATGTCGAGCAGGGCCAGGTCGGGCTCGCGCTCGGCAATCAGGGCCAGGGCCTGGTCGGAAGAATGCGCCAGCATGGTGTCATAGCCGGCGCGGGACAGCAATTCGCCCAGGAACTCGGTCAGGATCTTGTCATCATCGACGATCAGGATCAGGCGCTTGGTCGGAGTCTGGGCGTTCATCGGCGTCAACCTTGTGGTTATGCTAATGGGGAAATTATAGACTGAAATTCCCGCACTGCCGCCGCTACATCGTCGGCCAGGTAGACGCTGGTAATTGCTGCCACCAGTTGCGCGCCCTCGGCCACCAGCGGCGCCGCATTTTGCGGCGTCATGCCGCCGATCACACACAGCGGTACCTCGATCACTTCGCGCGCATGGCGCAGGATCGATGGCTGGGTGGTGACGGCGTACTGCTTCACCTTGGAAGGGTAAAAGCCGCCGAACGCCACATAGCTGGCGCCTGCCGCCTGGGCCGCCTGGGCGCGCGCCAGTTCGCCGTAGCAGGAGGCGCCAATCAGCTTGTTGGGGCCGAGCGAGGCGCGCACTTCGGCCAGCGGCGCATCGGTGCCGCCCAGGTGCACGCCATCGGCGCCCAGCTCTCGGCACAGCGCGACATGGTCATTGACCAGGAAGGGCACGCTGTACTTGTGGCACAGCTCGCGCAGCGCCCCGCCCTGCTCGCGCCGCAGCGCCGGGCTGGCGTCCTTGTGGCGGTACTGCAGCAGCGCGACGCCGGCGCGCAGCGCCTGTTCGGTCACCGCCAGCAGTTTTTCGGTGTCATCCCAATTCGGGGTGACCAGGTAAAGTCCTTGCATCATTTCTCCTTATCGCTGCGGAATGCGCTGGCCGGGCGCGATGGCGTACGAGGCCGCCAGCGTGCGCTGGGTATAGCCCTGCGCCTTGGTCAAGGCTTGCGCCATCGAATTGCCCAGCGCCAGCAGGGCTGCCGTGGCGGCGGCCAGCGTACACCCGCTGCCGTGGAACTCGCCCGCCAGGCGCGGCCAGCTCCAGTTCTGCTGGCGGTCGGGGCCGAGCCAGCGGTTGATCACCACGTCGCTGCCTTCATCATGGCCGCCGGTCACCAGCACATGGGTGCAGCCGAGGGCGCGCAGCGCACGCGCGTGGGCCAGCGCGTCGCCATGGGCGGTGCCATGCCAGGCCGCCGGCACGCCGGGCGTCGGCAGCGCCACCAGCAGTGCTGCATCCGCGAGCACAACTTCGCCCGCCGCACCAGACAGTGCACCGTATGCTTCCGCGCTGGACACAGCGGCGGCCGCAGCGCCAGCCGCCGTGGCCATGGTGTTTGCCCTGGAGCGCGCAGCGGCACCGGCGCTCAACGCCGCTGCCGCGCCGACGCGAACTGGCGCCCGATAGCGCGCGGCATTGCCGGCCAGTGCCGCCGCTTCCGGACCATTGGGCGTGATCAGCGTGGCAAGCGGCAGCAGGGGCGCCAGCGCCTGCACCGCATCGTCGCGCCCCAGTGCATCGCCATGTCCACTGCGCAGCACGGGATCCAGCACTACCGGCGGATCGCTGTACAAGCGCTGCGCCCATCCCGGCGCCGCACCGGCTGCCGCGCGATGGGTGGCGCGCAACTCGCCGATCAGTGTCGCAATCGCCAGCGCATTTTCCGCACTGCCCGGAATACCGATCTTCACCGCCGCCACCGGCACTTGCGCCAGCAGCGCGCGCGCCTGTTGCAGCACGATTTCCGCCGCCACCGGCATCACCGCATGCACGCGGTTATTGTCCTGCACCGTAATGGCGGTCAGCACCGGCAGCGCATGCGCTCCCATCGCGGCGATGGCCTGGATGTCGGCCGCCATGCCGGCGCCGCCCGAAGGATCGGCGCCGGAAAACACCAGCACGCAAGGCCGGTCGCTCATGCCAGCCTCCCCGCCATCGGCGAGGACGGCGAGGCAGCGAAACGGCGCGGCATGCGGCCGGCCAGGAAGGCTTCGCGGCCGGCCTGCACGCCCAGCTTCATGGCGCGCGCCATGCGTACCGGATCCCCGGCAGCAGCGATGGCAGTGTTCATCAGCACACCGTCGCAACCAAGCTCCATGGCGATGGCCGCATCGGACGCGGTGCCGACGCCGGCATCGACCAGCACCGGCACATTCGATTGCTCGATGATCAGCGACAGGTTCCACGGATTCAGGATGCCCATGCCGGAGCCGATCAGCGACGCCAGCGGCATCACCGCGCAGCAGCCGATGTCTTCCAGCATGCGCGCCTGGATCGGGTCGTCGCTGCAGTAGACCATCACGTCGAAGCCATCCTTTACCAGTTCGCGCGCCGCGACAAGGGTCTCCGGCATGTTCGGGAACAGCGTCTTCTCGTCGCCCAGCACTTCCAGCTTGACCAGCTTGTGGCCATTCAGCAGTTCGCGCGCCATCTGCAGCGTGTACACCGCATCCCTGGCCGTGTAGCAGCCCGCCGTATTCGGCAGGATGGTGAATTCATGCGGCGGCACATAGTCCAGCAGGCTCGGGGCGTGCGGGTCCTGGCCGATGTTGACGCGGCGGATTGCCACCGTGATGATTTCCGCGCCCGCCGCCAGCGTGGCTTCGCGGGTTTGCGGCAGGTCCTTGTATTTGCCGCTGCCGACCAGCAGGCGCGAGGTGTATTCCCTGCCTGCGATAACCAATGGTTTGTCTTGCATTTGCAGTCTCCCCTTTTAGCCCCCGCCGATGGCGCGGACGATATCTACTTTGTCGTATTGGTTCAGCGCGACCTGCGGCCAGCGCTGGCGCGGCACCACCTGGCGGTTGACCGCCAGCGCCAGCGCCTGGCCGGTCAGATCGAGCGAATCGATCAATTGTTCAAGCGTCTGCTGCGGCGGCACCGCGTGCGCGGCGCCATTCAGTTCGATCTCGATCATGCCTGCTCGCGGTAGATGCTGGCACCGCCCTTGACGAACTCGATCGATTTTTCCTGCATGCCCTTGGCGGCGAAGTCGCGCACTTCCTGCGTGATCTTCATCGAGCAGAAATGCGGGCCGCACATGGAGCAGAAGTGCGCCACCTTGGCCGAATCCTTCGGCAGCGTCTCGTCGTGGAATTCGCGCGCGCGGTCCGGGTCCAGGCCCAGGTTGAACTGGTCTTCCCAGCGGAACTCGAAGCGCGCCAGCGACAAGGCGTTGTCGCGGATCTGCGCGCCCGGATGGCCTTTCGCCAGGTCGGCCGCATGCGCCGCGATCTTGTAGGTGATGATGCCTTCCTTGACGTCGGCCTTGTTCGGCAGGCCCAGGTGCTCTTTCGGCGTCACATAGCACAGCATGGCGGTGCCGTACCAGCCGATCTGCGCTGCGCCGATGCCGGAGGTGATGTGGTCGTAGCCAGGCGCGATGTCGGTGGTCAACGGTCCCAGCGTGTAGAACGGCGCTTCGTGGCACTGCTCCAGTTGCAGGTCCATGTTTTCCTTGATCAGGTGCATTGGCACGTGGCCGGGACCTTCGATCATCGTCTGCACGTCGTGCTTCCAGGCGATCTGGGTCAGCTCGCCCAGGGTTTTCAGTTCGCCCAGTTGCGCTGCATCGTTGGCATCCCATACCGAGCCCGGGCGCAGGCCGTCGCCCAGCGAGAAGCTCACGTCGTAGGCCTTCATGATCTCGCAGATCTCTTCGAAGTGCGTGTACAGGAAGTTTTCCTGGTGGTGCGCCAGGCACCACTTGGCCATGATCGAGCCGCCGCGCGACACGATGCCGGTCATGCGGTTGGCGGTCAGCGGCACATAGCGCAGCAGCACGCCGGCGTGGATGGTGAAGTAGTCGACGCCCTGCTCCGCCTGTTCGATCAGGGTATCGCGGAAGATTTCCCAGCTCAGGTCTTCGGCCTTGCCGTTGACCTTTTCCAGCGCCTGGTAGATCGGCACGGTGCCGATCGGCACCGGCGAATTACGCACAATCCACTCGCGCGTCTCGTGAATATGCTTGCCGGTGGACAGGTCCATCACGGTATCGCCGCCCCAGCGGATGGCCCAGGTCATCTTTTCCACTTCTTCGCCGATGGAGGATGTCACGGCGGAGTTGCCGATATTCGCATTGACTTTCACCAGGAAATTGCGGCCGATGATCATCGGCTCCAGCTCCGGGTGGTTGATATTGGCCGGGATGATGGCGCGGCCGCGCGCAATTTCCTGGCGCACGAATTCCGGCGTAATTTCCTCCGGAATGGCGGCGCCGAACGATTCGCCGCGGTGCTGGCGGCCCAGCAGGTCGGCCATGCGCTGGCCCTTTTCGCCCTGGGCGCGCAGGCCGGCCAGGTATTCCTTGCGGCGCAGGTTTTCGCGGATCGCCACGTATTCCATTTCCGGCGTGATGATGCCCTGGCGCGCGTAGTGCATCTGGGTCACGTTGCGCCCAGCTTGGGCGCGGCGCGGCTGGCGGTGCAGTTCGAAGCGCAGCGCATCGAGCTTTTCATCGGCCAGGCGCTGGCGGCCATATTCCGAAGTCGGGCCGTCCAGCAATTCGGTGTCATTGCGCTCGGCGATCCAGGCGGCACGCGGGGTGCCGAGGCCCTTGCGGATGTCGATCGTCGCGTCCGGGTCGCTGTACGGGCCGGAGCAGTCGTACACGGTCACCGGCGCATTTTCGCCGGACAGGCTGATTTCGCGCATCGGCACGCGCATGTCGGCGCGGCTGCCGGTCACATAGATCTTGCGGGAATTGGGCAGCGGAGTGACGGCTGCGGAGTCGACCTCGGCCTGGGCGGCGAGGAAGGTTGGATTGGCGTTCATTTTGGCTCCTTTGTTGGCGCAGGAGCCAGCAAAGGAGGTTAGGCTGCGCGTGCAGTTGCGCCGTGTGTGGCGCAGCCGCTGCGTATCCTGAAGCTTCCCTTCGCTGGCATTATCCAGATCAGGTTCGGAGGGTATTTCTCACCCGTGCAGCTTGCGCCGCGCAGGACCCCTAGCGTGTGCCACCTTTCGGCAGCGAGCGGATTATATCTATAATCGGTGCGCATTGAAAGGAGACCGGATGCGATATGTAGTATTCCTGGCGGCGATGGCCGCGCAGGCCGCAACAGTGTCAGCGGCAGCAGGCGCCGATACACGCGCCCCCACGCTGGCCGAGCAACGCTCGTTCGAACAATTCATGCAGCGCACCGCGCCGGGCACGCCGCTACCGCCGCTGCGCCTTGAGCGCGCGCCGGATGGGAAGAAGTGGCTTGCCAGCGCCAGCACCGACGCGCCGCCGGTGCGGCTGGTGCTGCCGCTGTGCCGCGTCACACGCACCCGCTTTACGCAGCAGGCCGACGACAGCTGGCGCGCCGACAGCAGCCAGCATGTCTGGATTCACCACACGACCAACTGCGGCACGCCGCCGGCGACGATGGTGGAGCTGCGCGCGCCGCTGGCCGAGATCGACATGCTGCGCCTGATTCAGGCCCAGGGCGAGCTGCTGCAAAGAGCGCGCCTGCTCATGGCCGGCAACACCCGTTGCGCGCCGACCCGTTCGCGTAACTTC
>DASWTB010000330.1:0-6062 GCA_036402315.1 Pseudoduganella sp. | reverse complement strand
CGGCTTCCTTACTTGCCATTTGAAGTGCCGTGAGTGGAGTGGTGGGCTTGTTTGGATTATGCCTCGGCGTAATTCCGGCAAGTTTGCCCATGTCGTACACAACGTTCATTGCGCGCAGCTGCCATATCGGAAAAGTGCCAGTGCCGACCCAGCACCGGCAAAGAAAATAATGTTCTACCGCTGCCATCATACTATCATCCGCGTCAATTAGATGTGCTGGCCATGCCGAAATTGGTGGATTACCATTCCAGCCGGGATTTCTGACTTGATATAAATCGCTTTTAAGTTGGCAATAACGTTCCGACTCTGGGACTGCAATCCGAAACGATTTCCATTTGAAAAGAAGCTCGTTGAGGCGAGTAACTTGGGCGGTGGTTGTTGTCATGATTGTCTCCGAAACCAGGTACGTAAAGTATAGGAATCAGCCGCCAGGGGAAGTACACACTTTGTCACGTATCGCTGATCTGTCCGAGATTCGATGCATTGAAGAAGGGGTTAGACATCAAGCCTTCAGCGAGCAGAGCCGCCAGAGCCGATAGACGCGGGGCACTTGGACAATTGACCAAAGGGCCTGCTGGGTATCTGGAAATGTCGGTGTAGACAATGCCGCTGCCAGGACGCGGCGTATATCGTCCGGCGACTTGATGGACATGGTAGATATCACTCGGAAGGTTGCGAATGATGCAGAGCGTCAGTACGACATTTTGAAGCAGCATGGCGCGCCCCAACGAAAAACGCCGACCTGCATGGGTCGGCGTTTTCACTTTTTATTCTTGGTGGCCCGGGGCGGAATCGAACCACCGACACAAGGATTTTCAGTCCTCTGCTCTACCAACTGAGCTACCAGGCCAAGAGGCAGCATTATAGCAGGGAATCCTTGCTTTGCAATAGCCTTTTTCCGTGGTGGGAAAGCTATAATGCGCGGATGAACAAGCCCACGCATCACCATGTGCAGACTGCGGTCTGCATCGTCGGCAATGGCGCCATTGCCAAGACGGCAGCCCTGGCGTTTGCCCAGTCCGGATTGAGTGTGACCTTGCTGGGGCCGCCCCCGGCGCCTGCGCGCCCGGACGAGGCGAGCTGGGACGTGCGCGTGTTCGCCCTCAACCACACCGCCCACCGCCTGCTCGATTCCCTGAAAGTCTGGGGCGCCATGGACCAGTCGCGCATCGCCCCGGTCGATGCCATGCTGGTCAATGGCGATGGCAGCAAGGCCGGCACGCTGAATTTCGATGCTTACGGCGCCCACACCGGCACCCTGTGCTGGATCGTCGAGGACCGCAACCTGAACCAGGCCCTCGATGCCGCGCTGCGTTTTGCACAAAATGTGCATTTCGTGCACGGCAAAGCGATCGCGCTGAAGAATGACGAGCAAGGGGCCGTGATCACCCTGGACGATGGCTCCCACCTTGGCGCTTCGCTGGTGGTCGGCGCCGATGGCGCCCAATCCTGGGTGCGCGGCCAGTGCGATATCGGCCTCGATTACCGCCCTTATAACCAGTGCGGCGTGGTGTCCAACTTTGCCTGCGAGCTGCCGCACCATGGCGTCGCGCACCAGTGGTTCACTGGCGAGCAGGGTATCGTGGCCTTGCTGCCGTTGCCGGGCAACCAGGTTTCGCTGGTGTGGTCGGCGCCGGACATGCTGGCCGACTCCCTGTGCCGCGAAGGCGCGTCTGCGCTGGCCGAGCGGCTGGCAGCCTTTGCCCGGGAAAAGCTGGGCAAACTGACCCCGCTGCAGCCGGAAGTGGTCAAGTCCTTCCCGCTGCGGCTGATGCGGCCCCATTCGATGGTGGCGCCGCGCGTGGCCCTGGTGGGCGATGCCGCCCACGTGGTGCACCCGCTGGCCGGTCATGGCATGAACCTGGGCTTCGGCGATGTGCAGGAATTGGTGAAAGCCGTGGCGGAACGGGAAGAGCACCGTTCCATCGGCGATGACCGCGTGCTGGCGCGTTATGCCCGCGCACGCAAGGAAGAAGTGAGCCTGATGCTGGCCACAACGGATGGACTGGAGCGCCTGTTCGGCACCGATCTCGAACCGGTGCGCGCTGTGCGTAATTTCGGGCTAAACTTGCTGGATAAATTGCCGGGTGTAAAGCGCCGGCTGATTTCACATGCCCTCGGAAAGCTGTAAAGCGGAGACCCTATGAAGATGAGTAAGCTGGTATTGGCAATGGCTTCGGTCATGCTGATGTCCTGTGCGGATGCGCAGAATGCAAAAGAAGAAGCGCAACTGCGCAAAGCCCTGGCGGAGCGCCTGAACGGTGTCAAGATCGACTCCGTCAAGAAGTCCCCGATCCCTGGGATGTATGAAGTGGCCATTGGCAACGAGGTGCGCTACACCGACCCGACGGGCCGCTACCTGGTCGAAGGCCACATTCTGGACCTGCAGACCCGTACCGACCTGACCCAGGCCCGCATCGATGACCTGAACAAGATCAAGTTCGACGAGTTGCCGTTCGAACTGGCGATGAAGACTGTCAAGGGCAACGGAAAGCGCGTGATGGCGATTTTCGAAGACCCGAACTGCGGCTATTGCAAGCGCTTCCGCGCCACCACGCTGGCCGCTATGGACAACGTGACCGTGTACACCTTCATGTACAACATCCTGTCGCCGGATTCGTTCACCAAATCGCAGAACATCTGGTGCTCGGCCGACCGCAACAAGGCCTGGGATGACTGGATGTTGAACGGCAAAGCGGCAGCGGCTGCGCCGAATGGCTGCACCTCGCCGAACGACAAGGTACTGGCCCTGGGCCAGAAAATGAGTATCAATGGCACGCCGGCGATCTTCTTCGCCGACGGCAGCCGCATTGCAGGAGCAGTTGACCAGCGTACGCTGGAAGCGAAGTTCGCCACTATCAAGTAGTCAACACCAGGGAGCTTGCATGGTCACATTGAACATCAACGGGCGCGACGTACAAGTCGACGCCGACCCTTCTACGCCTATACTGTGGGCCTTGCGCGACAACCTCAATATGACCGGCACCAAGTTTGGCTGCGGCATGGCGATGTGCGGTGCGTGCACGGTGCACCTCGAAGGGCAGGCAATCCGTTCCTGCGTGACGCCGATTTCGGCGGCCGTGGGCCAGAAGATCACCACCATCGAAGCCATGTCCGCCGACAAGGTGGGCAAGGCGGTGCAGGATGCCTGGGTCAAGCACGATGTTCCGCAATGCGGCTACTGCCAAAGTGGCCAGGTCATGAGCGCAACGGCACTGCTGCGCACCAACAAGGCGCCGACCGATAGCGATATCGACAATGCCATGTCGGGCAATATCTGCCGCTGTGGTACCTATCAACGGATCCGCGCCGCCATCAAGGACGCCGCGAAATCCATCGCTTAAGGGGAGCCGCCATGCGCAAAGAATGGTTCATGGCAGCTCACGCGGGCGGTGTGGCTCCTGAAGGGGTTTCACGCCGCACTTTCCTGAAGGCCGGCAGTGGTTTGATCCTCGGCTTCTATGTGGCCAGCAACGGCGGGCGCTTTGCCCGTGCGCTGGCTGCCGATGCGCCGGCCAAACCGCCGGTGGCGCCCAACGCCTTCCTGCATATCGCACCTGACAATACCGTCACCATCCAGGTCAACCGCCTGGAATTCGGCCAGGGCGTGAACACCGCGCTCCCGATGCTGATTGCCGAGGAACTCGATGCGGACTGGTCGCAGGTGCGCTCCTCGCTGGCGCCGGCCGGCGAGCCGTACAAAGACCCTAATTTCGGCATCCAGATGACGGGCGGTTCGACCGCTGTCAAGCACTCCTGGCAGCAGCACCGCGAAATCGGCGCCCGTGCGCGCGCCATGCTGGTGGCTGCGGCGGCCGAAAAGTGGAAAGTGCCTGTCGAACAGGTGCGCGCTTCGAAAGGCATGCTGACCGGCCCGTCCGGCCAGAGCGCGACTTTCGGCGCCATGGCCGATGCGGCCATGAAGCAGCCGGTGCCGAAGGAAGTGAAGCTGAAGGACGTCAAGGACTTCACCATCATCGGCAAGCCGACGCCGCGTCTCGATGCGCGCGCCAAGTCGACGGGCACCCAGCAATTCGGCATGGACTTCAAGCCGGAAGGTACCAAGGTCGTGCTGGTGGCGCGCACACCGGTTTTCGGCGGCAAGGTGAAAAAGTTTGATGCCTCGAAGGCCAAGGCCATTCCGGGCGTGATCGACGTCATCAAGGTCGACACCGACCGTGGCGGCAACGGCCTGGCCGTGGTGGCGAACGGCTACTGGCCGGCCAAGCAGGGCCGCGAGGCGCTGGTGGTCGAATGGGATACCGAGGGCCTGGAAAAGGTCAGCAGCAAGAAGCAGCTGGCAGAGTACAAGGCGCTGGCGAAGAAGGCTGGCACGCCGGTGAAGAAGGCCGATATCGCGGCCATCGCCAAGGCGCCGAAAAAGATCAGCGCCACTTATGAATTCCCATACCTGGCGCATGCGCCGATGGAACCGCTGAACTGCGTGGTGGACCTGAAGGGCGATTCCTGCACCATCTGGGCAGGCAGCCAGTTCCAGACGCTGGATGCGGTGGCTGCGGCCAAGGCGGCCGGGCTGACGCCGGACAAGGTGACGCTGAACACCATGATGGCTGGCGGCGGCTTTGGCCGCCGCGCCGTGCCGACCTCCGACTACATCGTGGAAGCGGTGAACGTGGCCAAGGCCTGGGGCAAGGGACCAGTCAAGGTGATCTGGAGCCGCGAAGACGATATCAAGGGCGGCTATTACCGTCCTTCCCACGTGCACCAGGCCGATATCGGCTTCGATGCGAAGGGCAATATCGTGGGCTGGAACCATGTGATTGTTGGCCAGTCCATCATCACCGGCACGCCGTTCGAGCCGATGATGGTGAAGGAAGGCGTGGACGCGACCATGGTCGAGGGCATGGGCGAACCGTATTCGGTGCCGATGAACCTGAGCGTGCATAACGTTAAAACCAATGTGCCGGTGCTGTGGTGGCGCTCGGTGGGCTCGACCCACACGGCGTTCGTGATGGAGACGCTGATCGATGAGGCGGCGCATGTCGCCAGGATGGATCCGGTGGAATACCGCCGCAAGCTGATCGATCCCAAGCACGTGCGCCAGCTGGCGGCGCTGAACCTGGCGGTAGAGAAGTCGGGCTACGGCAAGACCAGGCTGCCGAAAGGCCAGGCCTGGGGCGTGGCGCTGCACGAGTCGTTCGAAACTTCCGTGGCTTATGTCGTGGTGGCATCCATGAAGAATGGGCAGCCCAAGGTGCACAAGGTGACGGCTGGCGTGCATTGCAACCTGCCGGTGAACCCGATGACCATCGAAGCGCAGGTGCAGGGCGCTGCGCTGATGGGGCTGGGCACCACCTTGCCCGGCGCGGCGATCACGCTGAAGGATGGCGTTGTCGAACAGTCCAACTTCAGCGACTACACCGTGGCGCGCATGACGGACATGCCGGTGGTGGAAGTGTTCACCGTTGCATCGACCGATAATCCGACCGGCATGGGCGAGCCAGGCTTGCCACCGCTGGCTCCTGCCCTGGCTAACGCAGTGTTCAAATTGACCGGCAAGCGCGTACGCAAGCTGCCGTTCGACCTGGCCAAGGCGTAAGGCAGGCATCGCACGTGGCCGCCCAACTCGCAGCCAACTCGCCCGCCATCGCTGCGGGCGATGGCTGCGTGGCCGGCATCCTGCTCGCTGCCGGTCGGGGCAGCCGGTTCGACCCGACGGGTGCGCGTTTTAAGCTGTTGCAGTCGCTGCCGAATGGCGAGGCGGTTGTCGCCGCCAGCGCTAGTGCCTTGCTGGCCGCCGTACCGCGCGTGGTTGCCGTCGTGCGGCCGGATGACGCGGCCACGGCAAGCCTTTTGCGCGGCCTTGGCTGCGAAGTCGTAGCCTGTGCAAACGCCGACACGGGCATGGCTGCCTCGCTTGCGTGCGGCGTCCAGCACGCGCAAGATGCCAACGGCTGGCTGATCGCGCTGGCCGACATGCCTTACGTGCAGCCATCCACCATGGCAGCGCTGTCCGCTGCGATCGGGCAGGGCGCTGGCATCGCTGCGCCAATGCACCTGGGCCAGCGCGGCAACCCGGTGGCCTTCGGCCGCGCCCATCT
>DASWTB010000329.1:0-2432 GCA_036402315.1 Pseudoduganella sp. | reverse complement strand
CGGTTTTAGTCGTAATCTGCGTCAAGCTCGGAGCCGGCGTAGTTTTCCAGCTCAGTCCACAGCGTCTTCATCGCGAAGCGCCCTGGCAGCTTTTGCAGCACGGTGCAAGTGCGGCGATACAGGTCGATGCGATTCAGCAGCACTGGACGATGCTGCTCGGGCACCGCTGCAACCAGTGCATCCCAACCCGCTTCATAATCCGGCTTGGCCTTGCGCACAGCCTTGACGAAGCGTTCGAACTCCTTCTGGCCGGTGCGCGCCACGATGCGGCCACCGCCTTCCACCGCGAAGATGATCGCCAACGCAATCACACCTTCCGCGTTCAGGTCCGGATCCTTGATTGCGCCTTCCTGGTTATGGCGGCGCAGCCAGTTCGCCAGCCGCACCACGGCCTGCACTTCCTGGCGCTGCTTCAACTGCGCCTGGAACTTGGCGGGGCCGTCCCAGTTGGCGCCAGGCTCGGTAAAGCAGATGTCGAAGAACAGGTCGCGCAGGCGGCGCTGTGCATACATCGGGTCGCTGTCGTACTCGCCGATCAGCGTGTCTTCCGGCATCGCGGCCAGGTCCTTCAACTGGCGGAACCCCGCCTGGAAGGCCAGTTCCGCGCCCTGCTCGACCAGGAAGTCCAGCGCCAGCTCGTCGGAATCGACAGTCAGCACCTGCTCCAGGCCAAGCGACACGCCGCCGACAGTCAGGTTGACCGCCTTCTGGATGCCTTCCGCCGTGCGGTTGTTGGTGAACTTGTCCGCGACCATGGCCGTGATGCCGCTCAATTCTTCGGCCAGGATGACGGCAGCATCTTCGCGGTCGTCGCCTGGCAGCAGTTTGATGGCGCGGGTCAGGCGCGGCAGGCTTTCTTTGACGAGTGCGGGCAGCATCAGCCGAAGATCCCCGTACCGATCGAGCGGCGTGCGCGTTCGCGGCCGGTGCCACTGCGGGTGGTCGGCACTTGCTTGCGCAGGCGGTACAGCAGCTCCTTGGTGGAGCGCTGCAGGTGCTCCGGCTCTTCATCCGGATCGTCGCTGAATTCCGCATCGGCCAGGTCGGCGCTGTGGCGGAATTCCGGGAACAGTTCGAACAGGGCGCGGTCCCAGCCATCTTCATTGGCTTGCGCCAGTGCGACGGCGATCGGCACGATGTCGTTGTCCGAGGAGGTCTGGCCGGTCAGGTAGGCGCCCTTGGAGATCACTTCACCCGCCACTTCCAGCACTTCTTTCGGCGCCAGCGAGAACAGGATCGCAAACGCGGTGCAGCCCCAGTCGGTGGCCGAAGCTTCCTTCAGCAGCTCGGCGCGGCGCTCTTCGTCTTCGGTGCCGAAGATCACGCCGTGCATATGGGCGAACAGCGATTCGGCGATGCGCTCAGGATCGTCTTCGATCATGTCGTCCGGCCAGGTGGCGGCAATGTAGGCCAGGCTCTCGGCCCATTGCTTCGGCGGCACCAGCAAAGTCGCCAGCGACATCTTGCCGCCGTCAAAGCCGGACATGTGCAGCGCCGTCACGTGCGGCGGCAATTCCTGCAGCACTTCCACCACCGCCAGGTCGCCGTGGGTGTCCGCAGCTTCGGCAAAGGCGCGCTCGGCATGCTCCAGGGAGCCGGCCAGAACGAGTTCGGTGACCTGCTTGCGAATGGCTGGCAGATTCTTGTCGGTCATGCTCAATCCTCCTGCTGGTCAAAGATGCCGGAGAAGTCGTCGCTCACGACTTCGTCCGAGTAGTCGTCTTCATCATCGCCCTCGTCGCCTTCAGCCAGGCGGTCGAGCGAAGTGTCCTCGTCGTCCCACATGCGCGGATGCTTGTGCAGCAGCGCAGTGATGATGGCCTGGCGCGCCAGGTCCGGGTGGTTCTCTTCCAGCGCTTCCAGCAGGCCCTCCGCTTTCGGGCAGGTGGCGGCGCCGAACACGCGCGCCGGGTCGCCGTATTCGAAATCTTCGGCGTCGGCAAAGGCAGCCTTCGGGTCGTGGAATTCGATCACGTCCACCAGGGCGAATGCCATCATGTTCAAATCGTCGATGCCGCCGCCGTTCAGGTATTCGGCGCGCAGGGCTTCGACCATCTTCTTGTAGTTCTTGTGGTCAGGCGGATCGCCGAGGATGCCCTCGATCTGCCCTTCCAGTTCGCGCGCCTGGTAGGCGAACTCTGGGTGTACTTTTCTCATTTGCTGCTGTCTTTCTGTTGATTCAGGCGGCGGGGATCGTCACGCCGTTGACGCTGAAGATGGAACGCCACTGCTGGTAGGCTTCCGCTTCCGGGTCGATGATGATGCGGTGGTGCACACTCTGGTTGTATTCTTCCCGTTTGACCGGGTCGGACAACACTTCGTAAGCTTTGACGATGGCCTTGAAGCGGGCATCTGCGCCCGGTTCCTGGTTGCGGTCCGGGTGGAAGCGCATGGCCAGGGAACGGTAGACCTTCTTGATTTCCTCGTCAGAG
>DASWTB010000328.1:0-2600 GCA_036402315.1 Pseudoduganella sp. | reverse complement strand
GAAACCGTGGCCTTCCTGGCGCACGAACTGAATACGCCGCTGGCCACCATCGCCAACTTCGCGCGCAACATCCAGCGCCGCGTCAACGGCCAGGCGCAGGACAACGGGCTGCCGCTGAAAGCCGACATCGGCAATGCGGCGGCACACATGAACGACAATGCGCGCTACTGCCTGTCGGTGCTGTCCTCGTTCGTGGAATCGGTCAAGCGCGCCAGCGTGGCGCCGGCCGCGCGCCTGGCCGGCGGCAGCGCGCAGCAGATGGTGGCGGCGCTGCTGGGCGTGTACCCGCTGGCGCCCGGCCAGCGCGACATGATCGAGGTGGCGGTGCAGGGCGACTTCACGGTGCGCGCCTCGCCCAACTGCGTGGCGCTGGTGCTGTCCTCGCTGCTCAGCAATGCGCTGCGCGCGCTGCAGGGCCACCCCGAGCCGCGCATCCGCATCACCGTCGGCGTGGCAGAGCGCCCGTATATCATCGTCGCCGACAACGGCCCCGGCATCGCGCCGGCGCTGCTGAACCGCCTGCTGCTGGACCCGGTGTCCATGCACGGCAGCGAAGGCGGCAGCGGCTGGGGGCTGATCTTCTGCAACCGCGTAATGCAATCGTTCGGCGGCCACCTGCGGGTGCAGTCGGAAGCGGGTTGCTGCACCACCGTCACCATGAATTTCCCGGAGTTAGAGAAGGAACGAGCATGACAGAACAACCGACCAAACAAGCGCCGGCGATCCTCTACGTCGACGACGAGGCGACCGCCCTCAAATATTTCCAGCGCGCCCTGGGCTCGCTGGCGCCCGTCTACGTGGCCGAGTCGGTGGAGGAGGGCAAGCGCATGCTCGACGAGCACGCCGATGAGATCGCCGTGCTGGTGTCCGACCAGCGCATGCCCGGCGCCTACGGCAACGAACTGCTGTTTTACGCGTGGGACCGCTACCCGCACATCGTGCGCATCCTGACCACCGCCTACTCGGAGCTGGAGCACACGGTGGACGCGGTCAACCAGGGCCAGATCCACCGCTACATCCAGAAACCCTGGGATATCGCCGCGCTGCGCATGGAGCTGAAACAGGCGCTGGCACTGGCCAAGCTGCAGAAGGAGCATTCGCAACTGTTGCGTGAAAAGCTGCTGGTGCGCCAGAAGCAGGCCGTGGCCAGCCGCATCGGCACCCTGTATACGCTGGCGGCCAGCCTGTCGGCCGTGCCCTCGTTCGTGCCGGTGGAAAGCTACCTGGCCGGCGCCCTGAGCGCCGGCATGACGCCGCCGGAACCGGACTGGCTGATGCTGGACCACTCCGACCTGATCAGCTCGGAAGCCTTCCGCAGCGCCGCTTTCGGCTGCGCCGTGCGCGACCACCTGCACGACCTGGAGCAGCGCTATCCCGACGCCGACCCGGCGCACGCCTTTGCGCTGCTGGCGGAAGCGTTCGGCCCGACCTTCCGCGCGGTCGATGCCGGCCATGCGCTGTTCCTGCAGGCCTCGCAGCTGACCGAGTTCCTGGAAACGCCGACCAGCGCGCCAGTGTCGTCGCAGCACGCGTTCTGGCTGGCCTGCCTGCTGTGGATGGGCAAGCGCGGCGCTTCGCTGCAGATGGCCGGCGGCGCCCAGGGCGTCGAATGCCGCCTGGTGCAGGCCGACGCTGCCCTGACCCCGTCGCAGCTGGCGGCCTGGGTCGAGCAGTTCTGATCAGCGCAGCGCCGCCGCCCTGGCTGGCCATGAGCTGGGCCTGGCGGCGCGCGTGCTCCAGCATGGTGGCCGCGGCGCTGGCGGCCTGCTGTTCCAGCACCGCGTTCTGCTGGGTCACCTGGTCCATGCCGCTGACGGCGCCGCTGACCTGTTCGATGCCGGCCGACTGCAGCCGGCTGCCGGCCGTGATGCCCGCCATCAGTGCCGCCACCTGCTGTACCGATCCCACCAGTTTTTCCATCACCTGACCGGTGGCGCCGGCCAGCTGGTTGCCGTGTTCAGCCTTGGCCACCGAGTCGCCGATTAGCTGGCGGACTTCCTGCGCCGCCGCGGCGCTGCGCTGGGCCAGGCTGCGCACTTCGCTGGCCACCACGGCAAAGCCGCGTCCCTGTTCGCCGGCGCATCGGGCTCTCCAGTCATTTTGATAACACCTATTGTCTGAAATAACACTTGCGTGCCGATCATCTAGTGCAGGTTGGCTACCCATCAGCGTGGTCTTGCGTGCGCTGTGTCCGCCAAAGCTTGGCTAGCATGGGGGTAGCAGTTGAATCAGGAGGCCTATCATGCCAAGAGGAGCCAGCCCGAAACGCGAGCGCGAGTACAAGGAACTCAAGCAGGAATTCAAGCAGGAACACCGCTATCCGGGGCGCGAAGAGGAAGTCGCGGCCCGCATCGTGAACAAGCAGCGCCGCGAGCACGGGGAAACCAAGGCGCAGAAGTCGCGCGCACGACGCAAAGTGCATTAAGCAAGGCAGTTTCAGCAAGACTTTCTGGCAACTTTTCGCTGGAGAGTCGGTTATACTCGGGGCTTCGGAGAACCGGAGCCGCCATGCCAGACGAAGCCTTGCCCGAACGTCCCGCCCTGCGATCCAGCATAGGCCCGGCGGGCCTGGGGACGGTGCTGGCCGGCGCCCTGGCGCT
>DASWTB010000327.1:0-4295 GCA_036402315.1 Pseudoduganella sp. | reverse complement strand
CGACAGCCATTTGATGCCCTCGCCGGACACGCGCTATAAATACGTGGCGCAGAACGTCAACGCCAGCGGCGCGCAGCCGCGCCCGGTGGTCATCGGCATGGGCCCGTGCGGCCTGTTCGCCGCGCTGATCCTGGCCCAGATGGGGCTCAAGCCCATCATCCTCGAGCGCGGCAAGACCGTGCGCGAGCGCACCAAGGATACGTTTGGCTTCTGGCGCAAGCGCGTGCTGAATCCGGAATCGAACGTCCAGTTCGGCGAAGGCGGCGCCGGCACCTTCTCGGATGGCAAGCTGTACAGCCAGATCAGCGACCCCAAGCACTATGGCCGCAAAGTGCTGACGGAATTTGTGAAATCCGGCGCACCGGAAGAAATCATCTACGTCAGCAAGCCGCACATCGGCACTTTCCGGCTGGTCAAGATGGTGGAAAACATGCGCGAGGAAATCACCGCCCTGGGCGGCGAAATCCGTTTCGAGCAGCGCGTGACCGACTTCGATATCCGCGAGGAAAACGGCGTGCGCCAGGTGCGCGGCCTGCACCTGGCCAGCGGCGAGTACATCGAGACCAACCACGTGGTGCTGGCCATTGGCCACAGCTCGCGCGACACCTTTGAAATCCTGTACGAACGCGGCGTGTACATCGAGGCCAAGCCGTTCTCGATCGGCTTCCGCGTCGAGCACCCGCAATCGCTGATCGACCAGTGCCGCTTCGGCCCGAACGCCGGACACCCCATCCTCGGTGCGGCCGACTACAAGCTGGTGCACCACGCCAGCAATGGCCGCGCGGTGTACAGCTTCTGCATGTGCCCGGGCGGCACGGTGGTGGCGGCGGCTTCCGAACCGGGCCGCGTGGTCACCAACGGCATGTCGCAATACTCGCGCGCCGAGCGCAACGCCAACAGCGCCATCGTGGTGTCGATCAGCCCGGAAGTGGATTACCCGGGCCATCCGCTGGCCGGCATCGCCCTGCAGCGCGATCTGGAGGAAAAAGCGTTCAAGCTGGGCGGCGAAAACTACAACGCCCCGGGCCAATTGATGGGCGACTTCGTGGCCGGCGTGCCGTCGACCGACGTCGGCGCCGTGCTGCCCTCTTTCAAGCCGGGCATCACCTGGACCGACCTGGCCACCATCCTGCCGGAATACGCCGTGGTGGCGCTGCGCGAAGCCTTCCCGGCCTTCGACAAGCAGGTCAAGGGCTACTTCAAGCACGACGCCGTGCTGACCGGCCTGGAAACTCGCACCTCGTCGCCGATCCGCATCAAGCGCAATAACGACGACCTGCAAAGCCTGAACACGCGCGGCCTGTTCCCGGCCGGCGAAGGCGCAGGCTATGCCGGCGGCATCCTGTCGGCCGGCGTGGATGGCATCAAGGTGGCGGAAGCCGTCGCGCTGTCTATGCAGGCGGCTGACAAGACTTGACTTCGAACGGCATGCGCAGGTGGAAGCGGCAGCCCTGTCCGGGACTGCTGTGCACTTCCACCGCGCCGCCCATCTGCTGCATGATGGTGTAGACGATATGCATGCCCAGCCCTGAGCCGCCCTGCCCGCGCTTGGTGGTGAAGAAGGGCTCGTAAATCCTTTCCCGCACGCCGGGCGCCAGCCCCACACCGTGGTCGATGAAATCCATCTCCAGCCAGCCATCGGCCACGCCGGCGCGCACCGTCACCGTGCCGCCCTGCCCATCCGGGTAGGCGTGGCGCGCGGCGTTCATCAAGAGGTTGGACAGCACCTGCGAAAACTTCCCCGGCGGCAGGCGGGGCCGCAGCAGGTGATCCATCTCGACGTCAACCTTGATGCCGGCCTTGCGCAGTTCCGGGCTGTGCGCCGAGACCACGCTCTGCACATAATCCTTCAGCGCCAGCGTGCTCACATGCTCGGTGCCCTGGTCCACCGCCAACTGCTTGAAGTTGCCGATCAGCGCCGCTGCGCGGTGCAAGTTCTGTTCGATCAGCGCTGCGGCATCGTTCAGGCGTGCAGCCAGGTTGACCAGGTCGGAGCGGCTCACTTTCGGCGCTTCCAGCGCCTGCACCAGTTGCGCCGTGTAGCTGCTCATGGCCGACGCCGCCGTCAGCGCCACCCCCACCGGCGTGTTCACCTCATGCGCCACGCCTGCCACCAGCGAGCCCAGGGCCGCCAGCTTTTCCTGCTCCACCAGGCTGGCCTGGGCCGCGCGCAAGGCTTCGGTGCGGCGCGACACTTTTTCTTCCAACAGGTGCTCACGGTCCTGGTGCTGCAGCTCGGCCGCGGCACGGGCGGTAAAGATCGACAACAGCGATAGCGCCAGCAGGCGCTTGTTCTCGTCGATTGGCTTGGTGTCGATGGCCGACAGGATGCCCAGCGTCTTGCCTTCGGTATCGACCAGCGGCATGCCGACATAGCTTTCCGCCTTCATGTCCACCAGCAGGGTGTCGAGCGGATAGTCGCGCTGTATGCCGCTGCCGTGGAAGCACATGGTCTGGCAGGTCACGTCCTGGCAGGGCGTGTGCTCCAGGCTGTAGTCCATATTCGGCAGGAACTCTTCCCCGCCCCATACCGCCAGGGTGCGGATGCCCTCCTGCCCGTCCGGCATGCGGATCACCCGGCCGACTATCACGTACGTCACGTCCAGCGCTGCCGCCAGGTCGCGCACCAGCACGCGGAAGAATTCCTCGCCGCGCGCGCGCGCAGTGGAATCGGTGATCGCGCGCAACGCCGCCTCGGCCAGTATGCGCGCGTCGTTGGCGTCGAATAATTCCATGACGGCTCCTAATGAGGTGGGTGGCGCCGGTACAGGTCCTGCAGGGCGTCCTTGTGCTGCAGCAGCAGGCTGGCCAGTGCAGGATCAAAGCGGCTGCCGCTGCCCTCGCGCACCTCGTCCAGCGCATGCTGCAGGGTGTGGGCAGGGCGGTAGCTGCGCGGGCTCACCATGGCGTCGACGAAATCGGCCAGGGCGGTGATGCGCGCGGCCAGGCTGATGTCGGCGCCGTGCAAGCCTTGCGGATAGCCGGCGCCATCCCAGCGCTCGTGATGTTCGTGGGCGATGCGTGCTGCCAGTTGCAGTACCGGCTGTGACGAGGACGACAGCATGTGCCAGCCGATATCGCTGTGGCCCTGCATGCGCGCGCGCTGCTCGTCATCGAGCGGGCCGGCCTGGTTGAGGATATCGTCCGGGATGCCGGCATGGCCGATATCGTGCAGCGGCGCCGCCTGGCGCAGTTGGCGCACTGCGTTCTCCGGCATGTCGACTGCCGCGCCCAGCATGGCAGCGATTTCGCCCACGCGCTCGACATGGCCGCCGGAAGCCGCCGAACGGCTCTCCAGTGCTTCGCCCAGGATGCGGATGATGGCATCCTGGGTCGCTTCCAGTTCCTCGCGCGCCAGCAGCCTTTCGTAGGTAATGGCCACGTTGGCGGAAAACAGGCCAAGCAGTTCGCGCTCCGCGTCTTCCAGCGGCTCGCTGAACGACATGTACAGCAAGCTCTCGTTGCCGTCGCGCGTGCGGTAGTAGCAGGCGTAGTACAGCGGACCGTAATGGTCGGCCTGTTCCGCCATGCAGCGCAGGAAAGCATCGCGCACCTGCAACGGCAGATGCTCCAGGGTCTCCTCCAGCGCCAGGTCGGCAAAGGCCGTGGTCACCGCCAGCACTTGCAGGCGCCCCGGCTGGCGCGCTGCAGCATAGGCATTCATGCGGCTGGCGCACACCCCTTCCGCCTGGCGGCCCAACAGGGCGGAGGCCTGCTCCAGCACCGCCGAGCAGAAGTGGCGCAGGTTGTCGGAGTCGCAGACATGGGTAATGGCATCGATCGAGCGGCGCAAGCCCAGGCGGGCGCGCTCGAGCCGGGTCAGGTCGCGGTAGGCGCGCAGCCCGGAATAGAACACTGTGCTGAGCTTGGCGTGCGTCAGCTCGGTCTTCTCGCGGTAATCGTTGATATCGTAGGTTTTCAGCACCATCGCCTGCGGCGCCTGGCCCGGCTGGCCGGTGCGCAGCACGATGCGGACGTTGCGGTCGCCCAGTTCTTCGCGAATATAGCGCACCAGCTCCAGGCCGGCGTGCTCGGACTCCATGACGACATCGAGCAGGATCAGGGCAAACTGGCCGGGCTGCGACAACTGCTGGCGCGCTTCCGCGCCGGAATAGCAATGTGAGAAACGGACGCGGCGGCCGTCGAACTCAAAGTCCGACATCACCAGTTCGGTGACCTGGTGTACCGCTTGCTCGTCGTCAACGATCAGGATTTCCCAGGGCGGGAGGGTCGCAGCCGGGACTGGCGTCTCATCATCGTCGAACAACATTGTGTCATCAACCATGCCCAGCCCC
>DASWTB010000326.1:0-13235 GCA_036402315.1 Pseudoduganella sp. | reverse complement strand
CGAAGCCATCGCTGCCAGGTGGCCGCCCCATTCGTTCGCTTCCAGCAGGATTTCGTTGGAGATTACGTCCAGCTTCTTCTGGACTTCACCTTGCACGTTTTCCGATTCCAGTGCACCCAGCACCTCGCCCAATGCGCCCTTGCCGACGCTGTGCGAAATGGTTTTGCAGGCGCGGCCAACCACCTCGATCAGGAGGCGCAGTTCGGCTGGAATGGAGTGGTGCTGGCGTTGTTCCTCAACGAGGTATTGGGTCAGGCTGATGCGTTTCATTGTTTCCCTAGGTTTGTGCGTAATTAATTTGCGAGTGCTTTGCTGACCACTTCCATCACGTCATTCGACAATGGGGTGGCGGCGGCGACTTTTTCCAGCGCATGGCGCATATGAACCTGCAGCGCCGGCGCGTAACGGCGCCAGCGGTCCATGCTGCGGGCCAGGCGGGCGGCGACTTGCGGGTTCAGGGCATCGAGCTTGATCACGTGTTCGGCCCAGAATTCGTAGGCGCTGCCGTCGGTGGCGTGGAACTGCGATGGGTTCTGGTTGCAGAAGCTGAACAGCAGGCTGCGTGCGCGGTTCGGGTTCTTCAGCGTGAAAGCCGGGTGCTTCATCAACTCGCGCACCTTGGCCACATTGGTGTGCGGCGCCGAGCCTTGCATGGCGAACCACTTGTCCACCACCAGCGCTTCGCCCTTGAAGTCCTTGTAGAAGGCGTCGAGCTGCTTGCCGGCGTCGGCGCCACTGTGGATCAGGGCGGACAGCGCGGCGGCGCGGTCGGTCATATTGGTGGCGGCAGCGAACTGCTCGCCGGCCAGCTTGGCTGCTTCCGCGTTTGGCTGAACCAGCAGGTAAGCCAGGGCAACGTTTTTCAGGCCGCGCTTACCGGCCGAGATGGCGTCGGGGCTGTATGGACCTGGCGTTGCGTTGGCCGCATACACCTGCAGCAGTTCGGAACGCAGGGCGGTGCCGATGGCGTGGCGCATGAACTGGCGCGCGCTGTGGATGGCTTGCGGGTGCACCACTTCCATCTGCTCGGCGATGATGATTTCCGATGGCAGGATCAGGCATTGCTCGCGGAAGGCGGCATCAAGTTCGGCGTCTGTCAGCACTGCGCGCAGGGCGCCGATGTAGGTATCGTCAAGCTTGAGCGCTTGGTCGTCAAGAACCGCCTGCGTCAGCGACAGCAGGCGTTCCATGGCCAGGCGCTGGCCGGCTTCCCAGCGGTTTACCGGGTCGCTGTCATAGCGGAACAGGTGCAGCAGTTCATCGTCGGTGTACGGATACTCCAGCACTACCGGCGCGGAAAAATCGCGCAGGATGGACGGTACCGGTGCTTCGGCGATGCCTTCGAAACGGAAGGTCTGTTCGGCGGCGGTCAGCTCCAGCACGGTCGTGGTGCCGAGCTGCTTGCCGTTAAGCGTCAGCGGCAGGTCCTTGCCGTCGCGGCCCAGCAGGCCAACGGCGACAGGAATGTGGAACGGCAGTTTCTCCGCCTGGCCTGGCGTGGCCGGGCACGATTGGCGCAGCGTCAATTCGTACACCTGTTTGGCGCCATCGTGGTGGCCGCTGGCACTGACCACCGGCGTACCGGCCTGGCTGTACCAGCGCTCGAACTGCTTCAGGTCGCGCTTGTTGGCATCGGCCATTGCGGCGCGGAAGTCGTCGCATTGCACGGCCTGGCCGTCATGGCGTTCGAAGTACAGGTCCATGCCCTTGCGGAAGCCTTCGCGGCCCAGCAAGGTCTGGTACATGCGCACCACTTCGGCGCCCTTTTCGTACACGGTCACCGTGTAGAAGTTGTTGATCTCGACGAAGGAGTCGGGACGCACCGGGTGCGCCATCGGGCCGGCGTCTTCCGGGAACTGGGCCTGGCGCAGCGTGCGCACCTGGTCGATGCGGGTGACGGCGCGACCACTGTCGGTGCCGATCATGTCGGCGCTGAATTCCTGATCGCGGAATACGGTCAGGCCTTCCTTCAGCGACAGCTGGAACCAGTCGCGGCAGGTTACGCGATTGCCGGTCCAGTTGTGGAAGTACTCGTGGCCCACCACCGCTTCGATACCGGAGTAGTCGACGTCGGTCGCGGTGCGCGGGTTGGCCAGCACGAACTTGGTGTTGAAGATGTTCAGGCCCTTGTTTTCCATCGCGCCCATGTTGAAGTCGCTCACGGCAACGATCATGAAGCGGTCCAGGTCCAGTTCCAGGCCCCAGCGTTCCTCGTCCCAGCGGATCGAGTTTTTCAGCGACTGCATGGAGTAGTCGGTCTTATCGAGGTTGCCCTCTTCCACCCACACTTGCAGCAGCACTTCGCGGCCCGACTTCAGCTTGAATCTCTCTTCCTGGCACACCAGGCGCGCCGCCACCAGGGCGAACAGGTAGGACGGTTTCTTGAACGGGTCTTCCCATTTTGCGTAATGGCGGCCATCGCCGAGGTCACCCTCTTCCAGCAGGTTGCCGTTGGAGAGCAGCACCGGGTACTGCTCCTTGTCGGCGCGCAGCATCACGGTGTAGCGCGCCATCACGTCGGGGCGGTCCGGGAAATAGGTGATGCGGCGGAAGCCTTCGGCCTCGCACTGGGTGTAAAAACCGCTGCCCGAGGTGTACAGGCCGGAAAGCGTGGTGTTTTCGACCGGGGCGCAGGTGGTTTCGATTTCCAGCAATACGTTGACCGGGGCGTTGCGGATGGTCAGCGTATTGTTGCCAATAATGTATTGGTCTGGATTGAGCACAACCCCGTTCATGCGCAGGGCGACCAGTTCAATGGCTTCGCCGTGCAGCACCAGGTCGTGGCTCTTGCTGTCCGGGTTATGGCGCAGTTGCACGCGGTTGGCGACGACGGTGCAGGCGGGATCGAGGTCGAAGCCCAGTTCCACGGTCTCCACCAGGTAGCTGGGCGGGGTGTAGTCTTTACGATAAATCGTTTGCGGGCTGTCGGTACGCATGGTTTGGGCGAGCGAGGACAAAGAAGGCTATTTTACCAATACCGGGCTGGGGACACGCCCGATTCTTTTCCGGCATCCCTCCGCGGGTAACATTCTGTAATAATTAGGTGAAACGCATGTTGCCGGATTAAACTGGCTTATGACGATAAAAAGGAGTTTTGCCATGAAAGCGCTAGCCATTTTAGTGGCAGCCACCAGTCTGTTGCTGAGCGGCTGTGCCACTACCCTGCGCAGCAACGTTACGGTCTTCCACGAATGGCCGAGCGACCTGCAGCACAAATCGTATGTCTTTGAAACGCCTTCCCCGGGCGAAGATACGCTCGAATACCGCAGCTACCAGCACCTGGTGAGCGGCGAACTGGCCAAGCTGGGCTTCACCCAGGCCGCCAGCACCAAGGACGCCAAGCTGCGGGTCGGCATGCAGTTCAGCACCATCGACCGCCCGGTCAAGGTGCTGACCGCGACCGATCCATGGATGTACGGGCCTGGCCCTTGGGGTTATTACCCGCGCTGGGGCTATTACCCTTACCGTTATCGTTATTACGGTTTCTACCGGCCATATTACGATCCGTGGATGTGGGGGCCGATGGAATACCGCGAAACCATCCAGCATAACTACGACCGCAACCTGCGCGTCACCATCAATAACCTGCAGGGCAAGAAGCTGTATGACGTGACGGTACAGAACACCAGCCGCAAGCAATCAACGCCGCTGGTCATGCCGGCCCTGGTGCAAAGCGCTTTCACCGGCTTCCCGGGCGAAAGCGGAAAGGCCAAGCGCGTAGATCTTGAGCTCCAATAACGCCATCAAATCGATCGGGCGGTGGTTGCGCGAAGGCGCTTCCACCGCCTTTTTCCGTTCTCCACGCTGGGAAGGTCTTTCCACCGGACCTGCCGTGGTTGCGGTCCTGGTGCTGCTGGTGCTGGGGCTGTCGATGTTGTTCCAGCGCCTGTCTATCCATGGGCCGGCGATCTTCTACTGGAAGGCTATCGCTTACGGCTGGCTGCCCTTCGCCCTGCTGCCCTTCTATGCCTTGCTGGCGCGCGGCACAGGGCCAAGCGGCCGTCCTGGCGCGGCGCCGGACCTGGCGCTGCTGGTGACGCTGCTGCTGGCGCAGTCCGTCTGGCTGGAGCTTTTCCTGGACCTGTGCTTCGCCGCCATGCTCAGCACCGGGTCGGAAGCGTGGTCTGTGCGCTACCTTGGTGCCTGGGGTGCCTGGATCATTTGGGGAATTCCGGTCGCCCTGATGATCCTGTCGCAACTGGTTCTCCTGGCGCGCGGCGGGCGCGGACGGCGCGGGCCGCTGATGCTGATGGCGGGCATGATGACGGGTGTGGTGGCACTGGGCGTGGCCACGCAGCAGCCGGAATTCTGGTACCCGAAAAAGCAGGAAGCCAGCAACGAAGAATCGTCGCGCTACCTGAAACTGACGGCGGAACTGATGGAGTCGCAGCCGTTGCTGCTATCGCGCCAACTGGCATCGCTGGTGCCGCAGCGTACGGGCAAGGTCGATATGTATGCGCTGACCTTTGCACCTTACGGCGATGAAGTGTTCCGCCGCGAAAGCCAGATGGTGGCAGACGTGATGTCGCAGCGTTTCGGCACTGCCGGCCGTACGCTGCAGCTGGTGAACCATTTCCAGACTGCGGAAAAGCTGCCTTGGGCCACGACGGTGAACTTGCAGAAGGCGATCCGCAGCGTGGCGCGCACCATGGACAAGGACGAAGATGTGCTGTTCATTTACCTGACCTCGCACGGCGCCCGCGAGGGCCAGCTGGCGGCGGACTTCTGGCCGTTCGAACTGACCGAGCTGACGCCTTCGATGCTGCGCAAATGGCTCGATGAAGCGGGCATCAAGCACCGCGTGATCGCCGTCTCGGCCTGCTTCTCCGGCAGCTGGATCCCGTCGTTGAAAGACGATGCAACCATGGTGCTGACGGCGGCAGATGCCGACCACACTTCCTATGGCTGCGGCTACAAATCGGAGCTGACATTCTTCGGCCGCGCCATGTTCGATGAACAGCTGCGCAGCCACACGCGGTCCTTCGAACAAGCCCACGCCGCCGCGCGCGAAGTCATCCGCAAACGCGAAATCGAGGCGGGCAAGGACGACGGCTATTCCAACCCGCAAATCTCGGTCGGCACTGCCATCCGCGCCAAGCTGGCTACGTTTCAGTGAACAAAGCGGGCGATGAAATAGACCGCCGCTGTCAGGCTGGCCATTGCTCCGTATAGTCTCCAGGTTTGCTTGTGCAGGTCTTCTTTCGTCGCATAGATCCGATCTGCAGATTCGATCCATTTTTTGATGCCGGAGATGTCTTCCCGCATGCCGCCGACATCCACCTTCAATTGCGCGACGTCCACCTTGAGCTGGGCAACGTCTACCTTGAGCTGCGCAACGTCAATCTTAAGCTGAGAGACATCGAGTTCGAGCAAGCTCAACCTACGCTCCACTTCAGTCAGCCGTTCATTAAGCTCGCCAATATCGATGCTTAAAAAGGATGACACGCAGGGCAATGCTTCGCTCAACCGCAGCGTGGCTGGCAGCAAGTGATCTCGTAGATCAGGGTAGCTGTCCATCAAGTTATGCAGAGCTGCAACAAGCGCGGTCAAAGCAGAGGTGCATTCAGTCATTTCTCTTGTTGAGTTGCTCATGACTGTCTCCCTGTCTGGATGATGACAGAGCTTGGACCAAACATGCGCTGAAAAGTTCAACCAGGCGGCATCTGGCGGAGGGAAATATCGTTGTGCCCAACGCCTGGGATTACATGAAAAGTCGCAAGGCCAGGGCGGAAGCTGCGGTACAGGACTTCGCTGCTGGCGCGCGGTATGACTTCGTCGCGTTCTGCGGCGAGAATGGTGGTCGGGGCGTTGACTTTGGCGGCGTAACTGGCCGAGTCGTAGCGGTCGCGCAGCAGCAAGCGTACTGGCAGCCAGGGAAAGTGGTGCGAAGCCGCGCCGGCCATGCTGTCGTATGGCGTAACCAGCACCAGCCGGTCGACCGGCTTCACGCTGGCCAACCGGGTGGCAATGCCGCTGCCGAGGCTGCGCCCAACCAGCGTCACCTGCGGATGCAAGGCGCGCACATGGTCGTACAGCGCCAACGCATCGGCAAACAGGCCTGCTTCGGTCGGCTCGCCGGACGTGGCCCCGTATCCGCGGTAGTGCATCAGATATAGCGATTGGCCGGGAAAGACAGCCTGCAGCTCTGCCAGGCTGTAGCCCACCGCTTCCGCATTGCCGCCAAAATAGATCACGGCCGAGGGCCCCGATTGTTCGTGCAGCGTGACGCCCACATGCGCGCCGCCGCCCAGCGCCAGCACGGTGCCGCCTTCAAACGCCTGCGGATAGTAGATCATGCTGCGCTGGCGGAAAAATACCAGCGCGCACACCGCGACATACGCTGCCAGCGCCAAAAGTAGCAGTGACAGCACAATACGCATGATCAGCGGTAGTACGCTTCGCTGGCGAAAGTGATGAGACCGATCAGGGCCACGGCACTCAGCAGGACGATCAGCAAGCGTCCAAATTTCGGGGTGCCGTCATCGTCTTCAGTCGGGCGGTTCTGGTCGGTCATAGTCAAGTTCAAGGCAGGAGGATGGTGGAACCCGTGGTGCGGCGCGCTTCCAGATCGCGATGCGCCTGCGCCACATCCGCCAGATTATACCGCTGCTTGATTTCGATCTTGACGTCGCCGCGCGCCACCACGTCGAACAGCGACTGCGCGCAAGCCTCCAGCTCTTCACGCGTGGACGTGTAATTGCCCAGCGCAGGACGGGTCAGGGACAGCGAGCCGCGCGAAGCCAGTTCGCTCAACGAGAAATTGGCCACCGGCCCGGATGCGTTGCCGAAGCTGACCATCATGCCGCGCGGACGCAGGCAATCGAGCGAACCGATGAAGGTATCCTTGCCGATCGAATCGAACACGGTCGACACGCCCTTGCCGCCGGTGAGTTCGCGCGCCCGCTCGGTGAAGTTTTCCTTGTTGTAGTTGATCGCATGGGCCGCTCCGTGCTGCAGGGCCAGCGCCACCTTTTCGTCCGAACCCGCGGTGCCGATCAGGTTCACGCCCAGGGCGCGCGCCCACTGGCAGGCGATCAAACCCACGCCGCCGGCCGCTGCATGGAACAGGATGGTGTCGCCCGCCTTGACCGGCGCGGCGCTGTGGAACAGGTACTGCACCGTCATGCCCTGTAGCATCATGGCGGCCGCGGTGTCGCTGCCAATGGAATCCGGCAGCTTGACCAGCAGGCTGGCAGGCATATTGCGCGCCTGCGAGTAGGCGCCGTTCGGACGTCCGGCGTAGGCCACGCGGTCGCCGACCCGCACATGGCTCACTCCCTCGCCCACCGCTTCCACCACACCTGCGCCTTCCTGGCCCAGGCCGCCCGGCAGCGGCTGCGGATACAGGCCGGTGCGGAAGTACACATCGATAAAGTTAAGGCCGATCGCCTCGTGCCGCACCGTCGCTTCGCCCGGGCCTGGCGCGCCCACTTCGACATCGACGTATTCCATCACTTCCGGCCCGCCAGTGCGGGACATGCGTATCGCCTTAACCATTAATTGCTCCTTTAGTGTGTGATGAAGCCGCGCTCGCGCAGCCATTGTGTCATGCGTGGATAATGTTCGCGCGCCCAATGCGTGGAGTTGATGTAGGCGCTGCCGCCATCGACATCGGTTTCCCACAGCCCGTGCGCTGCGCGCGGCAGCATCCATACCTGGTGGTCCTTGTGACCGCTCGCATCCAGCGTTTGCTGGAACAGCCTGGCGCTCTTATGCACCGGCACGAAGGCGTCTTTCTCGCCGAGGATATAGACCACGGGTGCTTTCAGGTGCTTCAGGTCCGGCAGCGGATCGTAGCTATAGAAAACGGTGCTGGTTTCGCTCGGCTTCTCTTTCAGCGTATCCGGCACGATCTCGACCTGGCTGGCCCAGCGTGCATTCTCGCCGGCGCGCGCCGCGGCCAGCAATTCGGCGCGGTTGGCGCCGCGGCTGGTCACCCAGCGCATCAGTTTTTCCTGGTAGGCGGCGCCGGCTTGCACCTCTTCCTCGCTGAAGCCTTGCGCGCGCAGCGTACTCTCGATCCGGTACACCTCCTGCTCGGCCGGCGGCACTGCCGATGCGGCTTGCGCAATCACGAAGGCGACTTTCTGCGAACGCACCGCCGCCAGCGGCGCCAGCCAGCCACCCTGGCTATGGCCCCAGGTACCGATGGCATCGGCCTTGATGTCGCTGCGCTTGCCAAGCAGTTCGATGCCTGCGACGGCGTCGTCGGCCAACTGCTCCATGGTGGCTTTGTTGAATTCACCGGTGGACTTGCCTACGCCGCGCTTGTCGTACATCAGGGCGGCCATGCCGTGGGCGGCGAAGTGATAAGCCTGAAGCGCATAGGCGCCGCGCGGTGCGGGGCTGGACATCTGGGTCAGGACAATGGCTGGAAACGGCCCTTTCCCTTCCGGCAGCACCAAGGTGCCGGACAAAGTGACGTCGCCGTTGCGGAACGTGACTTCTTCGGAGCGGAATTGCAGGCGGCGGCCGGTCTCCTTCTTGCCTGCCTGCTGCCAGACCATCTTGTTGCCCTCGAAGCGCATCGTGGTTTCACGCACGGCGGGGTTCAGGTTGCCGGCGCCGGCGTAATACACGTTCTCGCTTTCAGCGAACATCGAAGCGTGGCGGCCCGTGCTCATATCGCTGTAGAACATCTGCGGGAAGTCGCCCCACTCGGACAGCACGACTACGCGCTTGCCGGGAAATTCGTAAGCGCCCAGCAGCGGCTGGTGGCGAGCCGGATCGTCGGCCAGGGTGCGGCGGAAGGCGAACTTGCCGTCCTTCCCGTTCAGGCTTACTTTGCCGGCCAGCAGATCGCCTTGCAGCTTGCCGTCGAATTGCAGCACACCGTCCGGCCCAGGCAGGGCGAAACGCACATGGCCGCCCTGCTGCGCGACCGCTTGCAGCGGCACGCCTTTTTTTTCGAACGCGGGCAGGTCGACCGTGGCTTTGCCATCGGCGCCGAAGTACGGCCGCAGGAAGTTGAAGTCGTTACCGACCCCGTAGGTGCCGACCCAGTGACCGGCCAGCGCCGGCGCGGATGGCGTGGCGGCATGGGCCACGAGTGTGGCCGCGGATGCAACGATGGCGGCAAACGCCCTTAGGATGTGATTCATGCAAGCTCTCCCCGATATTGTAATGAGGGCGCTACATTGCCAGCGCGCACGGCGCCGGCCAAGAATCATGCGACAGGCTGCGGTTTTGCGGCATCAGCCTGTAATTGGGACAGTACAAGGTGGGCGCTTGCCATATTGGTAGCGCAAGCAACGTTGTGCACGTCGCAGGCCCGCACCAGTGCGTTGATATCCGGTTCGTGCGGCTGCGGCGTCATCGGGTCGCGCAGGAAGATGATGGCATCGATATGCCCTTCCACCAGCATGGCGCCGATCTGCAGGTCTCCGCCCAGCGGGCCGGAATGCTTGCGGTCCACTGTCAGGCCCACTTCCGCAATCAGGCGGCCGCCCGTGGTGCCGGTCGCGCACAGTTTGCAGGTACGCAGGAAGGCAGCGTACTCGCGGGCCAGCGCGATCATGTCGTCTTTTTTCTTGTCGTGGGCAATCAGGGCAATGCGGGGCGTCATTTCTCTTTACCTTTCACATTCGACAGCAGGTAGATACCAGCCAGCACCAGGGCCGTTCCCGCCAGTTGCCAACTGGTGACGGGTTCAGACAGGATGACGGCGCCAAAGAACAGCGTGGAAACAGGACCGATCATACCCGCCAGCGAGGCGGGGCCGGCGCCAATGCGCTGCACGGCGATCATGGTCATGAAGACGGGCATTACGGTGCACAGGATGCCGTTCACCAGCGACAGCCCATATACCTCCATCGGCTGCACGAGCAGCGCAGCAGGGCGCAACAGGAAAAACTGGCCGATACAGGCGGCACTCGATACGCACATGGCATAGGACACCAGGCGTAGCGAGCCAAGGCGCTTGACCATCTCGCCGGAGCCCAGCAGGTACAGGGCATATGCCAGAGCGGACCCCAGCACCAGCAGCGAACCCAGGGCCACATTGCTGCCGCCGTCACGCAGGTCATGGAAAAACACCAGCACGATCCCGGCATAGGCGGTGAGGAGGGAAAGCCACTGGCCGCGGCCGATATGCTTTTTCAGCCATAACGCGGAGCCGAGCAGGACGAAGGTAGGCGTCAGGAACAGGATCAGGCGCTCCAGGCCGACAGTGATGAATTGCAGCCCGAGGAAATCAAGATAGGACGACAGGTAGTAGCCGACCAGCCCCAGGCCGATCAGGCGCCAGGCGTCGGCGCGGCTCAAAGGCGGGTCGGTGCGCATCTTCCACAGCGCGATGGCGGCGAACACGGGCAGCGAGAACAGCATGCGGAAGGCGATCACCGTGACGGCGTCGAGGTGGTAACGGTACAGCAGCTTGGCGACGATGGCCTTGGTGGAGAATAGAACGGCGCCGCCGATGGCGATTGCCAATCCGCCCAGGTAGGCGGCACGTTTTGCCTGCGGTTCCGGTGTGACTGTCTGCATGCCACCATTGTAGCGGCAAGCCGCCGGGCTTGCTGGCGGGCCCTTAAAACCAGTAATGCAGTGTCTGACCCACAGGGTCAGACACTGGTCTGCGGCGGGCGCGTGCCGGGTTTGGCGGCGTTTAAGCGACGATTACGGCGGCCTGGCCTGCGGTCACGGTGGCAGTCGTGACCTTGGCGACCACAGTGGCCGGCGCATTGAGGCCCACCAGCTTGTTCACCTGCTTGAACTGGGCTACCAGCGAACCCGGGGTCAGCGTCACCACGGTGTAGCCCTGCGCGTCGGTGTTGACATGACGCAGCCACGGGTTGCTGTTAAGGCTGGACAACTGCTGCGCCAGGCCAACCAGGGGGGCGAAGTTGGCATCGGCCTTGATGGCCGACAGCACCGCGTCCATGGTCGCGTCCAGCAACGCTTCCGGCACGCCTTTCGCGCCCAGGGCGCCGCGCAACTGGATCATCAGCGAAGCCGCCAGCGAATCGGCGGTCGGCGACACCTTGCCCATCGTGTAGTCCAGCAGGTTGACGTTCAGCTTGATGGGGGTAACCGGGTCGATACTCGGCACCGGCACTTTCAGCTCCATGGACACCAGCATACTCAGGGAGCCCAGGTTGGCAGATGCTTCTCGCAGGTAGGTGAAGAAGGAGTCGGAACTGACGCCGGCCGACACCAGGTCCACCATCACCGGCGTGCCGCCGCCTGCAGCATCGTAATCGTCGTTGACGGTGCCGGCGAAGAAGGAGTGAATGTCGCCGGTCAGCGCCACCACGTTGCCGATGCTGTTGGTCTTCAGGTGCGACATCAGGGCCTTGCGCTCGGCGTTGTAGCCGTCCCATTGGTCGCAATTGATCAGGAACTTGCGGAAGTAAGGCGCCAGCGCGGCAGCCTGGCCCGAAGCCACGACAAATACCGAGGCGGCCTTGTTCAGCTGAACGTCCGGCTTGATGTAGCCGATAGCGATGCCTTGCGCAGCTGCTGTTGCCTGCGCCACGGCGCCGCCGCCCGACTTGGCGACGTTTTCTGCCAAACCAAACGCCAGCACCGCCACGCTGGCCTGGGTCGAGGTCAGCCCGGCGCCAACGGCAGCCGTCAGGCGCGCGCTGGTGTCGCCGCCGCCTGCCGCGGCAGTGGCGATCGCCGTTCCGGCAGCCGCTGCCACGGAAACCGAGGCTCCGGCAGTCAGGGCGCCGACAATAGCGCTGGCCACCGGCACGTTGCCACCGGTCGAGGTGGCTGCCGTGGTACCGATGTCAGCGGCCAGCTTGGCCACCGCCTGCAGCGCCACCAGGGTGGCGATGGCATCCACGCCGCTCAGGCCCATGCGAAGCAGCGACACCTCATTGCCCCACAGTTTCCAGGTCGCGCTGGACGCCTTCATGGTGGACTTCCACCATTCGCGCTGGGTGGCGCCCAGCATGCTGATCGCCGCCAGCGGATCGGTGCCGCCAACAGCGGCCACCTTTTGCGCTTCCGCGGCGCTGTACAGGTCCTGCGCCACCAGGTAGCGCGCGCCGATACTGCCCAGCGGCTGGCCGGTGGCCGGATTGGCCATCTGCTCCGGCACCACGTGGTCGGCGCGGTACAGGCGCTCGTCAGTCATCACCAGTTGCATCAGCTTGCCGAACTTGAAATCGCGGTAAATCTTGATGTTCTGGAAGCCGGTGGCCGCGCTGTCGAGGGTGACGTCGGCCGGCATGAATTCGAACCAGGCCTGGTTGGCGCTGCGGCGGCGGTTGGTATCGTGCTTTTCGCCTTCCGAATAGGTCTGGGTGTCGCCCCAGGAGTCGTCGCTGAATTCGTGGTCATCCCAGATCGCGATGAAGGCGAAGCGCTCGTGCACGGCTTGCAGGCGGGCGTCGGTGCGGTATTTCTTGTACAGATAGCGGTAGTCGGCCAGGGTGGTCGCGTATTTGGCACCCGAGCTGCCGTTTTTGAAGGTGCCGTCCGGCAGGGTCAGTGCGCCGTGGCGGGATTCAACGGCGCCAACCTGGAAGGTCTCGCCAACGGTCTCGTAAATGTAGTCGCCGAGGTGGACGATGAAGTCCAGTTTTTCATTTTTGGCAATATGGTCCAGGGCGCCCCAGTGGTTGATGCTCCAGTCCTGGCAGGTCAGGTAGGCGAACTGCAGTTGCGACACGCTGGCGTCGGCCGCCGGCGCGGTCTTGAAGCGGGCCACGTTGGAACGCACGTCGCCGGCGGTGAACTGGTAGAAGTACACAGTGTTCGGCTGCAGGCCGGTGACCTTGTGGCGGATCGTGTTATCGAAATCGGCGTTCAGCTCGATCTGCGCATCGACCACGGCAGTGCCTTCCAGCGCCTTATTGCTGCCCAGGGCAGCCGTATTGTCGGCCGCGGAGACCTGCACGCGCACCGTCACGCCGCTCTTGACGGTGACAGTTGCCACATCGTCCAGGGAAGTTGGCACCACCCGGGTCCACAGCATGATGCTGTCGGCGCGCGGATCGCCGGAGGCTACGCTTTGCGGGAATTTCCAGTTGGCGCCGGTCGCGGGCGGCACGCCAGGAGCCGGCGGGGTGTAATCGCTGCCGCCGCAGCCGACCAGGCCGCTGGTGGCAGCCGATACCGTAATGAAGCCGCCCAATTTGATAAATTGCCGACGATCCATAAGTCTCCTTCATGATAAAAGTTATTGTTTTACGATATTAACTTTACAAGCAGATGAATTAACCCCGAGGAAAGCTACTAAACACCTGTGCGGGGGTTGCAGAAAGACTTTTGGTCGCGCCTGC
>DASWTB010000325.1:0-17380 GCA_036402315.1 Pseudoduganella sp. | reverse complement strand
TAACCCGCCATCGGCGCCGTCAGCGGCGCGTGATGCTGGTAGCCTTCCAGCGTAAACCCGGAAGGCTCGATCTTCTCCAGCCATTCAGGCTCGTACCCGCCGGTTTCGGCAAACGCGGGCACGCGGCTGTTGATGTGCAGCTGTGGCAGCGGCAGCGGCTCGCGCTTCAGCTGCTCCTGCATCATTTCTTCGAGAATTCCTCCTCCGAAAGGCCTTGTGCAGCCCACCCCCTGGCGAGCCCCCGATGTTCACCTATTGGAAAAAGTCATCGCGAGTCGTGTGTTATCTTGGTTATGGTAGTATTCAAGTATTCGAAATAACCGAATGAGGTTATCATGACGACTGCTGAATTTCTGGCGCCGCACAATATCCCAACATTAACCGGCACCCCGGATGAGGTTGGGAGGCAGCTAAAGGTGCTCCACAATGGCCAAGTCATCGCTCTCGTACTCGAACATTCAAGTAAATTTGAAGCTCTTGCTCTTGAAAGAGCTCTGGGCCAATTGGTTCAGTTGCTTGATAAATCCATCGCCGATCAGAACGAAAAAACCCTGAACTCGCTTGTAGAAACTCTCGTCCCAAGGATACCGCCGCCACCGGCTCTCGTGAAGGAGGCTGCGATGATCGCTAAGGCGCAAAAAGCAGTACTCGAAGGGGCTGATTGGGTCACCGCAAAACAAGTCGCAGAAATGGCTGGTATGAGTGACCGGAATCCGAGTGCACAACCGAATAAGTGGAAGCGCGACGGAGCAATCTTTGCGATTACGCTTAATGGCAACGATTACTACCCTGGATATGGGCTTGACCGGGACAGAGGGTTCAAACCACTTGAGTCACTGAAAAAGATTATCAGTGAGTTTGGAGGCACCAAGTCCGGCTGGGGCCTGGCGTACTGGTTCCAGTCCGTGAACAGCTTCTTGGGCGGCAAGCGCCCAATGGACCTGCTCGTATCGGCCCCGGAGAAAGTCATTGCCGCAGCAGCCGACGAGATGGAAGGCGTAGTGCATGGTTAAGCACGGCGGAGAGAAAGATCCAACGACAGTTACCGGTCCTGCAACTTTGGCCAGCTCGGCATCCGGGGCTGTTCGCCGGTTGGATGTGACACCCGTAAGCCTTCCTGCTGGGGCTGAGCTTCACCGCGTACATCCGGAAGAATACGGCGCAACCCAGTTCAACCCTGGGCCAAAAGGAAATGCCCGATTTAGTCCGATTAACGACTTGAACGGACTGTCTATCCCCACAATCTATGCAGGCCAGTCGTTCGAATGTGCCGCCATGGAGACGGTGTTTCATGACGTATCTTATGCGCCCGGCCTGAAGGCATACCCAAAATCGAAATTGGCAGGTCATGTTCATTCGACGCTTCAAACGGAGCAAGCGTTTAGACTTGCCGACTTAGGCACAAAGTCCCTGCGCAAATTGGGTATTCAACGTTCTCAACTTATCGACACAGAGAAGGATAAATACCCCTACACTCGTTCGGTGGCAGAAGCTATTCACGCGCAGCACCCGGATATTCAAGGGCTTCGGTGGACGTCTAGGCAAGACGACAGTGCGTATGCCTATATGTTCTTTGGTGATCGTATCGACGGCTCTGCAATTGCGCAGGTTGGCACATCTCGAAACATCACGAAAGATGCAAAGGCTTATGAAGACACTTTGGATCTAGCCGAAAAGATCGGAGTTGATGTTGTAATGGCGAGTTAGCCAAGGATAGTGCGTGGTGCACGCCAACGTGCTAGGGAAAGAAGGGGCGGACGCCACCAAGCTGTGGGGTAGCGCCGTCCCCGAGGCGGAATCGGCTTAAACCGCCATTGGCGCCGTCAGCGGCGCGTGGTGCTGGTAGCCTTCCAGCGTGAAGTCGGAAGGCTCGATCTTCTCCAGCCATTCGGGCTCGTACTTGCCGGTTTCGGCAAACGCAGGCACGCGGCCGTTGATGTGCAGCTGCGGCAGCGGCAGCGGCTCGCGCTTCAGCTGCTCCTGAACCATTTCCATGTGGTTCTCGTAGATGTGGGCGTCGCCGATAAAGTAGCTGAACCAGCGCGGCTTGTAGCCGGTCAGGCGCGCCACCAGGTGCAGCAGGGCGGCGCCTTCCGCGATATTGAATGGGGTGCCCAGGCCGATATCGTTGCTGCGCACGTAAAGGCACAGCGAGATCTCTCGCGTAGTGGCGTTCGGGATGAACTGGTACAGCAAGTGGCAGGCCGGCAGCGCGACCTGGTCCAGCACCGCCGGATTCCAGCCGTGGAACAGGATGCGGCGGCTCGACGGGTTGTGGACGATGGTGTCCAGGCATTCGCGCAGCTGGTCAATGGCCTTGTACATCAGGACTTTCTGCACGCCGTCTTCTTCCAGCGGGGCAAGCTGGCGGAAGCCGTTGCGTTCCGCATCCGCGATCTGCGCGGTCGCGGCGGCGTCCAGCACCTTGTAGCCTGGCCATTGACGCCATTGCACGCCATACACCGGACCCAGGTCGTCGGTGCCGGTGCGGTGGGGGTTGGCCAGCCACTGCGCATTTTCGTTGGCGTTCTGGTCCCACACCTTGCAGCCCAGGGCGCGGAAATCGGCGGCGCTGCGGGAGGCGCGCAGGAAGGCGCACAGCTCACCGACCACCGATTTGAAGGCCAGCTTCTTGGTCGTCACGGCAGGGAAGCCGTCGTTCAGGTCGAAGCGCATCATCGCGCCTGGCACGCTCAGGGTGCGGATGCTGGTGCGGTTGTCCTGCCAGCTTCCTTGTTCCAGCACAGTGCTGATCAATTCTTTGTACTGCTTCATGCGATTCTCCGTTTATCGTTTGTTGCCACGGCCGCCGGGCTTGGACGCGGCGCGGCCGGCGGCACGTGCGGCCGATTTGGCGCCGCGCGTTGCGGTCACCACGACTTTGCCGCCGCCACCGCCTGCGCCGCCACGGCTTCCGCCGGTGTTGGTGCGGCCTCCGGTACCCGCACCCGGGCTACCGGCACGCGCGCCATAGATTGGCCCGCGCGAGCGTTGTTTTTCTTTCGGCGGCAGTTCTTCTTTCAACCCGCCAAAGCCCCCGGCAGGACGCGGCGTGTCATCCCTCGGCGGCGCCGGTTGTTTGCTCGCTGGTCGAGCCGAGGCGCCGGCTGGAGCGCCTTTCGCAGGCTTTGCCGGGCTGCGAGCCGTTTTGGCCGTGGTGGCACGCGCAGCGGGCGCGGTTGGCGTGCCGGTCGAAGGCACCCGGTGATCCGCCTCAAAGCCGGCTTCCTCGTGGCGCGGCAATACCGTGCCAGTCAGCTTTTCGATTGCCCGCAGCAGCTCGACTTCATCCGCGCAAACCAGCGATATGGCCTCGCCCTCGGCGCCGGCGCGGCCAGTGCGGCCGATGCGGTGCACATAATCTTCCGCCACGGTCGGCAGGTCGAAGTTCACCACCAGCGGCAGGGCTTCGATATCGAGTCCGCGCGCTGCAACGTCGGTGGCCACCAGGATCTGCACATCGTTCGCCTTGAAGCGCTTAAGCGCCTTGATGCGGGCCGGCTGCGGCTTGTCGCCGTGAATCGAATCGGCCGAGATGCCTTCGCCCTGCAGCAGGCTAACCAGCTGCTCGACGCCCTTGCGCGTCTTGACGAAAACCAGCACCTGGCCCCAGCCTTCCTTGCGCAGCAGGTGCACGAACAGTTCCGGCTTGTTGCGCTTGTCGGTCGTGAACACCACCTGGCGCACAGTGCGGGCCGCCGTGTTGGGCGCGCTGGCCTGCACGGTGAGCGGGTCGCGCAGCAATTGCCTGGCCATCGCCCGGATCGAATCCGGCATGGTGGCCGAGAACAGCAGGGTCTGGCGCTCGGCCGGCAGTACCGCAAACAACAGGTCCAGGTCGGCTGCAAAGCCAAGGTCGAGCATACGGTCCGCTTCGTCCAGCACCAGTGCCGCCAACTGGCCGAATTCGAGCGCGCCTTTGCGATGCAGGTCCAGCAGGCGGCCGGGCGTGGCTACCAGCACGTCGAGCCCTTTGCGCAGCTTTGCGAGCTGCGGCTCCATCGGCACGCCGCCATAGGCGACAGCGGAGCGCAGCGGCAGGTTGAAACCATAGGTGTGGAAGCTCTGGTAAACCTGGTCGGCCAGCTCGCGGGTTGGAACCAGCACCAGGCAGCGTACATGGTTCGGCGCAGCCTGGTCGCCTTCCATGGTCAGGCGCTGCAGCAGGGGCAGGGCGAAGGCAGCGGTCTTGCCGGTGCCGGTTTGCGCGGCGCCCAGCAGGTCGCGGCCGGCCAGGATGGCGGGAATAGCTTGTTTCTGGATTGGCGTCGGTGTCTTGTAGCCAATCGATTCGAGTGTGCGAAGGAGCCCGTCAATCAGGTCCAGCGAAGCAAAACTCATAGTGCGTCGCTCCATAAAGTGAGGGCTTGGCGGACTTGTTCGTCCGATAATGAAACCAGGTTGTCGCCAACATACCATTCGGTATAGCTGGTGCCGGGCAGTTGCGCATGGGCCGCGCGGTTCAGCAGCCATACACCGTGCTGCGCAGCGATTTCATTGCGAATCCGCAGCAGGCGGTCACGGTCTACCGGCACGTGGATATGCAGCATATTCGCATGCGGCTGCGTAGGATTGGCGCGCAATCGAGGATAGTCGCGCAAGGTGTCGTACAGCCATTGCGTGCGTCGGAAATAGCCAGGCATGGCAGCCAGCCGCGCATCGAACTGCATGGCGGCGGCAACCACGTAAGGCGTGCGATGGATCACATTGCCGCCCTGGCGGCGGAACCATTCCTGGGCGCGGGCGACGAAGGCGCGGCCGCCCAGCAGCATGGCGCCACCCAAGCCGCCAATGCCTTTGTAAAGCGAAACGTACACGCTGTCGAAGCCTGCTGCCAGTTCGGCCGGCGAGCGGCCATAGCCGGCAGCCGCTTCCCACAGGCGGGCGCCGTCCATGTGCAGATGGATGCCTTGTGCGCGGCAGTGGGCCTTGATTCCTTCCAGCTCGTCCCAGCGCGGCGACTGCCCGCCCAGTTCGCGCGCCGGCAGTTCGAGCGCTACGGCGGCCAGCCGGTCGGGGACGCCCTGCAATTCACCGAGCGTGAATGGACGGTGCAGGTCGCCCAGCTGGATGGCCTGGAAATGGTCGAGCAACTGGTGGTTGCTGCGCTCGTGCTTGAAGATGTGGGCCGTCGGGTGCAGCGCCACCAGGCGGCTGCCACGCTCCATGCAGGCCAGGCGCAGCGCCGTGACCTGTGTCATGGTGCCAGTGATGCAGAACGCCGCCGCCTCAAAGCCCAGCAGGTCGGCGACTTTCTGTTCGAAGGACTGAATCAGCTCACCTTCGCCATAAACGTCGTGGGCGACGCCGTTTGCCTCGCACCATGCGGCCATGGCGGCAAAAGCTTCCGCTGGCGTTGGTTGGCGGTGGCCTGGCAGGACCGTGTGGCAAGCCTGGCGCAGTTCAGCGTCGGTCACGTAGCGCCTCAATGGGTGACATGGACATTGTGGAACTGCAGCGCCGCCAGGTTGGCGTAGATGCCGCCCAACGCCACCAGCGACTGGTGGGTGCCGGTTTCGACGATCTTGCCGTCTTCCATGACGATGATGCGGTCGGCGCGCTGCACGGTGGCCAGGCGGTGCGCGATGATGACGGTGGTACGGCCAACCATGGCCGCTTCCAGCGCGCCTTGCACCAGGCGTTCGGATTCGGCATCCAGCGCGCTGGTCGCTTCATCCAGCAGCAGCAACGGCGGGTTTTTCAGCAGCGCACGTGCAATCGCGATTCGCTGGCGTTGACCGCCGGACAGGCGCACGCCGCGCTCGCCGAGGAAGGACTTGTAGCCATTCGGCAGGCGTTCGATGAATTCGTGGGCGGCGGCCAGGCGCGCGGCCTGGATCACTTCCTGGTCGGTGGCGTCGGCGCGGCCATAGCGGATGTTCTCCATCGCATCGGCCGAGAAGATCACCGTATCCTGCGGCACGATGCCGATGGCGCCGCGCAAGGTGTGCAGGTCCAGCAGGCGGATATCGGTGCCATCGAGGCGAATCGCGCCCGACTGCGGATCGTAGAAACGCAGCAGCATCTGGAACAGGGTGGTCTTGCCGGCGCCGGAAGGGCCGACCACGGCGATGGTTTCGCCCGGCTTGATATCGAGCGTCACATGGTCCAGTGCCAGGGTGTCAGGGCGCGATGGATAGCTGAACGAGACCTCGGACAGGCTCAGGGCAGCGCCATTGGCGGCGCGCGGCGGCAGGGCCTGTGGCTGCGCGGGATTCTGGATGTCGGAGCGCACGGCAAGCAACTCCAGCAGGCGCTCGGTGGCGCCGGCGGCGCGCTGCGCTTCGCCCATCACTTCGGATAGGGCGCCAATCGCGCCGGCCACGATGGATGCGTACAGGATGAACTGGCCCAGGTCACCACCGGTCATGCTGCCTTCCAGCACGGCATGGGCGCCGAGCCACAGCACGAACACGATGGTGCCGAACACCAGCACGATGGCCAGCATGGTCAGGAAGGCGCGCGCCTGGATGCGGCGCATGGCGGTGCTGAATGCGCCTTCGACGGAACCGCCAAAGCGCTTCGCTTCCAGCCCTTCATGGGTAAACGCTTGCACGGTCGGCATGGCGTTCAGGATTTCGCCGGCCATGGCGGAAGCATCGGCCACGCGGTCTTGGGAATCGCGCGACAGCTTGCGCACACGGCGGCCGAAGATCACGATCGGCAGCACGGTCAGCACCAGCAGGCCGATGATGATGGAGGACAGCTTGGGGCTGGTAATGAACAGCATCACCAGGCCGCCAAGGAACAGCAGTACATTCCGCAGCGCCATCGAAATGCTGGTGCCAACCACGCTCTGGATCAGGGTGGTGTCGGTGGTCAGGCGCGAGAGGACTTCGCCAGTCTTGGTGGTCTCGAAGAATTCCGGGCTTTGCTGCACCACGTGCGAATACACCGCATTGCGGATATCGGCCGTCACGCGCTCTCCCAGCCAGGAAACGCTGTAGAAGCGCGCCGCAGTCGCCAGCGCCAGCACGGTCGCAACCGCGAACAGGGCCAGGAACACTTCGTTCACGTGGACCGCGCTGCGCACGCCGGCGTTGGCGCCAAAGCCCAGGTCGATCATCTGCTTGAAGGCATAGGGAATCGCCAGCGTGGAGGCGGCGGCGACCACCAGCGCGATGCCGGCAATGACGAAACGCTTGCGGTAAGGCTTGAGGAAGGGCAGCAGTCCCCTGAAGGCGGCCAGGCTGCCTTTCTTGAGTTCTCGGGCTTCAGGCTGGCCGTTGTTGCTGGTGCTCATTGCGTATTTTACGTTCTTCTTCAAAGTTTCATCGGACGGACATAGCCCGTCAACTCCAGGTAACCGCGTCCCGCCGGCTTGCCGCCTCGCGCGACGGTCACCGCGCCTTCCCAGTACACCGCGCCAGTCGAGCGGCGCGAATCGAGTTCCTGGTCCTGCTGCAAAGGACTGACCTGCCACTGTTCGGGGCCGGTGGAAATCAGGGTGGCGACGGGATACTCGGCTTGGGTGCGCGGCGATTTCCAGCGCACCTGCGGGGTAAAACTGACCTGGTCCTGCGAATAGTGCGTGATCTTACCGGATGCATCGCGCCATGTCGCGTGGGCCCATAGTTTAGCACCTTGGCGGTCCCGTATCTGGAATGCCATCAGGGCGCCGCCATCGTTCAGATTGACGCCGGCCCAGTCCCAGCCTGCGGCTGCCGGATCGAGCACCTGGCTTGACCATTCATGATCGAGCCAGGTGACGCCCTGCACGGCTTGCGCAGCAGTGTTGCGGCGTTTTAGCGTGCCGTTGGTGCGCAGTTGGGGCTTGCTATAGTAATAACTCGCCTGTTCGGGTTTTGGACCTTTGCGCGAGAATCCAGCGTCGCCTTGCAGCAGCACGGGCTGGGTCGGCTGCAACTGCAAGGCGAGCGTGAATTCGGCGGCATCGATGTCGACATGATAAGTCCCGTTGGCATCGCGCCGCATGCGCCAGCCGTCCAGCTGCACGTCGGTGTCATGCGTTGCGGCGCTGGCCAGGCCGAAGCCGGCGCGTGCCGTGCGCTGGTCGTGCAGCAGCTTGCCCTGCGAAGGGTCGGAAAGTGCGACGTGTGCGACGATGATGTCCTTCGGTGCGAACTGGCTTGGATTGTCGCGGCCATGGCCGGTGCTGCTGCGGAAGAAGGTGACCTGGTAGCCTAGCTGGCGGCCGTCGGCGGCATCGAGCCAGCCGGTGGCATACCACCATTCGGTCTTGAAGCCGGGGTGGGCGCCAAAGTCGCGCGGGAACTGGGGCTGGACGCCGGGTGTGACAGGCGTGAAGTCCGCGGCTTGCAGCGGCAGGCTGATCGCCAGGGCCAGCAAGAAACTAAGCAGGGCGCGCATTACCAGTCCTCCCTCACGGCGCGGATTGGGCCGCCGGAAAGCGCTTGGCGGCCGGCGACGAGTGCGGTTGCCGCCGACGACAGCAGCAGGGCCAGGGCGACGGTGGCCAGCAGCGGCCAGGGATAGTGCATTTGCATTGTCCAGTGGAAGGATTGCGGGTTGATGACGTGGACCAGCACCAGGCTGATGACCCAGCCGAGCGCGAAGCCGGCCAGGATGCCGAGGGTGGTCAGGGCGGCCCCTTCCAGCGCCAGAATGCCGAGTACCTGGCCGCGCGTAACGCCTACGTGGCGCAGCATGCCGAATTCGCGCGCCCTGGCCAGCGTCTGGGCGGAGAAGGTGGCGGCTACGCCAAACAGGCCGATCACGATGGCGATGGCTTCCAGCAAATAGGTCACGGCGAAGCTGCGGTCGAAGATCTTCAGCGTCAGGTTGCGGATTTCCGAGGGGACGCTGGTTTCGACCAGTTCGCCGAATGGGAGTTTGCGGATGGCTTCCTGCACCTGGGATGCCCCGGTGTTTTTGGCGAGCCAGATGGCGGCATCGCCGGCATCGCGGTCGCCGGTCATGGCGATATAGTCGGAGCGGCGCACAACAACGGCGCCACCGGCACGGGCGTAGTCGCGCCAGATGCCGGCAACGTGGAACTGGCGTTGTTCGCCTTGCAGCGGAAGGCGTAGTGTGGCGCCGGGTTGCAGGCCGTACAGGTCGGACATCGCTTCAGACACCCAGGCCGGAGGCAGTGCCGACGTCGGCGGCGCTGCGTGCTCCGATTCGCCGACAAGCACCATGGCGCGGCCCGGATCGGCCGGATCGACATCGCGCGCCAGCACGGCGACGTTGGCGCGGTCGGGCACCAGCGAAACGGAACGTACGCGCAGGAATTCAATGCGGGCGATGCCCGGCACCGCGCGCAATGCTTCCTGCTCGGCGGGGGAAAGGCCGCCAGTGGTTCCGGCCGATGAACTGCGTGCATATACGTCGGCAGGCAGGATGCGCAGCACCCACTCGTCGACTGAGGTGCGGAAGCTGGCAACCATGATTGCCATCGCCACCATCAGGCTGAAACTCGCCAGCACGCCGCCCAGCGCAATTGCTGCCTGGCCGGATGCATTGGCCAGCCGCGCGAGCGCCAGCGCGCGCACCGGGCTTGCGGCAGCGCGCGGGTTGGCGCCCCCGGACGCCGTACTGAGGGCGAGGGCGGTGAATGCCATTGAGGATAACCGCGGCATCAAGGCGATGGCGCCCACCAGCAGCAGGGCGATGGACAGGTAGCCGAAAATCGGCAGTTCGAACACCGGCGGCGCAAACACCATGGCGCCGGCAGCGGCAAGGCAGGCCAGCCCAGGCCATGGGCGTGAAAGCGGCCGCAAGGCCGTTTCGTCGGTACCGGCTTTGAGCGCCACGGCAGGCCGCGCGCGCGCCGCGTCGAAAGCCGGCGCCAGGCCGCCCAGCAAGGCCACGCCCAGGCCGAGTGCGAAATAAGCCAGGGCGGCCAGTGGCGCCCACTGCACGCTTGGCTGGACGCCGGCAAAGTAACCCGCACCAAGGTCGCCCCCGAACAGCTGCAATACGGCGGCCGCCAGCGCATACCCGCCAGCCACGCCAAGCGCCGAACCGATGCTGCCCAACAGCGCGCCTTCCAGCAACACCTGGCGAATCAGCTGCCGCCGCTCCAGTCCCAGCACGCGCAGCAGCGCAAACTCGCTGCGGCGCCGCAGCACCGACAGCGCTTGCGAGGAAAACACGAGAAAAGCGCCAGTGAACAGCGCCACAAGCGCCAGCACGCTCAAGTTGACGCGATAAGCCCGGCTAAGATTCGCATTGCGGCTTTCCTGTTCCGCGTCATTTGGCTGGCCGACCCGGAACCGGCCGGGGAACTCGCGTTCCAGGCGTGCCGCCAGCGTACGCTCGAATGCGCCACGATCCACGCCATCCCGCAGCTTCATGTCCACGCGCGACAGTTTGCCAAGGCGCTGGAACTGCCATTGCGCAGCCGCGATATCCATGACGGCAAAGCGCTGCCCCACGCGCGCCCGCTGCAGCGAGCCGGCCACGCGAAGGACCGCCAGCTTGCTGCCAGCCTGCAGGCGAAGCTCGCCGCCAGGCCGCGACTGCAGCCAGTTCATGGCGGCGGGCGACAGGAAGATCGCATCGTCAGCCAGGGTATCGTATGGAAGGTCCTCTTCCGGCGCGCCAATCAGGTCCGGCGTGATGAAGCCCGCCCGGAACACATCGAGGCCGATGATTTTCAGGGGCTGCCGCGCGCCCGGCATCGAAGCGTCGAACTCCAGCACCGGCGAGGCCACCGCCACTTCCGGCAGCCGTGCCAGGACCGGGTAGACCGACTCGTCAAACGTCGCTTCGGTGCCGCTTACCTGGATATCGGCTTGCCCCGACAGGCTGTGGACCGCAGTGGTGAACTCGTTCAGCGCCGCCGCGTTGACCAGATGGATGGCAAACCCCAGCGCCACCCCGATCGCAATCGCCGCAATAGCTGTCAGCGCCCGCACCGGGTGCGAGCGCCATTCGCCGATGGCCAGCCAGCGCGTCAGCCGCCGCATTCCAGCTGGTACATGTCTGCGGCGCGTTTCGCTTTCACCCTGGCGCGTTCGGTGTTCTGGAGCGTGGCGCCGCGCGCATCTTCCTCCGCCCATTTCTGCTGCATCTGAAGTTTCTTGCATTTCTTATTGTGGCTGGCGACGGCCCGCGCCTCGGCCAGGCTCTCGCGTTCCTCGCGTGCTTCGCGCTTGCGGCGCTGGCTGGCGAGCTTCTCGGCCTCCCGTTCCTGGCGCTTCAGGTTCGCCGCCGCTGCGGGATCGGGGGCGGGTGCCGCCGGTACTTCGATGGTACTGGCGACGCCTTTCTCGCAAGGCTGCTGCGAGTAACTGACTTTCCCATCGGCGGTGCACTTGTGCAGGGCTTGCGCCCCTGCAGGAAGCGCCATCGCCATCAGCAGCAAGGGCAGGAGTTTCATAAGATTTTCCCCGGATTCATCAGGCCCAAAGGATCCAATGCGGCCTTGATGGCCCGCATCAGGTTCAACTCCACCGGCGATTTGTAGCGCGCCAGTTCGTCACGCTTCAACGCGCCAATGCCGTGCTCCGCCGAAATCGAGCCGCCGAAAGCGGCAACGGCATCGTGCACTACGCGGTTGACTGCTTCCTGGCTGTGCAGGAAATCTTCGTTTGCCACGCCAACGGGCGGCGCGACATTGAAATGCAGGTTGCCGTCGCCAAGATGGCCGAAACACACCAGCTGGCAACCGGGGAATGCCGCCTGCAATTGCGGCTCGGTGCTGGCGATGAAGTCGGCAATCGACGACACGGGCAGCGAAATATCGTGCTTGATGTTCTTGCCGTCTGCTGCTTGCGCCAGGGGGATATGCTCGCGTAAATCCCACAGCCCCCGCGATTGCGCGGCGGAGCTGGCAACCACTGCGTCCTGCACCACGCCTTCGCCGAGAGCCGCACCCAGTGCAAGTTCAAGCAGGGCCGCGGCGTGGGTTTCCGATTCGCTGCTCGAGAGTTCCAGCAAGGCATACTGCTGATGGCCGTCGGCCAAGGGCTGCGGCAGCGCAGGGAAATGTTTGGCGACCAGCCGCAGGCAAAACGCCGACATCAGCTCGAAACCGGTCAGGCTCGCCCCGCAATGATCCTGCATGATCGACAGCAACCGCAATGCCGCTGCCGGCGATTCCATGGCAGCCAGCGCCGTAACGGACGCCTTGGGCTGCGGATAAAGCTTGAGCACCGCGCCGGTGATGATGCCGAGCGTACCTTCAGCGCCAATGAACAGGTCGCGCAGGTCGTAGCCGGTATTGTCCTTGCGCAGGCCGCGCAGTCCGGACCAGATCTCGCCCTGCGGCGTGACGACTTCCAGGCCAAGGCACAGCTCACGCGTGTTACCGTAACGGAGCACACCGGTGCCGCCGGCATTGGTCGACAGGTTGCCGCCAATGGTGCAACTGCCTTCCGCCGCCAGCGAGAGCGGGAACAGGCAGCCTTGCTCGGCCGCCGCTTCCTGGGCGCGCTGCAGGATCACACCGGCATCGACCGTCATCGTGCGGTTGACCGGGTCGACCTTGCGCACCTTCTGCATGCGCGCCAGCGAAAGCACCACGGCGGTGCCGCTGTCATCGGGCACGCTGCCCAGCACAAGGCCAGTATTGCCGCCTTGCGGCACGATCGGGATGCGCGCCTCCACGCACAGCTTGACGGTTGCGGCAACTTGTCCGGTATCGGCGGGGCGCAGAACAGCCAGCGCGCGGCCAGTGAAGCGTCCGCGCCAATCGCGCAGGTAAGTCGCCATGTCGGCCTCGTCGGAAATGACGTGCGCGTCGCCAAGCAAGGCGCGGCAAGCGCCGAGGAAAGCGGAATTGTCCATGTTTACTTGGTCTTGCTGGTGTTAACCTTTTCCAGCAATTCGCGGGCCGCCTGCTTGGCTGCCTTCTTATATGGCTGCACATACAGGATGGCGCACAGGAAGTAGACCACCACAATGGCCACTTCTCCCCAGCCCAGCCACGGCGTGACCTTGTCACCATACGCGCGCACCACGCCTTCGACGAAGTAAATCAGGATCATCATCGAAGTCCACTGCAGCGTGTAGATATCGCGCTTGATCACACCCAGCAGCGGGAATAGCAGCGGTACTGCTTTCAGTACCAGCCAGGAGCCGCCCGGCTTGAGCGGCGAGAGCCACATTTCCCAGGCCACGCTCCAGATGATGAGCAAGGCCAGGCTGGCGATGGCGCCCCAATGGAAAAGTTTGTGCTTGGTACTGTTCATGTTCACTGTCTCCGCAGCTTGACGGCCGATTCGGCCAGCCGGCGGCCCATCGCGACCGCCAGGCGTTTCTCATCTTCCGTGAACGGCTTCTTGCCGTCCAGTCCCGACCAGTGGGTGGCGCCGTAAGGCGAGCCGCCGCTGGCCGTCGTCATCAGTTCGGGATGGGTGTAGGGCAGGCCCATCACCATCATCCCATGGTGCAGCAACGGCACCATCATCGTCAGCAGCGTCGACTCCTGGCCGCCGTGCTGGCTGCCGGTCGAGGTGAAGACGCAGGCCGGCTTGCCGGACAGGGTACCGGCCAGCCACTGGGCCGACGTCCCATCCCAAAAATACTTCATGGCCGCCGCCATATTGCCAAAACGGGTGGGTGAGCCCAGCGCCAGACCATCGCATTCCTCCAGGTCCTGCAATTCGACATAGGGCGCGCCATCCAGCGGCACTTCCGGCTCGGTCGCTTCCGTCACGGTGGAAACGGCTGGCACAGTACGCAGGCGGGCGTCACAGCCTGGTACGGATTCAACGCCCTGGGCAATCATTTCCGCCAATTTACGCACCGATCCGTGCCTTGAATAATACAAAATTAGAATTGTGAGGTTAGTTCTGTTCATCATTGCTATTATATGGCCCTTTGCACAAGTTGCATGACTAATAAGCTTTACTGATGGTTTTTAAGTCCCTCTACACTAATGTCGCCCGCGCCTGCACCAAAGGCGTGGCGGAACTGCGTGCGCTCTCGTGGACCGAGCTGCACGACCTGATCCAGTTCGGACGCCGCCGCCTGCGCGAAGAAAGCTTGCCGCAAGTGGCTGGCGGCCTGACATTCACCACCGTTTTTGCGCTGGTGCCGGTGTTGACGATTGCGCTGGCGATCTTCACCACCTTTCCGATGTTCAACACCTTCCGCACCGCGCTGGAAGCGTACTTCATCAAGAGCGTCATGCCGAAGGCGATCTCCAGCACGATTCTCGGCTACCTGACCACGTTCGCGGCCAAGGCCACGCGGCTGTCGGCGGTGGGTGCGGTGACGCTGGTCCTGACCTCGGTCGCGATGATGAGCATGATCGAGCGCGCCTTCAACCGCATCTGGCGCGTCAAGACCGAGCGCCGCCTGGTGCGCCGCGTGCTGGTGTATTGGGCGCTGATCACCTTAGGCCCCTTGCTGATCGGCGTCTCGATCAGCCTGTCGACCCACCTGTTCGATGCCACCAGCGGCCTGGTTGGGTCGGTGACTGGGCCGATTTTCTACACGTTGCTGTCAGTGCTGCTGACGACACTCGGCTTTACCTTCCTCTACATCACGGTGCCGAACCGGATGGTGGACTGGCGTGACGCGATCTGCGGCGGCGCCCTGGCGGCGGTGTCGTTCGAACTGGCCAAGCGCGGTTTCGCGATCTTTATCACCCAGGCCCCGACTTATTCGAAGATCTACGGCGCACTGGCTGCCTTGCCTTTGTTCCTGCTGTGGATTTACGTTTCCTGGCTGATTACGCTGCTCGGCGCTTTGCTGACAGCGGCACTGCCGGTGGTGAAATATGAGCGCTGGTGGCACGAGGCGGTGCCGGGCGGTGAATTCGTCGACGCCATGGCAGTGCTGAAAGTGCTGCACGAGGCCAGGGAGCAGGGCGATAACGCGGCTGTCAGTGCGGCCGAGATGCGTCGCCGTACGCGCCTGGGTTTTGATGAAATGGATGCCTTGCTGGAGAAAATGCTGGTGCCCGGATGGGTGGCGAAGGTTAAAATTGCCCCCCCGCCGCGAGTGCAGTTCGGCAAGCGGGTCAGCGAAGGCGCGGACAATTGGGTGTTGCTGGCCAATGTGCACAAGATCACCGTGGCGGATGTCTACCGCCTGTTCGTGTTCGGCGGCATGTCGCTGAATGCCGGCGTGCTGGCCGACTCGGATGATGAAATGGACCGTCAGGCTAGCCGTGACGCCGCGATGCTGGCCCGCCAGGTGGAAACTGCGGTGGAATCGGGGCTCGGCACCACCCTGGCCGAGCATTTCAGCCCGGCCTGAGGGCCGTCTTCAGCGCAGGAAGGCCAGCAGCGCGTCCAATACCGCATCCGGCTGCTCGGCCATCATCTGGTGGCCGGCATCGACCGTTACGCTCTTCGCGCCCGGCAGTGCGGCCAGCAGCGCCTTGGAACTGCGCGGCGGTGTCATCATATCTTTGCTGCCGAAGATGAATTGTACCGGGCAGCGCACGCTGGCCGCTGCCACCTCACCGTTGGCATAGCTGTTGCAGGCCGTGAAATCGGTGTGGAACAGCAGGTCTTCGCCTTGCGCCGAGATGCGCTCCATCAGACGTTTCGACATTCCGCTGACGTAGAAGCCCGGCCCCGGGCAGGACGGTTTCTGCGCATACGAGCTGTGCGACCAGATGTTGACCATATCGATCGCATCGCCCTCGGCCTCGCGCGCAGCATCGAGCAATGCATCGGACACCTTCATCGGATAGGTGGCGCCAAGCAGTGCCAGTCGCGTAATGCGATCCGGTGCGCGGTGGGCCGCCTCCAGCGCGATCAGGGAGCCCATGCTGTGCCCGACCAGCGCGGCTTTTTCCACGCCGGCAGAGTCCAGCAACGACAGCAGCCAGCCGGCCATTTCCTCAACGCTGCGCAGTGCGGCAGCGCGGCTGCGGCCATGGCCAGGCAAGTCCACCGCCAGCACGCCAAAACCATGGTGCGCCAGGTAGCGCGATTGCAGCGCCCAGACCGAATGATCATTCTGCGCGCCGTGGATCATGACCACGGTTGGCAGCGCCGGATCAAACGGTTTGCCGCCCGTGTAGCAGTACGAAGCACCGAACATCATGCTCAAGCCCCTTTCTGCGAGGCTTTGAGCCCGCGCGCCAGGTCTTCGAGCAGATCGCCGGAATCCTCCAGGCCGACCGACAGCCGCATCGTGCCCTCCGCAATTCCCGACGCGGCCAGCTGCTCCGCCGGCACGCGGAAATGCGTCGTCGAAGCGGGGTGGATTACGAGCGAACGGGCATCGCCCACGTTGGCCAGGTGCGAGAACACTTTCAGGCTGTCGACGAAGCGCTTGCCGGCGGCGCGATCGCCCTTCAAGGTGAATGAGAGCACGGCGCCGGCGCCTTTCGGCAGCAACCTGGCTGCCAGAGCGCGGTCCGGGTGGTTCTCCAGTTCAGGATAGATTACCGACTCGACCGCCGGATTGGCGAGCAGGAATTCGGCCACACGGCGGGTGTTGGCGACATGCCGGTCCATGCGCACGGCCAGAGTTTCCACGCCTTGCAGGATGGCGAAGGCATTGTGCGGGCTCATTGCCGCGCCGAAGTCGCGCAATCCTTCGCGCCGCGCGCGCAGCGCAAACGGCGCCACGGTCGATTCTTCCGCAAATACCATGCCGTGGAAGCCCTCATACGGTTCGCACAGCTCTGCAAAGCGGCCAGTAGCCTCGTAGGCCGCCTGCCAGTCGAAGGTGCCGCCATCGACCAGGACCCCGCCAATCGCCGTGCCATGCCCGCACAGGAATTTGGTTGCGGAGTGGAACACCAGGTCGGCGCCATGCTCGAAAGGCCGCAGCAGGTAGGGCGTGGTGAAAGTCGAATCGACCATTAGCGGCAGGTGGGCTTCGTGCGCAATGGCCGCTACGCTGGGGATGTCCAATACGTCGAGGCCGGGATTGCCCAGCGTTTCGCCAAACAGCACCTTGGTGTTGGGCCGGATGGCCGCGCGCCAGGCGTCCAGGTCGCGCGGATCGACAAAGGTGGTCTCGATGCCGAAGCGCTTGAGCGTGTAGCCGAGCAGGTTGTGCGAGCCGCCGTACAGCGCCCGCGACGCGACGATATGCGAACCCGCGCCGGCAATCGTGGCCAGTCCAAGATGCATGGCCGCCTGGCCGCTGGCGGTGGCAATGCCCGCCACGCCGCCTTCCAGCGCCGCCATGCGCTCTTCCAGCACCGCATTGGTGGGGTTGGAGATGCGCGAGTACACATGGCCGGCCCGTTCCATATTGAACAGGGCCGCCGCATGGTCCGAATCGCGGAAGGCGAACGAGGACGTGAAATGGATAGGAGTAGCGCGGCTGCCAGTGGCCGGATCTGGCGTGGCGCCCGCGTGCAGGGCGAGGGTATCGAACCCAGGATAGGTTGGCTTTGTCATGGTTGCCATGCTATCGTGTTATTTAGCTTGTGAATACTGTTGCGTTTTGATTAATCCAACTCTGGATTTTTCGCTTGGCATACGCTAAATTCGATGGTAAGGCTTACAATAAAACCATAATCACCACCGGA
>DASWTB010000324.1:0-19247 GCA_036402315.1 Pseudoduganella sp. | reverse complement strand
GTGCACATCACCGGCGGCGGCCTGGTCGAAAACATCCCGCGCGTGCTGGCCGACAACCTGACCGCCGAACTGGATGGCTCCTCCTGGACCATGCCTCCACTGTTCAAGTGGCTGCAGCAGCACGGCGGCGTGGCCGACGCGGAAATGCACCGCGTGTTCAACTGCGGCATCGGCATGACCGTGATCGTGTCCGCTGAAAACGCCGACGCAGCCGTTGCCCAGCTGACCGCAGCCGGCGAGACCGTGTCCCGCATCGGCAAGATCCGCGCCCGCGCCGAAGGCGAGCACCAGACCATCGTCGTATAAAAAAATGGGGACGTACCCCATTTTCTAAGAACGGAGCCTCGCGAGGCTCCGTTTTTTATTGGGCAGCCGCGCGCCAGGCTTCGACCTTGCCTTTGTTGCAAGTGATTCTCATTTGTATTAGGATGGCGCGTTGAATCTTTATTCAATGCATACCATTCAGCCAGCGGGCTTCTCTACCTTGCGGGAAGCAGCCAGTCATCGAGGTATTGCCAGGGAGCGCGATGTGTGCGACCGGGCCGATGGCTGGTGCGAGCTGGTTCCCCTGTTCTCTTCGTCCGGTTGCTGTCTCATCCGGCATTCCCTTCCTTGAGCATATCAATGTCTGCGGCGGCATCGGCATCAATTGCTGCTGGCCGCAGCGATTTTTATAACGTTACATCCGAAGGAAAGCTTTCATGCAACATCGTCGTATTCAACCCCATGTCCTGGCGCTGGCCGCCGCCGCACTGTGCTCGCAACTGGCTTTTGCGGCAGATACCGAACTGCCGACTGTCGTGGTGCAGTCGGCTGCAGCGTCCGATCCGCTGCACGGCATCAGCAGCGCCACCAAGCTGGATGTGCCGCTGCGCGATGTGCCGCAGTCGGTCCAGTTCGTCGACAAAGAGCTGATCCGTGCTCAGGGGGCCGTGGATATGAAAGATGTGCTGCGCAATGTCAGCGGCGTTGCACCGGCGCAGGGAGAAGGGCGGCGCGACCAGTTCTACATCCGTGGTTTCGACGCCACCCGCGACACCCTGCTTGACGGCATGCGCGACGACAGCCTGTACTTCCGCGACCTGGGCAATGTGGAACGTATCGAAGTGTTGAAAGGCCCGGCCGCGGTGCTGTATGGCCGCGGCTCGGCAGGCGGCGTGATCAATCGCGTCACCAAAAAACCGGTGAAAACGCCGGTGCGCGAGGTGACGCTGAGCGGCGGCTCAGAGAATTTCCGTCGCCTCGACCTGGACCTGGGCGGTGCGGCCGGCGAACAGGCCGCGTTCCGCCTGACCGGCGCCTATGAGGCGGGCGACAACTACCGCGACGTGGTTCACTCCGAGCGCGCAGTGCTGGCGCCATCCATCGCCTGGACTGCGGGCCGCGCCACCAGCTTCCTGCTGCAAACCGAATTCCTACATCAGAACCGTACGCCCGATCGCGGCATCCCTTCGTTGAACGGCGTGCTGGCCGGTGTCCCGGTCGGTAACTTCTACGGCGAGCGCTACGACTACGCCAAGACGGACGCCCAAAATGCCCGTTTCAATGTCGAACATGCCGTCAACGACAAGCTGACCCTGCGCAATAACTTCCAGTATTCGAAGTTGAAGCTGGATGCGATCAACACCCGGACCCTCGGCCTGGCCGCCGCCAACACGCAAGTGCGGCGCCAGATCACCTACTTCCCACAAGACCAGAGCAATTTCCTGAACCAGACCGAAGCGGCGTACCAGCTCGATGCCGGCGGCGTTCGTCACGCCCTGGTGACTGGCATTGAGCTGGGACATCAGAAGTCCGGCCGCCTGGTGCGTGCCGCCACGACCACGCCGGTCAGCCTGCAGGCGCCGCAGCAGCTCATGGCCATGCCGGACCTGGCCGGCTTGCCGACCACGATCAACAACGATTTCAAGGCCGACACGGTAGCATGGTATGCACAGGACCAGGTCTCGTTCAATGAGCAGTGGAAGATGCTTGCCGGCGTACGCGCCGACCGCTTCAAGCAGGAACAGAATGACCATCGCACTGGCCTGGTCCAGAGCCGCACCGACTCGGTCTGGAGCCCGCGCATCGGCGCGGTTTACCAGCCAAGCCAGGCGCACGCACTGTACGCAAACCTGAGCCGCTCCTTCCTCCCGGTGGGGAATGACTTCTTCTACGGCGGCAAGGATTTCGCGCAGATCAAGCCAGTCGAGTCCTTGCAGAAGGAGATTGGCGACAAGAGCGAATGGCTGGGTGGGCGCCTGTTGTCGACCGTGGCCCTGTATGAGATCACACAGCGCAATGTCGCGACCAAAGATCCGTCCGATCCGGCAGGCGTGCGCCAGGTGCAGACCGGCGAGCAGCAAAGCCGTGGATTTGAAATTGACCTGACGGGCAACCTGGCGCAGGGCTGGAAAGTGTTTGCCAACGCCACCGTCAACCATGCCCGCATTACACAGTCCAACAACTATAAAGTCGGTAATCGTCCGGCCAATATTCCCAAGCATGCGGCGGGGTTGTGGTCCAGCTATGAGCTGGGGCAGGGCTTCACCATCGGCGCCGGCGCTTTCTACGTGGGGGACCGTTTCGCCGTTGAAGATAATGCGGTGCGCTTGCCGTCCTACGTGCGCCTCGATGCGATGCTGGGCTACAAAGGCAAGAACTGGGAAGCAGGGCTGAACCTGAACAACCTTGCCGACAAGGTGTATTACGAGTCGGCTAACAATAACTTCCAGATTCAGCCGGGCGCACCGCGCAGCGTGATGGCCTACGTGCGCGTGAAGCTCTGACCTATCTCCGTGTGAAGTCCATGATCCAGTTGGTTTGCCAGCTGGTACCGTCGTCCCACGAATAGGCCTGCTCCCAGCGTGCCTGGCGCTCGCTGCTGCGGGTCCAGGTAAAGCGCACGCGGGCGGTGCGGCCATTGTAGACTTCCTCGCCCTCGAAGCGGCCGACGCCGTCGGCATCGAAGCGGCCCACCACCGGCGGCAGCAGGGTGCCGGTGGCGGGATCAAGCCCGCCGTCGCGGTTGGTCAGCCAGTAGATGCTCCAGCGCCCGGTGGCGGGATCGAACACCCGCAGCGTGATTGCCACGAAGCCGGGACGCCAGTTCCCCAGCGGCCGGTACTCGTCATAATTGCCGATACCGGCTGGCAGCGCGTGCACCAGGTTGCTGGCGCTGAACGTTTCCCACGGGCTGTCCGGGTTGGCGTAATCGGACTGGCGGCGATTCTGCACCGTCCAGTCGCCGTGCAGGAAGTCGAAGGCGTGCCGCGCACGCTCGATATCAGCCGCTGCAACGGCCGCCGCTGGCGCGCTCGCCGCCGTGCCTCCCACCGCGCTTGCCGCACCGCTTGCCGCCAGGGCCAGCGCCCCAATCAGTTTCTTCATGGTTGTCTCCTGTGTGAAAGAGCCACCATGCTAGGCCGCCAACAGGCGAGAACCCGCCCTATATGCCGGCCGTATCTAAATCCGATACCAGCGGGATTTTCCTGGGCCCATGTCCGGCCCCGGCGCGATCATTTCGTCCTCTCAAACGAAAGGACATGCCATGCTCACCATAATCTTCATCGTATTCGCCGCCTGCTTTGTCCTGGAGCGGCTGCGGCCCGGCTGGAAGCTGCCACAGGTCCGCAGCTGGCCGGTGCGCGTGCTGGCCATCAACGCCGTGCAGCTCGGCGTCGTCCTGCTGGCGGGCGTGAGCTGGGAGCGCTGGGCTTCGCAAGCCTCGCTGCTGCACCTGTCGAACCATGTCGGCCCGGTAGCCGGCGGCCTGCTGGCCTACTTCATCGCCACCTTCGTGTTCTACTGGTGGCACCGGGTGCGGCACGAATCGGACCTGCTGTGGCGCCTGTTCCACCAGATCCACCACAGCCCGCAGCGCATCGAAGTCATCACCTCGTTCTACAAGCATCCCGGCGAAATGATCGTCAACTCGATCATCGGCAGCCTGCTGGTGTATGCCTTCCTTGGCCTGTCGCCGGAAGCCGGTGCGGTCTACACCCTGTGCACTGCGCTCGGCGAATTCTTTTACCACACCAGCGTCACCACGCCGCGCTGGGTCGGCTGGTTCTTCCAGCGCCCCGAGATGCACCGTATCCATCACCAGTACGGCCGCCACAAGAACAACTACGGCGACATCGTGTGGTGGGACATGCTGTTCGGCACCTACGAGAACCCGGAGAAGTTCGAGGCAAGTTGCGGCTTCGACCCTGACAAGGAAGAGCGCCTGGTGGACATGCTGGCCTACCGCGACGTCCACCAGGAGTGATCAGCGCAGCGGCAGCGCAATCGGCCGCATCGGCGCCGCATCCGCACCGCGCAACTTGAGCGAGGCGCCGATAAAGGCAAATTCATACACCTTGTCGCGCGCCAGTTCTTCCAGGTTGACCAGCTCCATGATCGGCACTCCGTGCTCGGCCAGCAGGTAGGTGTGGACCGGGATGTAGTTATCCTTGGACTCGGAAGGGAAGGACTCGAAACTCAGGTTATCGGCGCCGACCACCATCGCGCCATGCTGCTCCACCAGGAAGCGCGCCGCGTCCAGCCCCATGCCTGGCGGGTTTTGCATGAAGGCCTGCGCCTTCTCGAACTGCTGCATGCGGCCGGTGCGGATCAGCACCACGTCGCCCTTTTGCAGTGACACCTTCTGTTTCGCCAGCGCCTCGGCCAGATCCTTGCCGGTCACACGATAGTTATCCGGCAGCATGGAGACACCCTTGGATGCCGCCACGTCGATCAGCACGCCGCGCGCCACGATAGGCGGCAGCTTTTCCGCGCCAGCCTTTTTCCAGCCACGGTCGCCCAGGTGTTCGGAAGCCTTGAAACCGTTCCAGATCTTGCCATTCAGGCCGAAGTGGTTGAGCGCATCGATATGGGTGCCCATATGCGCGTACATCGAGATCGCGCTGCCGGTATAGCTGACATGCTGGTTCATGGCCTTGCCCGTCTCCATCGGGTCGGACAGCACATTGCCGTGCGGCGTATGGGTCATCCACATCAGGTAGGGTGGATCGCCGGCCGCCTGCCAGCTGGGCATGCCGACGAAATAATCGACCGACAGGTCATAAGCGCGGCCGCCACTGATGCGCCCCAGGATGGCCGCGCTGGAAGCCTGGGTAACCAGGTTCAGGCGGCCGATTTCATCCTGCTGCCCCCAAGGGCTGACGCCGGGTTCGGCAGCCAGGGCATGGGCGGAGAGCAGCAGGGCGGCGAGGGTCGTTGCGAGTTTCATCTTGGTTCCTTTGAAAAGAAAGTCAGTGAAGCCAGCATATTTGATTCTACTGCTAAGATAATCAGGCGTTTTTGATAAAGACTTTTTACCAGGGGGATCGAATGGACAAGCTGGCGGCCATGCAGGCCTTTCGCCGCGTGGTCGAGCGGGGCAGCTTCAGCAAGGCGGCCGAGGAACTGGGTTTGTCGCCGGCCGGCATCGGCAAACAGGTGCGCTGGCTCGAACAAGGCCTGCACGCCGCGCTGCTGTTGCGCACCACGCGCACCATGAGCCTGACCGACACCGGCCGCGCCTATTACCAGGAATGCTGCCGCCTGCTCGACGAACTGGAAGAACTGGAGCGCAGCACCAGCGGCGAGCAGGCGGCCATGAAAGGGCGGGTGCGCATCAACGCCCCGATGTCGCTCAGCCTCGTAGTGCTGTCGCCGCTGCTGGCGCGCTTCATGGAGCAATACCCCGAGATCGACGTCGAGCTCACCATGGCCGATCGCTTGCTCGATGTGGTAGCGGAAGGCTTCGACCTGTCGCTGCGCGTGCGCACCACGCTGCCTGATTCCTCGCTGGTGGTACGCTCCGCAGGCAAGGTGGAGCAATGGCTGTGCGCCTCGCCAGAATACCTGCGCCGGCACGGCGCACCGCAGGCGCCGCATGATTTGCTGGCGCACCGTGCGCTGGCGTTCCGCCTGGCTGAAGCACCTGGCCTGTGGCGGCTGGAAGGAGAGGGCGGCGCCTGCGAAATCGAGCCGCCCGTACGCATGTGGCTGGACAACAGCCTGATGCTGGGGCAGATGCTGGCGGCCGGCCAGGGCATCGGCTCGCTGCCATCCTTCATCGCACGCCCGATGCTGGCGCAGGGCACGCTGGAGCGCGTCCTGCCCGGCTGGCAGCTGCAGCCGCGCGTGGCCTACATCGTCTACCCCGGCAACCGCCACCTGCAGACCAAGGTGCGCGCCCTGTCCGACTTCCTGGCGGCGGAACTGCCGGCGATGTTCTAGCGCTTGAGGATCTTCGGCACAGGCGCCGGGCGCAGGCGGTAAGCATCCGGCATGCCGGAACCGAGCAGGGGGCGCAAGTACAGGCGGAAGGCATCGGTCACGCCGGTGCCCTTTTCGTCGATGAATTCATCTTCCATGGTGCGCGTCTTGCCCGCCACCGCTTCCAGCGGCAGCAATTCGTAGTCGACCGAATAGAAGCCAGTGCGCTTGATGGCCACCGAGCCATTGCGGTCGCCCCACATGGCAAACTGCACGGCCTTCTCGCCGACTTCGCGCGCCTCGCGCTGGTCCACGTCCGACACGCAGCCGATGAAGGAGCGCTGCAGGTAGCCGAATGTATCGCCGCGCACGCGCTTGATGCCCAGCTTGTCCTTGATCTCATCGCACAGCAGGTCGGCCAGCGCACCGGTGCCGGACAACTGCACATTGCCGTGCGCATCGCGCTCGACCTCCTTCGCCAGCAAGGTGGCAATCGGCTCGCCCGACGCATCGTGGATGCCTTCCGACACCGCCACCACGCAGCGCCCGTAGCGCGCATAGGTGTCCTTTACACCGGCCAGGAACTGCTCGATAGAAAATACGCGCTCCGGCAGGTAGATCAGGTGCGGCCCATCGTCCGGGAATTTCTTGCCCAGCGCTGACGCGGCGGTCAGGAAGCCGGCATGGCGGCCCATTACCACGCCGACGTAGACGCCCGGCAGCGAAGCGTTGTCCAGGTTGGCGCCGGCAAAGGCTTGCGCCACGAAACGTGCCGCCGAAGGAAAGCCTGGCGTGTGGTCATTGCCTACCAGGTCGTTATCGATGGTCTTGGGAATGTGGATGGCGCGCAGCGGATAGCCCGCAGCCTGCGCCTGCTCGGCCACGATGCGCACCGTGTCCGATGAATCGTTGCCGCCGATGTAGAAGAAGTGCTCGATCTCGTGCGCCTTCAGGACCTTGAAGATCTCTTCGCAGTACTTCAGGTCCGGCTTGTCGCGCGTCGAACCGAGCGCGGAGGAGGGCGTGGCGCCGACCAGCTCCAGGTTATGGCTGGTCTCCTGCGTCAGGTCGACGAAATCCTCGTTGACGATGCCGCGTACGCCGTGCAGCGCGCCGTAGATGCGCGTCACATTGCGGAAGCGGCGCGCCTCGAGCACGACGCCGACCAGCGATTGGTTGATCACGGCGGTAGGACCGCCCCCTTGTGCGACCAGGATCTTGCCAGACGACATCGCGCTGCCTCCTTCAAAGTGAGTGACGGACGAGCCGCCAGCTTACTCCGTTTTTGCCCCTGCGCCGATATGCTTGCCGAGGAACTTTTCGACCCGGGTCCAAAAGTCGATATTGTTCTTCGGCAGCATCCAGCCGTGGCCTTCTTCGTCGTACTGGATCCACTCGACTTGCTTGTTGGTCTGGACCAGCGCATCGCGGAACGCCATGCCGTGGATCGGCGGCACGCGACGGTCGGCGGCGCCGTAGGCCAGCAGCACCGGCTGCCTGATGCGCGCTGCCTGCTCCAGCGGCGAAGTAGCTTTCAGTTGCGCCGCATCCTTGACCTGGTCGCCGACCATCTCCGGCATGCCATATTTCTTCCAGCTGACGCTCATATCGTCGCCAAAGCGCCAGTGCCCGTTGTACATCAGGTTGATGTCGGTGACGCCAGCCCAGTTGATGCCGCATTGGTACAGGTCGGGATCGTTGACCAGGCCCATCAGGGTGGCATAACCGCCATAGCTGGCGCCGGCGATGCAAATGCGTTTCGGGTCGGCATAGCCCTGGGCAATGGCCCATTTGGTGGCATCGGCAATATCGTCCTGCATCTTCAGGCCCCATTGCTTCCAGCCGGCCTTGAAGTGCTTGAAGCCGTAGCCGGTGCTGCCACGGAATTCCGGCTCCAGCACGGCGTAGCCGCGTGAAGCCAGGAACTGGGTTTCACGATTCCAGCCGTAATGCGTCCCGCGCACGTAGGGACCGCCGTGCACCATGACCACCATCGGGTATTTCTTGCCAGCGCCGCCTGGCGGCAGCGTCAGCAGGGTCGGGACTTGCGTGCCGTCGCGCGCGCTGATGCGCACGATATCTTGCACGCCCATTTGTTCCGGCTTGATCTGCGGCCGCGTCTGCCCGACGGGTGCCAGCTTCCTGGTGCTGCGGTCGTACAGGAAGTAAATGATCGGCTGCACGTCCGAATAGGACGTCACCAGAACGTTCGGCGTCCCGGCGCGGCGCGGCACCTGCAGGTTGTTGATGGTGGAAGGCAGCTGCTTGTCGATCTCGTCCTGCAGCGCCTTGTACTCCGGATCGAGCCACAGCGTGCCCTCTGCGTCGGCTTCGTAGTGGATGCCGAGCAGTTTGCCCTCGCGCAGCAGCAGGCTGCCTTTGAAATCGTGATTCTCCAGTTGCACGACCGGTTTGTCGGCTACCTTGTTGGCCTTGAAGTCATACGTGTAGACCGCGGCCTTGTCGCCGTCTTTATTGCTGCTGACATACAGGGTGCCATCGCGCGTGTAGGACAGCGGCACGAAGGAACCCGAGCCGGGCTTGTAGGCATCGAAGGCGGTCAACTGGCGCCACTCTTCGTTGTCGCCTTCGCGGATATGGAAGGCGACCGTGCGCGAGCCGTCGGTGTGCGCGGAAACCAGGCGTGGCTGGCCCGCATCGTCCAGCGTGTAGCCCATGGCGTTGGCCGGCCGCTTGATGCCCTCGGTACGGCCGGTCAGCGTGTTCAGCCGGAGCATGTTCACGTAGTCGACCTTGCCTTGCAGGTCGTTTGATACGCTACTCAGCACATAGACCCACTCGGAATCCTGGGCGCCAACCGGTCCCATGAAATGGTTCCATGGCAGCATGCGCGGGCCGGTGCTATCCAATGAATTGGTGGTCACCAGCTGGCGCATGCCGCTGCCGTCTGCGTTGACCGCCCACAGGCCCGGGCCGTTGACGGTGTCGGCCAGGCCGCTCTGCTTGTCAGAGGTGTCGAACAGGATGCGCTCGTCGTTGACCCACTGGATATCGGCTACGTCGCGCGTGCCGAACTTGGCCACGACATTGATCTTGTGCTGGAGCGAATCATAGACCGCCAGCATGTAGCGGCCGTTCTGCTCGTGGGGGACCCGTACCGCGAGGTAGCGCCCGGTCGGCGAGAGGGTCGCGCCAGAGAAGGCCGGGTAGTTGAAGAACGACTCGACTGGCGGGAGGGGGGCGGCTGCTGCCGCAGGAGCCCAGGCCGCCGCGATAGCCAGGCCGAGCAGGGTAGAGTGGATCAGGTGCTGTGTTTTGTTCATGGTGCGTGGTTGCATTAGTGCTGGTTTAGCGTCCGGCCCCGATATGGCGGTCGAGGAAACGCTCGACGCGCGTCCAGAAGTCGATATTGTTGCGGACCTCATACCAGCCATGGCCTTCGTTGGGGTATTCGATCCATTCCACGTTCGTGTTCGAATTGCGCACGGCGTCGCGCAGGCGCGTGCCATGGACAATCGGCACGCGCTGGTCCCTGCCGCCGTAGGCCAGCAGCAGCGGGCGCTTGATGCGGTGTGCCTGTGCCAGCGGCGAAGTGGCCTTGAACTGCGCCGCATCCTTGACCGGGTCGCCAATCGTTTCCGGCATGGTGTAACGCTTGTGGTCGGCGGAGACATCGTCCGGGTGGCTCCATGCCGGGCTGAACAGCAGGTCGATATCGGTGACCCCGACCCAGTCGACACCGCACTGGTACAAATCATGGTCGTTGATGAGGCCCATCAGCGTCGCGTAGCCGCCATAGCTGGCGCCCGCGATGCAGACACGTGCCGGGTCGGCGATGCCCTGGGCCACCGCCCATTTCATGCCATCGGCCACATCATCCTGCATCTTCAGGCCCCATTGCTTCCATCCCTGCAGGTAATGCTTGCGACCGAAGCCGGTACTGCCGCGGAACTCCGGCTGCAGCACGGCGTAGCCGCGCGAGGCGAGGAACTGCACGTCCGCACGCCAGCCCCACGCGCTGCCGCGCACCCAGGGGCCGCCATGCACCAGCACCACCATGGGCAGGTTCTTGCGCTTGCCGGGAGGCAGGGTCAGCATGGCCGGAATTTCCAGGCCATCGCGCGCGGCATAGCGCACTTCCGACTGTATGCCCATCTGCTCGGGCCTGATCTCAGGGCGTGATTCGCCCACCCGCGCCAGTTTGCCCGTCGCGCGCTCATAGCTGTAGTAGCGCTCCGGCTGGACGTCGGAATACGAGCGCACCAGCACATAGGGCGCGCTCACGTCCTGCGGCAGCTGGACCACGTTGACAGTGCCGGGCAACAGCTGGTCGATTGCGCCCTGCATCTCTTGCAGCGCCGGATCGAACCATTGCACGCCCTCGCCATCGCGCTTGTATTGCACGCCAAGCAGCTTGCCGTCGCGGATCACCAGCCGGCCGCTGAAGTCGTAGCCATCCAGGGCCAGCAGCGGAGCGGCATCGAAGGTATTGCTTGCCATGTCATAGCGGTACACCGCTGACTTGTCGGTGCCGCCGTTGCTCGCGACGTAGAGGGTATCGCCTTCGCCAAAGCCGAGCGGTGTGATGCTGTATCCAGGCCCGCCCTGCTGGGCCGCGCTGGACAGCCTGCGCCATTGCCGGTCGTTGCCGAGCAAATGAAAGATGGTCTTCCCTTGTTCGAAGGTGGTGGCCAGGCGCGGCTGGCCTTGCCGGTCGAGTACCCAGTTGGTGGCTTGCGCTGGCCCTTTAAGCTGCTCGTGGCTGCCGTCGACGGTATTCACGCGCCACAAGTTCGCGTAGGGATTCTCTTTCGGCCCGTCCTGGCGCGGCTCGATGGCATACACCCAGTCGGAATCCCTGGCGCCATCGTAGTCGATCAGGCGGATGCGGCTGGCGAGCATCAGGTAGCGGGAAGCGGCCCCGTTCAGCTGTTTGTTCGGGGCATCGCTTGCCAGCAGGAACAGCCGGCCGCCATCGCGGTCGACCGCGAACAGCGATGCGGCGAACGCTGCTCCAGCTGCTGCGTTGCTCAGGTTATATGATTCGAACACCAGGCGCTGGTCGTTGACCCATTGCACCGACACCACGTCGGCATCCTTGAAATGGGCCACCACCTTGGCCGAGCGTGAAGCGAGGTCGATGACGGCCAGTTGCGTGCGTCCCCCCGCTTGGGCCATGCGGGCGGCAAGATATTTGCCGCTGGGGGAAATGACGGCGCCGCCAAACAGCGGGCGGTTGAAGAAGTCCTTGGCCGGCGGCGGCGCTGTTGCGGCGCCGGCGCCAGGCGAGGCGATGGAAATCGCGAGGCCAGCGAGGCAGGCCCGCAGCAGGCGGGGCCAGGACTTCATTTCGGCTGTGCCCCGGCGCCAATATGTTTGTCGAGGAATTTCTCGACGCGGCCCCAGAAGTCGAGGCGGGTCTTGAGGGTATGCCAGCCGTGCTGTTCACCCACGTATTCAACAAATTCGGCATCGGCCTTGGCATCTTCCAAAGCGTTGCGCATCTTTTTGAAGTGCACGAAGGGCACGCGGCGGTCGTCGCTGCCGTGTGCCATCAGCAGTGGACGCTTGATGCGGGCGGCCTGCTTCAACGGCGATGTGGCGACGAGCTGGTCGGCGTCCTTTTCCAGGTCGCCAACCAGCACTGGCACGCCGTGGTTCTTGTAGTCGTCAGGCAGGTCGGACAGCAAGGACATTCCACCGTCATACAGCAGCGGAATGTCGGTGACCGCCAGGTAGGAAATCCCGCAGCGATACGATCCCGGATCATTGACCAGTCCCATCAAGGTGGCATAGCCGCCATAGCTGCCTCCCATGATACAGACGCGGTCAGGATCGGCAATGCCCTTTTCCACGGCCCACTTAACGCTGTCGGCAATATCGTCCTGCATTTTCAAGCCCCATTGCTTGAAGCCGGCGGCGAACAGATTGAGGCCGTAGCCGGTCGAGCCGCGGTATTCCGGCTCCAGCACGGCATAGCCGCGTGAGGCGAGGAACTGGCCGTCTGGATCCCAACCCCACTCGCTGCCGCGCACGTAGGGACCGCCATGCACCATTACCACCATCGGCAGTTTGCGGCCGCCCTTGGCCGGCACTGTCAGCCAGACCGGAATCTGCATGCCGTCGCGCACTTTGACCTTGACCATCTCCTGGCTTGCCATCTCGGCCGGATTGATGTCCGGGTGGCTCGCGCCAACTACTTTCAGCTGGCCGGTCTTGCTGTTGAATAGCAAATAGGTGTGCGGCTGGCGGTCGGAATAACTGTTTACCAGCAGCCAGGGCACTTCCGGAGCTGCCGGCGGAGTGATGATATTGACCAGGCCGGGCAACTTCTTGTCCACTTCCGCCTGGGCCGCCTTCATGCCCGCATCGAACCAGATACTGCTGCGCGCCTCGCCCAGGTAATGGATGCCAAGCAGGCGTTTGTTGGAATACACCATGCTGCCGGTGAAGTCGTAGTCGCTCAGCGATACCAGCGGTTCCGGGTCGACCTTTCCGCTGGCCAGGTCCAGGATGTGCAGAGCTGCCTTGTCTCCTTTCAGGCGGGCCTTGACCAGCATCTGCTCGTCATTGATGAAGCCGACCGGTTTGAAGCCGTCTTCCTTGCCATAAGCCGTGAAGGTGGCCAGTGTGCGCCATTCGCGGCTGGCTGGATCGCGGTAATGGATGGTTTGCTTGCCATCCTTGAGGGACACCATGATGCTGGGCTCGCCCTTGTGGTCCAGCATCCAGCCTTGCGCAGCTGTGGGGCGGCTGACCGTAGTCGCTTGCCCGGTCGAGGTGTTCAACTTGATCAGGTCGGTGCGCTCAACAACATGGGAGCGTTCTTTCCATTGGGGGCGGCGGGCATAGATGAACTCCGAGTCCTGGGCGCCCCTTTCATTCATCAGAAAAGTATTCCACGGCTCGACGTGGCGCGTGATCAGGCTGCCGATGACGTATGCGATCCTGTGCTCCGCCAGTTGGCGCTTGTCCGTGCCATCACGGTTGACAGCCCACAGACCAGGGGCAAATTCCGTTTCGCCAGCAGTCAGCTTGGAGTCGTCTACGTTGTAGACCAGGCGGTTGTCGTTGACCCAGCGGATGGCGGCGATATCGTAGCCGTCAAGGCGCGTGCCCCCGACCACGGCTTGGGTTTCGCTGTCGATGACCACCATGCCGTCGCGCAGCGTATTATCGCCGACACGCAATGCCACGTAGCGGCCGCTCGGCGATATGGCGGCGTCCTTGAAATGGGCGGGTTCGAAGAAATGCTGCAGTGGAGGTGCCGCGTGTGCCAGGCCGCCAACGGCCGCCAGGCACAGAAGGAAACGCTTGATCATTTTTGCGTGCTGCCGATATAGTGTTGTGGAAATTAAATGTTACTGGAATGACAAGCTTGAGAAACTAGCCAAATGTAACGTTCCACTTATTCCGGTGTGCGTATGTGGCGTACCAGCGACAGGGTGCGTGTATCCGGCGCCGGTGTCAGCAGGCTGACCACGACCAGCGCCGCGAAGCCCGCCGGCACGCCGAACACGCCGGCCGAATTGGCGGCAATGCCGAACCACTGCCCGCCGATGCTGCCGCCCAGTACCGGATTGGCGTGCAGCATGTAGTACAGGCAGGTGAAGAAGCCCGCCACCATGGCCGCCATGGCGCCCTGGTGGTTGGCACGCTGCCAGAACACGCCCGCCACCAGGGCTGGGAACAGGGTCGACGCGGCCAGCGAGAAGGCGGCCCCCACCAGCGACAGGATGTCGCCCGGCTTGGTGGAGGCGGCATAGGCCGCGATAAAGGCCACCGCCAGCAACAGCAATTTGGAGATCGTCACGCGCTTCTGGGTCGAGGCTTGCGGGTCGACGATCTTGTAGTACACGTCATGCGACAGCGCATTGGAGATTGCCAGCAGCAGGCCGTCGGCGGTCGACAGCGCAGCGGCCAGCCCGCCTGCCGCTACCAGTCCCGAAATCACATACGGCAAGCCGGCAATCTCCGGCGTGGCCAGCACCAGCACGTCGCTGTCGATCTGGATTTCGGCCAGCTGCACGATGCCGTCCAGGTTGATGTCGCTGATCGACAGCAGCGGGTTGGCCTTGTCAACGTTGGCCCAATACGAGACCCAGGTCGGCAAGTGCGCGAAGTCGCTGCCCACCAGGGAACTGTAGATATCGTATTTGACCAGCACTGCCAGCGCGGGAATGGTCAGGTACACCAGCAGGATGAAAAACAGGGTCCAGAACACCGACACCCGTGTCTCCTGCACCGAAGGCGAGGTGTAGGAGCGCATCAGGATGTGCGGCAGGGCCGCCGTGCCGACCATCAGGCAGAACACCAGCGCCAGGAAGTTGTTGCGCTTCTGGTCCGATTGCTGGCGGTCGGCGCCGGGGAAAGGCTCGGCGTGCTTGACCAGTTCGCGCCCGCGCGCCAGGTTGTAGTTGCGCTGTGCGGTCCACACCACGGCCGCATCTTCCACGGTCTTGGGATAATCGGCCAGCGCCCGTTCGGCCGCGCGGATTTCCAGCAGCGAGCCATTGCGCTGCTTGACCATGTCCAGGTTGTGCTGCGCCTCGATCCGGCCCGAATCCCAGGAAGCGGGCAAGCCATGCAGGCGCACGCCGAAATCCTCGGCGCGCTGCAGGAACACTTCGCGCACCTCGGCTTCCTTGTCGTCATGCGCCAGCTGCACCTCGCGCGCACTGAGCTTGGGCAGCAGTTTGCCGTAGGCCACCTGCGGCACCGGGTTGCCGCCACGCTTGACCGCCAGCCACATGGCCGGCATCAGGAAAGCCACCAGGATGATGATGTACTGCGCCACCTGGGTCCAGGTGATCGCCCGCATGCCGCCCAGGAAGGAGCACACCAGGATCGAGGCCAGGCCGAGGAAGATGCCGACCGAAAAATCGACGCCGGTGAAACGCGAGGCAATCAGTCCCACCGCGTAAATCTGCGCCACCACATAAGTGAAGGAGACGATGATGGTGGCGCCAACCGCCATCAGCCGCACTGCGCGCCCATTGAAGCCGCCGCCGTAACGCGCCGCGAAGAAGTCGGGAATGGTGTACTGGCCGAACTTGCGCAGGTAGGGTCCGATCAGCAGCGCCACCAGGCAGTAGCCACCGGTCCAGCCCATGATGTAGGCCAGGCCGTCGAAACCATGCAAGTACAGGCCACCCGCCAGCGAGATGAAGGACGCGGCGGAAATCCAGTCCGCCGCCGTGGCCATGCCGTTGAACAGCGAAGGCACGCGGCGCCCCGCCACGTAATACTCGGCCACGTTCGAGGTGCGGCTGATCACGCCGATCGCTGCATACAGGATGATGGTAGCGAACATGAACAGGTAGCCGATCCACAGGCGCGGCATGCCTTCGTTCTCCAGCATCGCCAGCGCGAGCAGGAACATGGCGAAGCAGCTGGTAAAGATCGTGTAGTAGCGCTGCAGCTTGCGGAAGAAGGGCGTCCTCATGCCTGGTCCTCGTTCCGGTACAGCCGCTCCAGCGCGCGCATGCGCCAGGCGTAAAAGCCGATGATGGCCAGGTAGATCAGCGAAGCGCCTTGTGCCGCCAGGTAGAACGACAGCGGCCAGCCGAAGATCGACAGCCCGCTCAATTCGCGCGCAAAGAAAATGATGCAGAAGGTGGCGAGCAGCCAGGTGGCCAGCAGCCAGCCGGTCATGCGGCGCACGCGGCGCCAGTGGCGCTCGAGCTTATCCAAAATGCGGTACCTCTTCTTCTTCGGGCGGCGTGTCCGGCGCGCGCAGCGGGAACGTGACGCGGAACAGGCAGCCCGGATATTTGGGGTCGGTGGTGCGGGGGTTGGCGAACAGGTCGACTTCCGCATCGTGCTGCTGCGCCACTTCGCGCACGATCGGCAAGCCCAGGCCAGAGCCCTCGGTATTGCTGCCCAGGATGCGGTAGAAGCGCTCGAACACATGGCTGCGTTCCGCCGCCGGGATGCCGGGGCCATTGTCTTCCACCTCGAGCAGGGCGTGCTTGCCGGTGCGGCGCACGCGCACCGTGACGGCGCTGCCGCGCGGCGTGTAGCGCAAGGCGTTGTCGATCAGGTTGGACAGCATTTCTCGCAGCATCATCGCGTTGCCGGAAATCGGCACGTCTTCGAGCGGCGGCTCGTAGCCAAGGTCGATGCCGTAGTTGAACGAGGCCTGCACCCAGTCATGCACCGTGTCGCGCGCCACATCGCCCAGTTCCAGCGGCTCCATGGCGGTGCCGGCCTGCGGCTGGTTTTCCGCTCGGGCCAGTGCCAGCAACTGGTTGACCAGGCGGGTGGCGGCCTGCGAGGACTTGGCCAGCTGCTCCAGCGAGCGGTGCACCTCGGCCTGGTCGGTCTGGCGCAGCGCCAGTTCCGATTGGGTGCGCATGCCGGCCAGCGGGGTTTTCATCTGGTGCGCGGCGTCGGCAATGAAGCGCTTCTGCGAATCGATCGACAGCTTCAGGCGCTCCAGCATTTCATTGAGCGACTTGACCAGCGGCGTGATTTCTTCCGGCACCTGGCGCGGCGGGATTGGACTCAGGTCGTCGGAAGGGCGGGCGCGAATGCGCTCCTGCAGTTCGCGCAGCGGCAGCAGTCCGCGCGACAGCGCAAACCAGACCAGGGCCAGCACGATGGGCAGGATGATGAACTGGGGCAGGATCACGCCCTTGATGATTTCATTGGCCAGCTTGGCGCGCTTGTCCAGCGTTTCGCCCACCTGCACCAGGGCCCAGCGCGGTGGATGCGCCTTGTCTTCCTCCAGGTTGACCCAGGTGTGGGCAATGCGGATCGGGGTGCCGTGCAGGTTGGCGTTGCGGAAGATCACTTCGCCCGAGCGGAACTCCTGCAGTTCCGGATCCTGCCTGGGCGGCGGCAGGTCGCGGTCGCCGTCCACGTAGCTGCCGCTGGGAGCACTGATCTGGTAATAGATATTGTCGACATCATCGGCGCGCAGGATGTCGCGTGCCGGGCCGGGCAGGCGAGGGATGACGCCGCCCACTTCGCGCACCTGCTGCGTCAGCACGGTAACGGTGTCTTCCAGCGCGTGGTCGAATGGCTGGTTGGCGATGGATTTGGCCACCAGGTAGGTGATGGCGATGCTCATTGGCCACAGCAGCAGCAGGGGAGCGAGCATCCAGTCGAGGATCTCGCCGAACAGCGAGTGCTGGATCTCGTTCTCTTCGGCGGCCGGGGTGTGGTCCCAGTCGGCGGCCTGCTGCTCGCTGTTCACGGTGCAGCCGGCGGTTGCGGCGGGTTGAATTTCTCCAGGCAGTAGCCGAGGCCGCGTACGGTGGCGATGCGGATGCCGCCCACTTCAATTTTCTTGCGCAGGCGGTGCACATACACCTCGATGGCGTTGTTGCTGACTTCCTCGCCCCATTCGCACAGGTGGTCCACCAGCTGCTCTTTCGACACCAGGCGCCCGGTGCGCGCCAGCAGGATTTCCAGCAGGCCCAGTTCGCGCGCCGACAGATCCAGCATCTGCTCATTGATATAGGCGCTGCGGCCGACCTGGTCGTAGGTGAGCGGGCCGTGCTTGACCACCGTGGAGCCGCCGCCCTGGCCGCGCCGGGTCAGCGCCCGCACCCGCGCTTCCAGCTCGGACAGCGCGAACGGCTTGGCCATGTAATCGTCGGCGCCCAGGTCGAGACCGTTGACCCGCTGCTCGACCGAGTCGGCCGCGGTCAGGATCAGCACCGGCAGCAGCGAGCCGCGCGTGCGCAGGCGGCGCAGCACTTCCAGGCCGGACATCTTGGGCAGGCCCAGGTCCAGGATCAGCAGGTCGAACTCCTGGGTGGACAGGGCGGTGTCCGCCTCCTGCCCGTTTTTTACGCAGTCGATCGCATAGCCGGACTGGCGCAAGGAGCGCGTCAGGCCGTCCGCGAGGACGCTGTCATCTTCGGCTAATAGGATACGCATAAGCTAACTGTAACCACCTCTTTGATAAATCGCAAAGTTTGCAAAAAGGGGCTTGTCAAAAGCACTGTAATTTTATACAGTACCACCTGTACAACGTAGTGACCCAATTCATTTAGCCGCGAAAGATCATCATGGACGACAAAAAAGGCGCAGTACCTGCATCGGAAAAAGCCAAGGCCCTGGCGGCCGCATTGGCCCAGATTGAAAAGCAGTTTGGCAAAGGCTCCGTGATGCGCATGGATGCATCCGCCCCGATCGAGGAAGTGCAGACTGTCTCCACCGGCTCGCTGGGCCTGGACATCGCGCTGGGCGTAGGCGGCCTGCCACGCGGCCGTGTGGTGGAGATCTACGGTCCTGAATCTTCCGGTAAAACTACCCTGACCCTGCAAGCCATCGCTGAAATGCAGAAAATGGGCGGCACCTGCGCCTTCATCGACGCGGAACACGCGCTGGACGTGGTCTATGCTCAAAAATTGGGCGTGAACCTGCACGAGCTGCTGATCTCCCAGCCGGACACCGGCGAACAAGCCCTGGAAATCTGCGATGCGCTGGTGCGCTCCGGTTCCGTGGACCTGATCGTGGTCGACTCCGTTGCCGCGCTGACCCCGAAAGCGGAAATCGAAGGCGATATGGGCGACTCCCTGCCGGGCCTGCAGGCCCGACTGATGTCCCAGGCGCTGCGCAAGCTGACCGGCACCATCAACCGCACCAACACCCTGGTGATCTTCATTAACCAGATCCGTATGAAGATCGGCGTGATGTTCGGCTCGCCGGAAACCACCACCGGCGGTAACGCCCTGAAGTTTTACGCCTCCGTGCGCCTCGACATCCGCCGCACCGGCTCGATCAAGTCGGGCGACGAGGTGATTGGTAACGAGACCAAGGTTAAGGTGGTGAAGAACAAGATTGCGCCGCCGTTCAAGGAAGCCCACTTCGACATCCTGTATGGCGAAGGCACCTCGCGCGAAGGCGAGATCATCGACCTGGGCGTGGAAGCCAAGATCGTCGAGAAGTCGGGTTCCTGGTACAGCTACGGTGGCGAGCGTATCGGCCAGGGCAAGGACAATGCCCGTTCCTTCCTCAAAGAGCGCCCGGCACTGGCGCGTGAGATCGAGAACAAGGTGCGTGCGGCGCTGGGCGTGCGTGAGCTGCCGGCGGTGAATGATGATGGCGAAGAGGCGCCGAAGCTGCGCGCGGTCGATTAAAACCGG
>DASWTB010000323.1:0-10026 GCA_036402315.1 Pseudoduganella sp. | reverse complement strand
CGGCCAGCCGGCCCGGCCGCCGCGCCAGGCGGCCGCCCAGCGCCCCTGCGGCGCCGATGTGCGCAGCCGCGAAGGCGCGCCGTCCCACCAGTACCAGGCTGCCCTGGCAGGCAGCAGCGGCCTGGCCGGCTCGCGTTGGATCATGCGGCACAGCCGGCTCGAGCGGCTGGCCCGGCAGCGCCGCCTGCACTATGCCACCTGGGCGGCCCAGGTGACCGGCCTGGCGCTGGCGCAGCCCCTGTGGCCCAGCCTGCCGGACGGCTGCGCGCCCTATATGTTCCCCTTGCTGCTGGCCGACGACAGCCGTTTCGCGGCCCTGAAACATGCCGGCCTGCCGATCTGGCGTTGGGATGAGCTGGCCAGCAGCGATTGCGCGGTGGCCGGGCGTTACCGCCTCGGCCTGCTGCACCTGCCTTGCCACCAAGGCCTGGAGGCGGACCAGCTAGAATGGATGGGCAGCCAGCTCAGGCGGGTGCTCGCATGAGCCGCTGGCAATCGGCGCCGCTGCAAGGCGGCCTGGGCAGCCATGCCGCGCGCTGGGATGCGCTGAACCAGCGCGTGGGCGGCAACCATCCCTTGCTCGACAGCCGCTTCGTCAATGCCCTGCTCCAGCATTTCGGGCGCGGCGACGAGCAGCTGTTCTGGTACGAGCAGCAAGGCCAGTTGCAAGGCATGTGCATCCTGCGCCCGCACAGCCGGATGCGCTGGGCCAGCTTCCTGCCGCCGCAGTTGCAGATCGGCCCCACCCTGGTGGCCGAGCGCGCCCAGCTTGACGGCCTGTGCCGCAGCTTGCCGCTCGGCGCCGTGCAGCTTGACCTGCTGTGCAACGATCCGCTGGTGGGCGGCGTGAATGCGGTCAGCCGGCCGTTCCAGCTGCACAGCAACCATGCCCTGACCATGCAGGTGACGCTGCAGGGCAGCTTCGACGGCTACTGGTCCTCGCGCTCGCGCAGCCTGCAATCGAATATGCGCCGCTACCAGAAGCGCGCCGTCACCGATGGCCTGGCGCCGCGCTACGCCGAAGTCAGCGAGCCGGCCGCTGTGGGGGAGGCGGTGGCGCGCTACGCCGCGCTGGAAGGCGCCAGCTGGAAAGGGCGCGAGGGCACGGCCATCAGCCACGGCGGCCAGCTGCCGTTCTACCAGAACGTGCTGGTCGAAGCGGCGCGGGAAGGGCGCGGCCTGGTGTATGAGCTGTGGTTCGGCGAGCGGCTGGTCGCTTCGCGCCTGGTCCTGGCGCGCGGCGCCATGCTGGTCATGATGAAGACCGCCTACGATGCCGAATTCGCGCGCTATGCGCCGGGCCGGCTGTTGCTGCACGAACTGCTGCGGCGCGCCTTCAGCCAGTTTGCCGGCAAGATCATCGAGTTCTACACCGATGCCGACCAGAATTTGCTGGAATGGGGCACCGCCCAGCGCTGGATCCAGCACGATACCTTGTACCGCTACAGCGCGGTGGAAGCGCTGGCCAAGCTGCGCCAGGTGCTCGGTGGCCAGCAACGCCAGTGCGCAGCCCTGGCCAACGGGCGCTACACGGTCGATGCGATCGGCAGCGTCGAAGCTTTGCCGGACGATGCGCGGGCCTGCATCGAGCAGGCCGGGCAGGGCAGCAGCGATGCCGGCTGCGACTGGTACCGCAACCTGATCGAAACCGTCATGGATTGCGACGACGTGGTGCGCTTTTACGTGCTGCGGCGCGACGGCCTGGTGCAGGCGGTGCTGCCGCTGCATGCGGTGCAGCACAGCGGCGGCTGGCAATTGCAGGCATTGAGCAATTTCTATACGTCCTTGTACCAGCCGGCTTTCAACCCCTGCCTGAAGGCGCCCGACTTGCTGGTGCTGCTGGCCGCCGTGCAGCGCGACTTCCCGGGCGCCAGCCACCTGACCATGAAGCCGATGGACCCCGCCAGCCACGCCTACCAGGTGCTGCTCGATGCGCTGCGCAAGCTGGGCTGGCTGCCCTTCGAGTATTTTTCGTTCGGCAACTGGTTCCTGACCACCGACAGCAACTGGCCGGCTTACCTGGCCGCGCGTCCCGGCGCCGTGCGCAGCACCCTCAAGCGCATGGGCCGCAAGTTCGCGCAAGCCGGCGGCACCCTGGAAATCGTGACCGGCGGCGCCCGGTTGCCGGAGGCCATCGCCGCCTACGAGGCGGTGTACGCCCACAGCTGGAAAGTGCCGGAGCCTTACCCAGCCTTCCTGCCTGGCCTGATGCGCCTGTGCGCCGCCCAGGGCAGCCTGCGCCTGGGCCTGGCCTGGCTGGATGGCAAGGCGGTTGCCGCCCAGTTCTGGATTGTGCGCAATGGCAAGGCCATGATCTACAAGCTCGCATATGATGAGTCAGCCAAGCCGTATGCACCGGGCACCCTGCTGAGCGCCCACCTGATGCAGCATGTGATGGAGGTCGAGCATGTGCAGGAAGTCGATTACCTGCAGGGCGACGATCCTTACAAGCAACTCTGGATGAGCGAGCGGCGCGAACGCTGGGGCATTGTGGCTTATCAGCCACGCAACCTGGCCGGCCTGGCCGGTGCCTTGCACGAAACGATAGGCCGCGCCACGCGCCGGCTGCGCCAGCGTGAGCGGGCCCCTGCACCGGGCCAGCCAGGCTGGCGGCGCGCGTTGCCGGAGCAATGAGTTGCACATACAATTGTCATTTGATCCAGATTTCAGGAGGGCCGCCGCATGAGCGACCTGGTACATGAGTTCATTTTCCACAGCGCAACACGCAGCCCGCAGGCGGAAGCGCTGGTGTCCGGCGCCCGCCGCCTCGATTACGCCGAGCTGGCCGGCCTGGTGCGCGCCGCGCGCGACGCCTTGCTGGCGCACGGTCTTGGCATGGGCGAGCGGGTTGCCGTCTACATGGAAAAGAATGTCGAGAACGTGGCGGCCATGTTCGGCGCCGCCGCGGCCGGCGGCGCCTTCGTGCCGGTCAACCCGCTGCTGAAGCCGGAGCAGGTGGCCTACATCCTGGCCGACTGCAATGTGCGGGTGCTGGTGACTTCGGTCGACCGCCTGCGCCTGCTGGGCGATGCGCTGGCCCATTGCCGCGACCTCAAGCTGGTGGTGGCGGTTGGCGCCGGCGTCCCGGCGGCCGTGCCGGGCGTGCAAGTGCTGGGCTGGGACGCCGCCCTGGCCAGCGGCCAGGCTGCACCGGCGCCGCACCGCGTGATCGACGGCGACCTGGCAGCCATCCTGTACACCTCGGGCAGCACCGGCAAGCCGAAGGGCGTGGTGTTGTCGCACCGCAACCTGGTGGCCGGCGCCAAGAGCGTGGCCAGCTACCTGGAAAACACGCCGGCCGACCGCCTGCTGGCGGTGCTGCCGCTCAGTTTCGACTATGGCCTGAGCCAGCTCACCACCGCCTTCCACGCCGGCGCCACGGCCGTGCTGATCAACCACCTGCTGCCGCGCGATGTGCTAAATGCCGTGGTGGCGGAAAAGATCACCGGGCTGGCTGCCGTGCCGCCGCTGTGGATCCAGCTGGCGCCGCTGCCCTGGCCGGCCGATTGCACGCTGCGCTACCTGACCAATTCGGGCGGCGCCATGCAGCGCCCGACGCTGGATGCGCTGCGCGCCGCGCTGCCGAACGCCAGGCCGTTCCTGATGTACGGCCTGACCGAAGCCTTCCGCTCGACCTACCTGCCGCCGGAGGAACTGGAGCGCCGTCCCGATTCGATGGGCAAGGCGATCCCGAATGCGGAAGTGGCAGTGCTGCGCCCCGATGGTTCCGAATGCGCGCCGGGCGAGCCGGGCGAACTGGTGCACCGCGGCGCCCTGGTCTCGCTGGGTTACTGGAACGACCCGGCCAAGACGGCCGAGCGCTTCAAGCCGATCGCGCCGCGCCATTACGGTTTGCCGCTCACCGAGCTGGCCGTCTGGTCGGGCGACACGGTGCGCAAGGACGAGGACGGTTTCCTCTACTTCATCAGCCGCAACGATGAAATGATCAAGACTTCCGGCTACCGCGTGTCGCCGACCGAAGTCGAGGAAGTGGTGTATGCGCGCGACCAGGTGGCCGAAGCGGCGGCGCTGGGCGTCAAGCACCCGGCCCTGGGCCAGGCCATCGTGGTGGTGGCGTTGCCGCGCGAAGGCGTGGCGCTGACCGCTTCCGACCTGCTGGCCGCGCTGAAGCCGCACCTGCCGGCCTATATGCTGCCGCAAAAGGTGGTGATTGCCGAGGCCAGCCTGCCGCGCAACCCGAACGGCAAGATCGACCGCAAGCTGCTGTCGGCCCAGTACGAGCATGTGTTTGGAGAAGGCGCATGAGCATGCCAGCACCGCGCCGCCCGCAACACGCGCCGCTGCTGCAGTTCGCGGTCGAGGATGACTGCCTGCTGATCGGCGGCATTCCGCTGCCGCGGCTGGCCGCGCGCGTCGGACAGACCCCGTTCTACGCCTATTCGCGCGCCGCCATGACGGCCCGCGTGGCCGAGCTGCGGGCCGCGCTGCCCAGGGACGTGCACCTGCATTACGCCATGAAGGCCAACCCGATGCCGGCCGTGGTGCAGCATATGGCGACCCTGGTCGACGGCATCGACGTCGCTTCCGGCGGCGAGCTGCGGGTGGCGCTCGATACCGTGATGGACCCGTCCAAGATCAGTTTTGCCGGTCCCGGCAAAAGCGAGGCCGAACTGTCCTGCGCGATTGCCGCCGGCATCGTGCTGAACCTGGAATCGGAAGGCGAGATGGAGCGCGCTGCCGTCATCGGCCAGCGCCTGGGCATCGTGCCGAAAGTCAATGTGCGGGTGAACCCGGACTTCGAGCTGAAATCGTCCGGCATGAAGATGGGCGGCGGCCCGAAACAGTTTGGCGTCGATGCCGAGCGCGTGCCGGCCATGCTGGCGCGGATCGGCGCGCTGGGCCTGGACTTCCATGGCTTCCACATCTTCAGCGGTTCGCAGAACCTGAAGGCTGCCGCGCTGCAGGACGCCCATGAAAAAACCTTCGCGCTGGCGCTGCGCCTGGCGGAAGCCGCGCCGCGTGCGCCGCGCATCCTGAACATCGGCGGCGGCTTCGGCATCCCGTACTTCCCGGGCGAAGAACGGCTCGACCTGGCAGCGGTGGGCCAGAACCTGGAACGCATCATGTCGGAAGTGCGGCCGCGCCTGCAGGGCGCCGACGTTGTGATCGAACTGGGCCGCTACCTGGTCGGCGAGGCCGGCGCCTATGTCTGCCGCGTGGTCGACCGCAAGGAGTCGCGCGGCCAGGTGTTCCTGGTGACCGATGGCGGCCTGCACCATCACCTGTCGGCCTCCGGCAATTTCGGCCAGGTGATCCGCAAGAATTATCCGGTAGTCATCGGCGCCAGGGTGGCCGGCGGCCCGCGCGAACTGGCCTCGGTGGTCGGCCCGCTGTGCACCCCGCTCGACCTGCTGGCGGACCAGATGGAACTGGGCCAGGCGCAGGCCGGCGACCTGGTGGTGGTACTGCAATCGGGCGCGTATGGCGCCACGGCCAGCCCGGCGGCTTTCCTCAGCCACCCGGCCGCGGTCGAAGTCTTCGTGTAAGCGGAAGGGAAGCATATGAGCGGGATCTGTGGATGGATAGGGCTGGCCGCTGCGCCGGAATTGCTGGAGCAGATGGCCGCGCCGCTGTCCCGCTTCGACCAGGGCGCGCTGCTGGCCTGCTCCGGCCAGCGCAGCGGCGTGGCCGTGGCAGCGCAGGCCGGCAGCGCCGAGGTCTACCAGCGCGATGGCTTGCTGGTGGCGCTGTGGGGCCAGCCGCGCCTGGACGACCCGGCGCTGGCAGCCCAGGCCGCCGGCCAGGGCGTGGCCGCCACGGTGGCCGCGCTGTGGTCGCAGGGCGCGCAGCGCACCTGCGCCCAGGTGCACGGCTGCTTCACCCTGGCCATCCTCGATGAACGCAGCGGCGAAGCCCTGCTGGCCACCGACCGCATGGGCATCCAGCCGCTGCACTGGCAATTGGCCGGCGAAACCCTGGTGTTCGGCAGTTCGGCCGACGCGCTGCTGCGCCACCCGCTGACGCCGGGCGTGCTCGACCACCAGGGCTTGTACAACTACGTCTACTTCCACATGGTGCCCTCGCCCGGCACCGTGTACCAGGGCCAGCAGCGCCTGCTGCCCGGCCGCTATCTGCACTACCGCCAGGGCCGGGTCGAAGAGCACACCTACTGGCGCATGCAGTTCGAGGAAGACGGCAAGCGCTCGTTCGGCGAACTGAAGGAAGACTTCCTGGCCGTGCTGCGCCACAGCGTCAAGGAAGCGGTGGGCGACCGCAAGGTCGGCGCCTTCCTGTCCGGCGGCACCGACAGCTCGACCATCGCCGGCATGCTGACCCAGGTCGGCGGCGTGGCCGCCGACACCTACTCGATCGGCTTCGAGGCCCAGGGCTACGACGAGATGGAATACGCGCGCATCGCCTCGCGCCATTTCGGCACGCGCCACCACGAATACTATGTGACGCCGGAGGACGTGGCGCAGGCGATCCCGCAGGTGGCGGCGGTGTTCGACCAGCCGTTCGGCAATGCCTCGGCGGTGCCGGCCTTCTACTGCGCGCGCATGGCCAAGGCCGACGGCGTGCAGCGCATGTTCGGCGGCGACGGCGGCGACGAGCTGTTCGGCGGCAACGAGCGCTATGCCAAGCAGCATGTGTTCGAGCTGTACGAGCGGGTGCCGCGCCTGGTGCGCAAGGCCCTGCTGGAGCCGGCCGTGTTCAACTTCCCGGGCGGCGAGCGGGTGCGCCTGCTGCGCAAGGCGCGCAGCTATATCGAGCAAGCCTCGGTCGGCATGCCGGCGCGGCTGGAAACCTACAACCTGCTGGGCCGCTACGGTCCGCAGCAAGTGTTCACCGACGACTTCCTGGCGGCAGCCGACATCGGCAACCCGATCGCCACGCTGGAGCGCAACTACGGCCGCAGCGAAGCGCGCTCCCTGATCAACCGCATGCTGGCGCTGGACTTGCAGATCACCCTGGCCGACAACGACTTGCCGAAAGTGATGAAGGCCTGCGAACTGGCCGGTGTGGAAGCGGCCTTCCCCTTCCTGAACGATGCTGTGGTGGCTTTTTCGGCCGGGCTGACCCCGCAGCAGAAGCTGAACGGCACCCAGTTGCGCTGGTTCTTCAAGGAAGCATTGCGCGGCTTCTTGCCCGATGCCATCATCACCAAGCAGAAGCATGGCTTCGGCCTGCCGTTCGGCGTCTGGCTGCAGCAGCACCACACTTTGCAGCAGCTGGCGGCCGACAGCCTGAGCGACCTCAAGGCACGCCAGGTGGTGCGCGGCGAATTCATCGAACAACTGGTCGGCACCCACCTGAAAGAGCACGCCGGCTACCACGGCACCATGGTGTGGGTGCTGATGATGCTGGAGCAATGGTTCCGCGCCCACCGCAACACATAACATCGACTTCACCAAACTGAGGGACAACATGGCATATCGCGTAACCCGGCTGGCAGTGGCCGCCACCCTGGCCGCCAGCGCACTGCTGGCCGGCTGCAAGTCGGACACCCCGGAAAGCCTGCTGGCCGACGCCAAGCAGCTCCAGCAAAAAGGCGACCGCAAGGGCGCCCAGATCCAGCTCAAGAATGCGCTGGCCAAGGATCCGAATAACGGCGAGGCGCGCTACCAGCTGGGCAAGCTGTCCTTGCAGATGGGCGATCCGGTCTCGGCGGAAAAGGAAGCGCGCCGCGCCCTCGAATTGAAGTACAAGCCGCAAGAGAGCGAACTGCTGCTGGCCGAAGCGATGCTGCGCCTGGGCGACTTGCAGAAGATGCTCGATGAAACGGCAAAGTTCCAGCAAAGCCCGGCCCTGCTGGCCTTCCGCGGCGAAGCCCTGATCGGCCTGCGCAAGCTCGACGAAGCCAGGCAGCAGTTCCAGTCGGCGCTGGACGCCGAGCCCAACAGCGCCGACGCGCTGACCGGCATGGCGCGCCTGGCAGCCATCGGCAACGACCTGGAAGGCGCGCGTGCGCTGACCGAGCAGGCCATTGCCAAGGACGCCGGCAATATCAATGCGCTGACCTTCAAGGGCGAATTGCTGCGGGCCCAGGCCAAGCCGGAAGAGGCGCGCGCCGCCTTTGCCGAGGTGATCAAGCTGGACCCGACCAACAGCAGCGCCAACCTGGAGCAGGCTTACCTCGATATCGTGGCCGGCCGGCTCGATGCCGCCCAGGCCGCCATCAACGCGGCCAAGAAGACGGCGCCGCGCAGCCTGACCACCCTGTACACCCAGGCCTTGCTCGACTACTCGCGCGGCAATTACACGGCGGCGCGCGACAACCTGCAAGCGATTGCCAAGGGCGCGCCCAACCACCCGCCGAGCCTGTTGCTGTCGGGCGCCGTCGACTTCCAGCTGGGCACGCTGAAGCAGGGCGAGGCCAAGCTGCGCAGCTACCTCGACGTCCAGCCCGGCAATGCGTTTGCGCGCAAGCTGCTGGCAGCGACCCTGCTGCGCGGCAACAACCCGGCCGAAGCGCAGAAAGTGCTGGAGCCGGTCCTGAAGGGCCAGGTCAGCGACGGCAGCCTGCTGGAACTGGCGGCCCAAGCCCATATGCTGCAGCGCGAACCGGCCAAGGCCGCCGGCCTGCTCGAGCAGGCGATTGCGCTCAACCCGAAGCGCGCCGCCAGCCATATTGCGCTGGGCGGCGCCCGCCTGGCGCTGGGCGAGCGCGACAAAGGGCTGGCCACGCTGAACAAGGCGCTGGAACTGGAACCGGACTCGCTGCCGGCTGCCACGGCGCTGGCGCGCACCCACCTTGCCATGAGCAACTATGAGCAGGCCCTGGCCGTACTGGCCAAGCAGGAAGCCAAGCATGGCAAGGATGCCGAGCTGTACGTGCTGCGCGGACAAGTGCTGCTGGCCAAGCAGGACAAGGCAGGCGCGCGTACTGCCTTCAGCAAGGCGGCGGCGCTGGAGCCCGCCAGCTATGCCACGGTGGCCAACCTGGCCCAGCTCGAGATCATGGAGCAAAAGCCCGAGGCGGCCCGCCAGCACATGCTGAAGCTGCTGGAAAAGGACAAGGACAATGTCGGCGCCATGACGGCCCTGGCGCAGCTGGCCGAGCGTGACAAAAAACGCGACGAAGCGGCCCAGTGGCTGGAAAAAGCCGCCACCGTCGACCCCGACAACCTGGTGCCGGCCGTGCGCCTGGGCGGCTACTACCTGCAGACGCGCCAGCCCGCCAAGGCGGTCGAGCATATGCGCAAGGTGCTGCTGGTGCACCCGGCCTCGCCGCTGGTGCTGGAAGTCATGGGGCGGGCCCAGCAGATGTCGGGCGACGTGCCGGGCGCCTACGAAACCTATAGCAAGCTGGCCGGCGTGGCGCCGAAATCGCCGCAAGCCCAGCTGTTCCTGGCCAGCGTCCAGGTGCAGAAAAAGGATTTGCCGGCGGCGCAAGCCAGCGTCAAGAAAGCGCTCAGCCTGGATCCGGCGTCGGCGCAGGCCCACCTGATGCAGGCGGACCTGGCCTTGATGCAGGGCAAGCCGGAGGATGCGCTGGCAGCGGCGCGCAACTTGCAGAAGGTCCAGCCCAAGCATGCGGGCGGCTTCATGCTGGAGGGCGATTTGCAGATGCAGGCCAGCAAGCCGGCGCAGGCGGTCGCGCCTTACCAGCAAGCGTTCACGCTGGCGGCACGGCCGGAACTGCTGTTCAAGCTCACGACCGCGCTGCGCGCGTCCAACCGTGCCGCCGAGGCCGATGCCCAGGTGGCCGCCTGGCGCAAGGCGCATCCGGACGAGCCGTTGGGCCTGATGTACGCAGCCGAGCAGAACCTGGCGGCCAAGCAGTACAAGGCGGCCATTGGCCAGCTCGAAACGGTGGTGGCCAAGCTGCCGGACAGCGTGCTGGCGCTGAACAACCTGGCCTGGGCCTACCAGCAGGACAAGGACAAGCGCGCCCTGGCCACCGCCGAGAAGGCACAGCAGCTGGCCGGCGACAACCCGACCATCATGGATACCCTGGGCTGGATCCTGGCCGAACAGAACCAGCTCGAGCGCGCCCTGCCGATCCTGAAGAAGGCCAGCGAGCTGGCGCCGAAGGCGGCGGACATCCGCGGCCACTATGCGGCG
>DASWTB010000322.1:0-18940 GCA_036402315.1 Pseudoduganella sp. | reverse complement strand
GGCCGCCCGGCTTATGCGGGTACCGCGGAAGTGTCGATCTATATCGACGAAGCCTGGCGCGGCAAGGGTGTCGGCCGCTATGCCCTGCAGGAAGCCATCGATTTCGCACCGCAGGTGAATGTGCACACCGTGCTTGGCTTCATCTTCGGCCACAACAAGCCATCGCTGGCGCTGTTTGAAAAGTTCGGTTTCCAAACCTGGGCCAACTTGCCGCGCGTCGCCAACCTTGACGGCATCGAACGCGACCTGATCATCCTCGGCAAGCGTGTCGCCTAAAAGGCGCCGGCCAGCCGGGCGATGATGCCCATGACCATAGCCAGGATCGCGAGCAGCACACTGAAGGTCCAACGAAAGCCGCGCTGCATTTCAAGGCGCAACTCCTTGATCGATTCTGTCCGTGCAGCTCGCTCTTCACTGCTGCTGCGTTCCAGCGCAGCCCGCTGTTCAGCGAAGCCCGCATCCATCATGGTACGCAACTCTGCCATGGCTGTGCGCTGTTCCATAAAACCGCGCTCCAAAGCGGCCCGCAATTCGGCTTGGCCCTGAAGTAATGATCTCTGGCATTCTTTCAATGCGGCGATTTCGGCTTCTGCTTTCGACATGCGTTCCTCGACGTCCATGGTGCCTCCGCTGAGCTGTTTCCGCTACTTTGGCGTGGCAGCTTCCACGCGGTTTTGACATTCGACAGCCGGCCGCCGGATAAGTTCCGCAATTTTCGATAAAATGCCGGGATGTTTATCGACTCCCACTGCCATATCGACTTCCCGGAGCTGTCTGCCCGGATGCCTGAAATCCTCGCCAAGATGGCGGAAAACAAGGTCAGCCACGCGCTTTGCGTCTCGGTCGACTTGCCTGACTTCCCGCGCGTGCTTGCGCTGGCCGAGCAGTATCCGCACATCTACGCCTCGGTCGGCGTGCACCCGGACTACGAAGACACGCCCGAACCAACCGTCGAGCAACTGGTCGAACTGGCCAGGCACCCCAAAATTGTCGCCATCGGCGAGACCGGCCTTGACTACTATCGCCTGGAAGGCGACCTGGAATGGCAGCGTGACCGCTTCCGCACCCATATCCGTGCCTCGCGCGAGTCGCGCAAACCGCTGATCATCCACACCCGCTCCGCTTCGGAAGACACCATCCGCATCATGCGCGAAGAGGGCGCCGGCACCGACAAGGGCGGCGTAGCAGGTGTCATGCACTGCTTCACCGAATCGCTGGAGGTAGCGCGCGCCTCGATGGAGCAGGGCTTCTATATTTCGTTTTCCGGCATCGTCACCTTCAAGAGCGCCAAGGAACTGCAGGCGGTGGCGCTGGAGGTGCCGCTCGAGCGCATGCTGATCGAAACCGATTCGCCCTATCTGGCGCCGGTACCTTACCGCGGCAAGATGAACGAGCCCGGCTACGTGGCCCACGTTGCCGAATTCATCGCCAAGCTGAAAGGCGTGCCGGTCGAGAAAGTGGCGGAGCAGACCTCTGCCAACTTCTTCGAACTCTTCAAGGCCGCCACCTGATGAAGACGCGGCGCGCAGCAATTGCCACGCTGGCCAGCGCCGCGCTGGGTACGTTTGCCGGGCGTGCATTCGCCAATCCGGCGTCTGCCGGCGCCGACCTGGAAGCCGATAAGGTTTCTTTCTTCCGGGCTGTCCAGATCGACGATGACCGGACGGCAAAAGCCGTCCTGGCGCGCGGCCTGGATCCCAACTTGCATGATCCTGAGCGCGGCGAGACCGGCCTCATCATCGCGATGCGTTATGAAGCCATGCGTGTCGCCCGCCTCCTGCTCGCCCATCCCCGGATCAAGGTCGACGAGCAATCGCCCAACGGCAATACCGCCCTGATGATGGCGGCTTTCCAAAAAAACAAGCCCGCGGTCCTGGCATTGCTGGAAAAGGGCGCCCAAATCAATCGCCCCGGCTGGACCGCCCTGCATTACGCCGCTGCGGCAGGGGACCTCGACATCATGAAACTGCTGCTCGAGCGCCATGCCAATATTGACGCGGCGTCCCCAACCGGCACCACGCCCCTGATGCTGGCCGCCCGCGAAGGCCAGGAAGATGCGGCCCAGCTGCTGCTGGAACAGGGCGCCGACGCCACCCTGAAGGACCGTGCCTGGCGTGAAGACGCCGCCGAATTCGCCATCCGCGCCCAAAAACCGTGGATCGCCGGCCAGATCCGCAAGCATCTCAGCCGCAAATAAAGGCGGTATTTCCCTTTCATATCGTGCAAATGGCCGGGCCCGCCAGGGGCGACAATCCTGTTGTCGACAACCCACCGCGCCCCCGCGCCACCGCCATGCTGAACGAACGCGAAATCGAAAGCTGCTACCTCGGCCAGTTCATCCCCGTGCATTACCACCACAATATGCTGATGGATGCCAACCGCATGCACAACTTCAAGGCCGCCATCGATTACGTGGTCAAGCCCGGCATGAAGGTGCTGGAACTGGGCGGCGGCACCGGTGTGCTGTCCTTCTTTGCTGCGCAGAAGGCAAGCAAGGTGTATTGCGTCGAATTCAATCCGGACATGGTGCAGGAAGCGCGCAAATTCCTGGCCATGAACGAGAACGGCGAGCGGGTCGAGGTGGTGCATGCCGATGCCTTCGAGTACCTGCCGCCGGAACCGGTCGCGGTCGTGATCTGCGAAATGATCCACGTCGCCATGCTGCGCGAAAAGCAGGTCGAAGTGATCGAGCATTTCAAGCAGCGTTACCTGGAGCGTTTCGGCGGCCCGCTGCCTGTGTTCCTGCCGGAAGCGGTGCTGATGGCCGTGCAGCCGGTACAGCAGGAGTACGACTTCGACGGTTTCATCGCCCCCATCGTGCAGTTCCAGCAGCCCGGCCAGATCCAGAATGCTACGCTGGAACTGGCCCAGCCCCAGGTCTATTCCCTGATCGATTTCACCCAGCCCAACGACATGCTGTACCGCTGGGAAGGCCAGTTCACCGCCGAGCGAGATGGCCAGCTGAACGCACTGCGCTTCATCACCAAGAATATCCTTGCTGTGGTTCCTGAGCGCAACAGCACCATCGATTGGCTGAACCATTACATGACTTTGCCGCTCGCCGAGCCGGTGCACCTGCGTTGCGGCGACACGGTACAAGTCAGTTTCGCTTATCGTGCCGGCGCCCAGATCCAGTCACTGCAAGCCACCATGCGCGCACTGCCGCTGCGCGACACGGCGGCCTTGCCGGCCTTTGCAGCCTGACCCCGTTTTTCCGCGATCTGTCGGCCTAATCCGCAGTTGGTCGCATGTCCATTGTCCGGGCCGGACGTCCGCTATAAAGTTGCCTCAACTTCAAATGGAGGTAAGGGGATGTTCGGCTTCATCTTATGGCTGCTGTTGCTGTTCCTGTGCTGGCCGCTGGCCTTGCTGGCCCTGATCCTGTATCCCATCGCCTGGCTGCTGTTGCTGCCGTTCCGCCTGCTTGGCATCGGCGTCGAAGCAGTCTTTGAACTGCTGCGCGCAATTGTGCTGCTGCCTGCGCGGGTGCTGGGCGGCGCACGGCGCTAACCAGCTGGCGCGGCATTCTGCTACCGCCAGTGTATCGAGGCGCTCTGCCGGATCGCCGAAAATTTTTCCAGCCCGTATCGTAAGCGCACTGTGGCAATCGCGCTGCTACGATGGCCCATCGAATAACGAGAACGGGGCGGGGCAAAGATGGGGCAATTCGAATATCCGCGGCCGCAATTGGTGCGCGATCAATGGCAGTCGCTGAACGGCGAATGGGAATTTGAGTTCGACGACGAACACAGGTACTGCCTGCCATCGGACGATATCCCCTGGTCGCGCCGCATCACCGTACCGTTTGCGCCCGAGTCGGAACTGAGCGGCATCGGTGACACCGGTTTCCATAACGCCTGCTGGTATCGCTGCCGTTTCAAAGTGCAACAGCGCGGCGCACGCACCTTGCTGCACTTCGGCGCGGTCGACTACCAGGCACGGGTGTGGATCAACAACCATATGGTGAGCGAGCACGAAGGTGGGCATACTTCCTTCACGGCCGACATCACGGACGAACTGGTCGATGGCGAACAGACGCTGGTGGTCTTCGTGGAAGACGACCCGGCCGACCTGAATAAGCCGCGCGGCAAGCAGGACTGGCAGCGCGAGCCCCATTCGATTTGGTATCCGCGCACCACCGGCATCTGGCAAACGGTCTGGCTGGAAAACGTCGGCGCGACCTATATCCGGCGCTTGCGCTGGACGCCGATCTTCGATGGCTATGAGCTGGGCTGCGAAGTGCTGGCCGGCGGCGATGCCACGCCCGGCCTGGCCGTCGAAGTCAAGGTCTGGCAAGGCGAAAAGCTGCTGGCTGCCGACAGTTACCTGATGGTCGGGCAGGAAGCGAACCGCAAGATCGCGCTGTCCGACCCCGGCATCGACGATTCGCGCAACGAGATTCTCTGGAGTCCCGAACGCCCCACGCTGCTCGACGCCGAACTGACCTTGTACCGCGGGGGCGCGGTGCTGGACCGTGTACGCTCCTACACTGCCATGCGCTCGGTTTCCATCAACCGCGACCGCTTCATGCTGAATGGCAGGCCATACCACCTGCGGTTGGTGCTCGACCAGGGCTACTGGCTGCAAAGCCTGATGACCGCCCCCTCCGACGACGACCTGCGGCGCGACGTGGAACTGGCCAAGGCCATGGGCTTCAACGGCGTGCGCAAGCACCAGAAGATCGAAGACCCGCGCTACCTGTACTGGGCCGATCGCCTGGGCCTTCTGGTCTGGGAAGAGATGCCGTCGGCCTATGCTTTCTCGGCGCGATCGATGACGCGCCTGGTGCGCGAATGGACCGAGGCCATCGAGCGCGATTACAGCCATCCGAGCGTGATTGTCTGGGTGCCCTTCAATGAATCATGGGGCGTGCCGAACCTGACCGCCGTGCAGGCCCACCGCAATGCAGTCGAAGCGCTGTACCACCTGACGCGCATGCTCGACCCGACGCGGCCGGTCATCGGCAACGACGGCTGGGAGGCTTCGGCGACCGATATCCTGGGCATCCACGACTACGACCCCAACCCGGAGCACGTGCGCCAGCGCTACGAGGTGACCGATCCGGTGCGCACCCTGTTCGACCAGCGCCGCCCGGGCGGCCGCATCCTGACACTCGACGGTTTCCCGCACCGCGGCCAGCCGATTGTGCTGACGGAATTCGGCGGCATCGCTTACGACCCCAATGCGCCAGCCCACCATACCTGGGGCTATTCGCGCGAGAACACGCCGGAAGCCTACCTTGAGCATTACCGCTCGCTGCTCAGGGTGGTCAACGAGACCACGATGTTCAGCGGCTTCTGCTACACGCAGTTCGCGGACACCTTCCAGGAGACAAATGGCCTGCTGAATGCCGACCGCACGCCGAAGATTCCGCTGGAACTGATCAGCGCCGCCACGCGCAATGTGCAGTAGGTGCGCCGTGAGACGACCCATCACGCCGTTCGACCGCCGCGTGAGGATACGACTGGCTGACAATCAGCCTGTGTGAAACCAAGGAGAATGCCATGCAAACTTTGATAGTTTTCTGCCACCTGCGCTGGGATTTCGTGTTCCAGCGGCCCCAGCACCTGCTCACCCGCCTTGCCAAGTATTACAAGGTCGTGTTCGTAGAGGAGCCGGTGAATGAGGAAGGGGAGGCACGCATGGTCTTGTCCCACCCCGCGCCAAACCTGACGGTATGCCAGCCGCACACGCCGGTCCCGGCGCACGGCTTCCACGATGACCAGATTCCGCTGCTGCAGCCGCTGGTGGCTGACCTGGCGCCGGAAGGCGAGGAGGTCTTGGTCTGGTTCTATACGCCAATGGCATTGCCGCTGTTGCAGGCCTTGCGGCCTGCGCTGGTGATCTACGATTGCATGGACGAGCTGAGTGCCTTCAAGAACCCGCCCAAACAACTGCTGCAACGCGAGACCGCCTTGCTCAACATCGCCGACCTGGTCTTCACCGGCGGCCCGAGCTTGTATGAAGCGAAGCGCAGCCGCCATGACAATGCACACTGTTTCCCAAGCAGCGTCGATGCCGCGCATTTCGAGCAGGCGCTCGACCGCAGCAACGGCCATCCGCTGTACCTGGCGATCCCCCAGCCACGGCTGGGTTTCTACGGTGTGATCGATGAGCGTTTCGATGCCGAACTGATTGCCGACATTGCCGACGCCCATCCAGAATGGCAGGTCGTGCTGGTGGGGCCGGTGATCAAGATTGATCCCGCTGTGCTGCCGCAGCGGGAGAACGTGCACTACCTGGGGCAGCAGTCCTATGACGCCCTGCCGCACTTCCTGGCCGGCTGGGACGTTTGTCTGCTGCCGTTCGCGTTGAACGAAGCCACCCGCTTCATCAGCCCGACCAAGGTACTGGAATACATGGCGGCTGAACTCCCCATCGTCAGCACGGCGATCCGCGATGTCGAGCAACCCTATGGCGACATCGTTGCGATCGGTCACGACCACAATGAATTCATTTCCCACTGCGAGGCCGCCCTGGCGCAGTCGCCGCAAGCACGCGCTGCGATGGCAGCGCGCATGCGCGAAGTGGTGGCGAATACTTCCTGGGACGCGACGGCAGACCACATGCATGAACTGATCAATCGGACACCGCCGGGTGGCAAGGCAGCGCGGCTCGCTGGCAAAGGGGAGCCACCGAAGCTGGCGCTTGCCGGCGCGGCGGCCAAGATCAATCCGCTGCGCGGAACAGCCAGCGGCCAGTCGTTCGCCAGCATCGTGATCGGCGGCGGCCCGACCGGCTTGTCCGCGGCCTATCATGCGGGAGCAGACAACCTGCTGCTGGAACGCGAGCCGACCGTTGGCGGCTGGTGCCGTTCCATCCGGGACGGCGGCTTCACGTTCGACCATGCCGGCCACATCATGTTCTCCAACGATCCCTATGTGCTGGAGCTGTACGACAAGCTGCTGGGCGATAACCAGCACTGGCAGATGCGCGAAGCCTGGGTACGCAGCAAAGGCGTGTACACCCGCTATCCCTTCCAGGGAGCCCTGTATGGCTTGCCGCCCGACGTGATCAAGGAATGCATCATGGGTGCAATCGAGGCCCGCTACGGCGATGGCGACGCGACACCGGCATGTTTGAGCGCGGAAGTGGAGGACTGCTGCGCCGATGGCAGCGCGGACGCCGCCAAGGCCAGTCCGGCGGCGCGCGCAGCCCAGACTGAAAGCTTCGAGGACTTCATCTACAAGGTATGGGGCAGGGGAATTGCGACGCATTTCGCGATTCCATACAACCGCAAGCTGTGGACAGTGCCGCTGACCGAGATGGAGACCTCATGGCTGGGGGGGCGCGTGCCGTTGCCGGACTTGTCCGAGATTATCGAGGGTGCATTGCGCCCCGTGCCGCGCCCGATGGGGCCGAATGCCCGTTTCGGCTACCCGCGCCGCGGTGGTTTCCAGGCCCTGATGAGCGGCTTCCTGCCGCTAATCCGCGGCAAGGTGGAAGTGAACGCTGAGGTGGCGCAGATACTGCCGGAGGAGCACGTTGTCACGCTGGCAGATGGGCGCCGCTTCGAATACGGCAACCTGGTCAGCACCATGCCCTTGCCGGAACTGGTCAAGCTGATTGGCCAGTCGGCGCCGCCCGCAGTGCGCGACGCCGCGCGGGGGTTGCGCCACATTTCGATCCGCTGCGTGAACATCGGCATCGCGCGCTCCGATGTCACCGACAAGCACTGGATCTACTATCCGGAAGACAGCATTTTCCACCGCATCTTCGTGCAGGGCAATGCCAGCCCCGAATGCAATGCGCCCGGCGGCTTCGGCTTCACCTGCGAGATTTCCTACTCGCCGTGGAAGCCGCTGCCGCTCGAAGGCGAGGCCCTGATCCAGCGCTGTATTGCCGATGCTATCCGGGTGGGCTTCATGCGCGAGGACGACAAGGTGCTTGTGGCCAATCAGGTCGACATGCCGATTGCCTATGTGGTGTACGACCACCAGCGCGCCCGTAATGTCGCGACCGTGCGCGAATGGCTGTCGCAGCACGACATCCTGCTGGCGGGGCGCTACAGCGAATGGGAATACTACAACTCGGACCATGCCTTCCTGGCTGGCAAGCGGGCTGCGGAGCAGGTAGCCAGCCATCGCAGCCGCGTCGCCCCAAGGGCTTCCTGACCATGAAGATCACGCAACTGAGCACCTACCGCGTACCGCCGCGCTGGATGTTCCTCAAAATCGAGACCGACGAGGGCGTCAGCGGCTGGGGCGAGCCGGTGATCGAAGGCCGCGCCCGCACGGTGGAGGCGGCGGTGCATGAACTGGGCGAGTTGCTGGTCGGGCGCGACCCGGCGCACATCAACGACCTGTGGCAAGCCATGTACCGCGGCGGCTTCTATCGCGGCGGCGCCGTGTTCATGAGCGCGATCGCGGGCATCGACCAGGCGCTGTGGGACATCAAGGGCAAGGTGCTGGGGGTGCCGGTGTACCAGCTGCTGGGCGGTAAGGTGCGCGACCGCATGAAGATCTACAGTTGGGTGGGCGGCGACCGGCCGGCCGACGTGGTGGCCGGCATCCAGAGCTTGCGCGATATCGGCCTCAATACCTTCAAGATGAACGGCACGGAGGAAATGGCGATGCTGGACCGCGCCAGCGCGGTGGACGCGGCGGTCGAGCGCATCGCCGGCATCCGCTCCGCGTTCGGCTACGACATCGAGTTCGGCATCGACTTCCACGGCCGGGTCGCCTGGCCGATGGCCAAGCCCCTGCTGCGCGCGCTGGAGCCTTACCGGCCGCTGTTTGTCGAAGAGCCGGTGCTGGCCGAACAGTCGGAGTACTATCGCCGCCTGTCGGACATGACCAGTATTCCGCTGGCAGCCGGCGAGCGCATGTACTCACGCTGCGAATTCAAGCGTGTGCTGGAACAGGGCGGGCTGGCGATCCTGCAGCCCGACTTGTCGCACGCCGGCGGCATCAGCGAATGCCTGCGCATTGCAGCGATGGCCGAAGCATACGACGTCACGCTGGCGCCGCATTGCCCGCTTGGCCCGGTGGCGCTGGCAGCCTGCCTGCAGGTGGACTTTGTCTCCTATAACGCCGTGCTGCAGGAACAGAGCATGGGCATCCACTACAATAAGGGTGCCGAGCTGCTGGATTACGTGCACAATGCCGGCGACTTCCGCATGGAGGGCGGCTACATCGAGCCATTGCCCCTGCCGGGCCTGGGTGTGGCGATCAACGAAGAACGGGTCATCGAAGCCAGCCGCGCTGCGCCGGACTGGCGCAATCCGCTGTGGCGGCATGCCGATGGCAGCGTGGCGGAATGGTAGCGCCGGCCTGCCTGCTTGGCATTGATTGGGGCACCAGCAACCGCCGCGCCTATGTGATTGGCGCTGGTGGCGCCTGCCTGCGCAAGCATGAAGATGCGCTCGGTGCCCTGGCCGCCCAGGGCCATTTTGCCGAAGCGCTTCAGACCTTGCGCCAGGAGCTTCAACTCGACCCGTTGGTGCCGGTCGTGATGTCGGGCATGGTAGGCAGCGCGCAAGGCTGGCAGGAAGTAGCCTACCTCGATAGCAGCGTTCCGCTCGGCCGCCTGCCCGAAACGCTGGTGCCCGTCAGCAGCGCCGCGGGCTGCTTCATCGTTCCCGGCTACTGTTATCGGGAGCAAGGCAACATTGATGTGATGCGCGGCGAGGAGACGCAACTGCTTGGCGCGCATTTGCTCAAGCATGGCGATGGCTGCTACGTGTTGCCAGGAACCCACAGCAAATGGGTGGAGGTGGCCGAAGGCACGATTGCGCGCCTGACCACCTACATTACCGGCGAGTTGTACGCGTCCCTGCGCTCATCCGGGACCCTGGCCGCGCTGATGGCCGAAGGTCAGGCCGACGCCAACGCGCTGCGGGCCGGCGCCAACCGTGCGCAAAGCGCCGAAGCCCTGAGCCATACTCTGTTTGAGGCGCGCGCCCGGGTGGTTGCGGGCGAGTCGAGTGCAGGCGAAACCCGTTCCTACGTGAGCGGCCTGCTGATCGGCACCGAGTTTGCCGCGCGCCGGGAAGAAGCGTCGGCGGCCAGCGGGACGATGCCCGTACTGCACCTGATCGCGTCGCATGAGCTTACTGCGCCGTACCGCGAGGTCGCGCAGATGCTCGGCTACGCAACCGAGTTGATTGACCCGGACCAAGCTTACTGCGCGGCACTGGCTCGCTTCATGGAGGCTATCTGATGAGCGCAATCGACGACTACCAGCCACCGCTGGTCGCCATCCTCCGCGGCTTGACCGAAGCGGAGGCGCCGGCGGTAGCGGCGGCGCTGTTCTACAGCGGCTTCCGCATCCTGGAAGTCCCGCTGAACCGGCCCGGCGCCCTGGAGTGCATCCGCCTGCTTGATAGCATCAAGCCAAGCGATGCGCTGGTGGGCGGCGGCACCATGACGACAGTGGCCGACGTGGAGGCGGTGCATGCGGCGGGCGGCCGCATCATGGTCGCGCCGAATTTCGATCCAGCGGTGATGCAGCGCGCCCGCGAGCTGGAGATGTTGACGCTGCCGGGTGTCGCCACGCCCACGGAAGCGCTGGCGGCATTGCGGGCCGGCGCCGACGCCATCAAATGGTTCCCCGCTGAGACGCTGGGCCCGAGCGGGCTGCGCAGCGTCAAGACGGTCTTGCCGCCGTCGGCACGCGTGTGGCCGGTGGGTGGTGTCAGCGCGGGCAACTTGCATGAATGGGTGCGGGCCGGCGCCGATGGTTTCGGCATCGGCGGCCGCTTGTATGAACCGGGCATTGCCTTGCCCGACCTGGAGTCGAGGGCGCGCGAACTGATCGCGGCCTGGCGTGCCCGATGAAGCCCTGCGTCGACAGCCGCCTGTTCGGGGAACTCGCCAATGGCGAGCCTGTCATGGAATTCACGCTCGACAACGGGCAAGGGATGCTGCTGTCGGTGCTCGATTACGGTTGCATCATCCGCAGCTGGCGCGTGCTGGCCCGATACGGCGCGCCCGTCGACTTCGTGCTGGGTTTCGACACCTTGCTGGCCTATGAGCGCGATACTGCCTATTTCGGCGCCGTGGTGGGACGCTATGCCAATCGTATCGCCGGCGGCCGCTATGAGAGCGATGGCCGGATTGTGCAGTTGACGCGGAACGAGGGCGAGAACCACTTGCACGGTGGCCGCCGCGGCTTCCACAAGCAATGCTGGCAGGCGCACGTCAGTAGCGACAAGGAAATGGCGCGCATCAGCCTTTGCCGCCTCAGCCGCGATGGCGAGGAGGGTTATCCTGGCAACCTGCTGGTCATGGTCACCTACGAGCTGACGGCCACTGGCGAACTGCGCTGCCGCTACCAGGCTGCTGCCGACCAGCCGACGCCGGTCAGCATCAGCCAGCACAGCTATTTCAACCTTGCCGGCGAAGGGGATGTCCTCGGACACGAACTGCGCATCGATGCAGCGTACTACCTGCCTGTCCGTGCCGGCCTGGTGCCGGCCGGGGAGGCGGCGCAAGTGGCGGACAGTGCTTTCGACTTCCGCCGCATGCGCCGGATCGGCAGCGCGCTGGCCGAAGCGGACGAGCAACTGGCGCTGGCCCGCGGCTATGACCATAATTTCGTGCTCGCCGGCGGACCGGGCCCCCAGGCCAGCCTGTCCGACCCGGCATCCGGCCGCCAGATGGATATCTACACCGATTGCCCTGGCCTGCAGTTCTACAGCGGGAACTACCTCGATGGCACGCTAGGCGGCAAGGGGCGCGACTTTACGCGCTACGCGGGACTGTGCCTGGAGCCGCAGCATTTTCCCGATGCGCCGAACCAGCCGGCTTTTCCGGATGCGATCTGCCGCCCTGGTGCGCCTTACAGCGCGAACACGCGCTACGTCATCGACAGGTGGAGGTGAATGTGGAGCTGATTGTCGATGCCCAGAACGCGCTGGGCGAATGCATCCTGTGGTGCGACCGCACGCAATCGCTGTTCTGGACAGACATCCTGGGCCGCAAGCTGTGGCGCCATTGGCCCTCGAACGGCGAAACGAGGCAGTGGGACATGCCCGAGCGCCTCGGCTGCTTTGCCCTGACGGCGTCGGAAGGGCGCTTGCTGCTTGGCCTGGAAAGCCGGCTGGCCTGGTTCGATTTTGCGGCTGGCGAAGTGATGACGATCGTGGACGTCGAAGCCGACGTCGCCGGCACGCGGCTCAACGACGGGCGCTGTGACCGCCAGGGGCGCTTTGTGTTCGGCACCATGAACGAAGCGCTCGGCAGGGCGCCGATCGGGCAATTCTACCGGCTCGGCCACAACCTCCGCCTCGAAACACTGCCGCTGACGCCAGTGGCAATTGCCAACAGCGTCTGCTTCAGTCCCGACGGCGGCACCATGTATTTCTGCGATTCCCTGTCCGGCATGATCCGCTGCTGCGACTATGGCGACGAGGTAGCGGGCGAGCGCATCTTCGCCCACCTGCCGCCTGGCTGCGGCGAGCCTGATGGTTCCGCGATCGATGCCGACGGCTGCCTGTGGAACGCGGAATGGGGTGCGGGCCGGATCGTGCGCTACCGGCCGGATGGCAGCATCGAGCGCGCAATCGCCGTCCCGGTCAGCCAGCCGACTTGCCCCGCTTTTGGCGGCCCCGGACTGGACCAGTTATACGTCACCAGCGCCCTGGTCGACTTGCTGGATCCGGAGCGTTACGCCGGCGGCGTATTCGGCATGCCGCTGACGGATGCGGTCGGCCTGCCGGAAATCCGCTTCGGCGCTAGAATGGGGGATGACTCAGCAATTTGAACACTTCAAGCCCGTCGCCCTGAACCACGCCAGCCGCCTGCTCAATCACGGCCCGACTGTCCTCGTCACCAGCGCGCATGAAGGGCGCCGCAATATCATGGCGGCCGCCTGGTCGATGCCGGTGGAATTCACGCCGCCGCGCATTGCGGTCGTGATCGACAAAAATACCTTCAGCCGCGAATTGATCGCTGCCAGCGGCGTGTTCGCAATCTGCATTCCCGGCGCCGCGGCGGCCGACCTGACTTACGCGGTCGGCACCTCAAGCGGCCGTGAAGGCGACAAGTTCAGCCGTTTCGGCATCGAAACCCGGCCAGGGGAGGCCACCGGCGCGCCGCTGCTCGCAGCGGGCTGCGTGGCGTGGCTCGAATGCCGCCTGATTCCCGAACCCCACACCGAAGACGCTTACGATACCTGCTTTGCGGAAGTGGTCGCCGCTGCCGCCGATGAACGAGTATTTTCCAATGGGCACTGGTCGTTCCGTGAAGACAATTCCGACCTGCATACACTGCACCATCTTGGCGCCGGACATTTTGCCCGCGCGAGTGCGATGATAAAGGCGAAACCGCTCCCTTGATTTCTTGCTGAGCCGCCCAATCTTGGCACTCCTGTTACTGATAGAATCGAAGATGCCCGCAAGGCATCGTTCAAGGAGATTGTGATGAGCCGCAAGACACCTATCGAGCGTTACCGCAATATCGGCATTAGTGCCCACATCGACGCTGGCAAGACCACGACGACGGAGCGCATCCTCTTCTATACCGGGGTCAACCACAAGCTGGGTGAGGTGCACAATGGCGCCGCGACCATGGACTGGATGGAGCAGGAGCAGGAACGCGGCATCACCATCACTTCGGCAGCCACTACCGCCTTCTGGAAAGGCATGGGCGGTAATTTCCCCGAGCACCGCATCAATATCATCGATACCCCGGGCCACGTCGACTTCACGATCGAAGTCGAGCGCTCGATGCGCGTGCTGGACGGCGCGGTCATGGTCTATGACTCGGTCGGCGGCGTGCAGCCGCAATCGGAAACCGTCTGGCGCCAGGCCAATAAGTACAAGGTGCCGCGGCTTGCCTTCGTCAACAAGATGGACCGTGTCGGCGCGGACTTCTTCCGCGTGCAGCAGCAGATCAAGGACCGCCTGAAAGGCACCGCCGTGCCTATCCAGATCCCGATTGGCGCCGAGGAAAATTTCCATGGCGTGGTCGACCTGGTCAAGATGCGCGCCATCATGTGGGATGATGAGACGCTGGGCGTCAAGTTCACCTATGAGGACATTCCCGCCAACCTGAAAGAGCTGGCGCAGAAGTGGCACGACCATATGGTGGAAGCGGCCGCCGAAGCGACGCCCGAACTGACGGAAAAGTACCTGAACGGCGAAACCCTGAGCGAAGACGAGATCAAGACCGCGCTGCGCCTGCGTACCATCCGCAACGAGATCGTGCCAATGCTGGCGGGCAGCGCCTTCAAGAATCGCGGCGTGCAGGCCATGCTGGATGCGGTGATCGAGTACCTGCCGTCGCCGGTGGACGTACCGGCAATCGCGGGCCACGACGAAGACGACAACGAGATCGAACGCCATCCATCGGATGACGAGCCGTTCTCTGCGCTCGCCTTCAAGATCATGACCGACCCGTTCGTCGGCCAGCTGACCTTCTTCCGCGTGTACTCAGGCATCGTCAATTCGGGCGATACTGTGTACAACCCGACCAAGGGCCAGAAGGAACGCCTGGGCCGCATCCTGCAGATGCATGCCAACGAACGCAAGGAGATCAAGGAGGTATTCGCCGGCGATATCGCCGCCGCGGTGGGCCTGAAGAACGTGACCACCGGCGACACGCTGAGCAATCCGGACAAGGTTATCATCCTGGAGAAGATGGTCTTCCCTGAACCTGTGATTTCGCAGGCAGTGGAGCCAAAGACCAAGGCCGACCAGGAGAAGATGGCGATTGCCCTGAACCGCCTGGCGCAGGAAGACCCCTCGTTCCGCGTGCATACCGACGAGGAATCGGGCCAGACCATCATGTCCGGCATGGGCGAGCTGCACCTGGAGATCCTGGTGGACCGCATGCGCCGCGAGTTCAGCGTCGAGACGACGGTGGGCAAGCCGCAGGTGGCTTACCGCGAAACGATCACCAGGCCGGTGAGCGACATCGAGGGCAAGTTCATCAAGCAGTCAGGCGGCAAGGGCCAGTACGGCCACGTCGTGCTGAAGCTGGAACCGATGGAGGCAGGCAAGGGCTTCGAGTTCGTTGATGCCATCAAGGGTGGCGTGGTGCCGCGCGAGTTCATCCCTGCGGTGGAGAAGGGCATCCGCGAGACGCTGAATACCGGCGTGCTGGCGGGCTATCCGGTGGTCGACGTGCGTGCCACGCTGACTTTCGGTTCCTACCACGACGTGGACTCGAACGAAAATGCCTTCCGCATGGCCGGTTCGATGGCCTTCAAGGAGGGCATGCGCAAGGCTGACGCGCAATTGCTGGAGCCGATGATGCACGTCGAGGTGGAGACACCCGAGGAATTCATGGGCAATGTGATGGGCGACCTGACCACGCGGCGTGGCATGGTGCAGGGCATGGACGAGATCCCTGGGGGCGGCGGCAAGCAGATTCGCGCGCTGGTGCCGCTGGCGGAGATGTTCGGCTACTCCACGTCGCTGCGTTCGCTGACCCAGGGGCGGGCGACCTATACGATGGAGTTCCAGCACTACGCGGCTGTGCCCAAGCACATCCTCGACCAAGTGGCGACGGCCCGCGCGTCAGCGAGGCACTGAGCCAAGCACTAAGCCGGTTCGAGCAGGGCGGCGAATTCGGCGGCCGGGACAGGGTGGCCATACAGGTAGCCCTGGCCCTGTTCGCAGCGCAGCAGCTTGAGCAGCTTGGCCTCTTCTTCCGTCTCGATCCCCTCGGCCACCACCTTGAGGTCAAGGTTGTGCGCCAGGGATACCACCGTGCTGACCAGGCCCATATAGCCGGCATCGTGCGACATGCGGGTGACAAAGGAGCGGTCGATCTTCATCACGTCGACCGGCAGGCTGACCAGGTAGGACAGCGAGGAGTAGCCGGTGCCGAAATCGTCGATCGCGACCGGCACATCCAGCGCGCGCACCTTGCTCAGGATTTCGACCACGCGGTCATGGTCGGAAACCAGCGAACTTTCCGTGATTTCAATCGAGAGGGGCTGCTTGTCTGCGCCAGCGGTATGCAAGGCGTGCTCGATATCGCTGAACAGGGAATCGCAGCGGAACTGGGCCGGTGCCACGTTGACAGCAATTTGCGGCGGCTGCAGCCCGGCATCGTGCCACGCGCGCCAGTCCTGCATGGCGCGCTGCATGACCTGGCGGCCGACGGCTATCACCAGGCCGGTGCGCTCCAGTTCCGGCACGAATTCCGACGGCGAGACCAAGCCGCGCAAGGGATGACGCCAGCGCACCAGCGCTTCGGCGCCGGTCAGCTTGCCGGTGCGCAGGTCGATTTTCGGCTGGTAGAAATTGACGAACTCCTGGCGTTCCAGTGCCTCGCGCAATTCCACTTCAAGGCTGATCTGGCGCGCCACCACGCGGTCGGCGGCGCGGTCGTACTGGCCGAAGCGCAAATCGAGGTCGCGCGCTGCGGCCAGTGCATCCCAGGCTTTCACCAGCAGTTCGTCAGCGGTAGTGCCGTCGTCCGGCAGCGCCGCCGCGCCGGCATTGATAGTGCACCAGATCTTGTGTTCCTTGACCTGGTAGGCGCCTTGCAGCATCGGCACCGCCGTTTCGTGGATGAATTCCGCGGCCGTCTGGGTGCCGTGCGCCGGCAGGAATACCGCGAAGCGGCCGACGCCGACGTGGGCCAGCAGCATGCTTTCGGCCACCACGGAACGCAGTCGCTGCGCGATGTGGCGCATCAGGCCAACGGCGGCGGCATTGCCGTAAGCGGAGCTGATCTCGTCGAAACGGTTGATGTTAATCAGCAGGACCGTGCCGCGGGCGTCGGAGGCGGCGAGGGCGGCAATCTCTTCCTCGAACTGCAGGCGGCTCGGCAGCCCGGACAGCACGTTGGTGCGCGCCAGGCGGTGCATTTCCTGGGCATTGACGAGGCGCTCGATGCCGTAGCTCAGCTCGTTGCTCAACTCACCGGCGCGTTCGCGGTAGAAGGCGTCGAAATGCTGCTCGCGGCGCGAATAGAACGTCGCCACGCCCCAGGGCTGGTTATTGACGAACAGCGGCACCGCCATGCAGGACGCGATTTCGTGCCCTTTGCGCGAACCCGACTGAACGCGGCCAGTCGACAGCACATGCGCCGCCAGATCGGACGCCAGCCAGTCCGGCGGGGTTTCGCCCGGGCTCCAGTGGCGCTCCTGGCCCTCGCGGCTGGCGGAGGCAAACAGGTAGAGTGTGCCATCCTCGGCGCGGCGGCTGATGGCGGCGCAGTCGAGGCTGGGCTGGTGTGCGGCCAGGCGGCAAGCGTCGAGGCAGAGCTGCTCCAGCGTGCGCGAGCGGGGAATCAGGGCGCTCAGGCGCGACAGCAGCACATAAAAATTGTCGTGGCGGATCAGGGCGCGCTCTTTTTCCACCTCGGTCGTGACATCGATCGCGGAGCCGCCAGTGAAGGATTCGCCATTCACATGGATGGGGAATTTATGCACCAGCCAATGGCGCTTGCCCTCATCGGTCGTTTCCATGGTCTTGGTGACGTCCGGATTTTCCAAGGGCGCGTCATGCTGTTGTTCGAGGCCGCTGCCCATCACATAGTCGCCGGCGGCATCCTTGATCCAGAGCGGTGCCGGAGCATGTTCGGCAAAGCCATCGAGGAAGCCCTTGGCGCGGGCCAAGCCCTGGCGCAGGCTTTGCTGGGTGCGCAGGCAGCTGGCAAGGTCGGCCAGCGCGGCATGCTGATCTTCGGAATGGTTCACCGGCAAAAAGGTGAACAACAGCTGCTCATCCGCCAGTGCCTCGGCCGGCACCGGCTTTCCACACACAAAGCCTGCCAGCCGCTGCAATTCTTCTAGCGAACTGGACTGCAAGTGTTCAATGGATGCGCGCTTGTTCATTTAAGTCACAGCAATTTGAACTTGAGCTGCACGGAAAAAGCACCATGCAAACGTTCCTTGTATGTAGGTACGATAGCAAAATTAACGCCGACGCGTTGATATTCCACGCTGACGACTGGAATTGCTGCCAGGAACCATCCGCCGTCGCGCATTTTCGGGTAGCCATTGAAGCCGCCGATGACGGCGCCGAGACGCACAGGGCCGATGGCCCAGGGCTGGTAATACACGCCGGCGTAATTCGACATCTGGCGGTCGCTGTTGTGGAAGCGGCCGGCAGTTGCGGAAGCGACGGTGGAAAAGCGATACTCGGCGCCGAAACCAGGATTGGTATCGTCAAAACCTTTGTCACGCTGGAAGTGACGGGAATAGAAACCGGGGTTTACCCAAAGCTCGGATAAGGGCTGGTTTTCAATCACTGTAAAGGTGTCGGCGAGCGCCGACAGCGACAGGGCAGCAAAAGTAGCCCCAATGAAAAGCTTTTTCATTTATTTCCAAAAGTTTAATGACTGCCAGTGAATTATAGCGTTTGTGTCAATTCGGCAGATTTCAATTGCGCACCTTGGCATGAACAAATCGCAAAATCGTTGCAATTAAGTCATCCCCGTCGACCGGCTTGGCGACAAAGCCGTTCATGCCGACCGCGTCGCACTCGGCGCGTTCGCCCAGGGTGACGCCGGCGCTCATGGCAAGCACGGGCAAGTCCAGCCCCAGCTCTTTGCGAATCGCCCGGGTGGCGCTGAAACCATCCATGACCGGCATTTGCACATCCATCAGCACCAGGTCGACTGGCTGCATGCCGCCGCGCAGGAAGTCGACCGCCTGCGCGCCATTCTCCGCGATATGAACGCTGGCGCCGACCGCTTCCAGCATGCTGCGCGCGACGAGCTGGTTGAGCGCATTGTCTTCCGCCAGCAGGATCGACTGGCCTTCCAGGGCCTTGCTGCCACTCCTGAAAGGACCGGGTGCCGCGCTGCCCGGGACTGCCGCCGTTGCCGCCTTGCCGGCCGGCGCAGTCAGGGCGTGGAACAGGGCGGAGCGGGTCAGGGGCCGCAACAGCTCTGGATCCCGTCCGGGCTCGCTGGCCGCGACCTGGGCGCCGCTGCGCAGGCAGATGCGCTGCGGCACATTGGCCGCGCGCGCAGCGCCGGCCAGGCTGCTGTCATAGATCAGCAAATCATAGTTGGCGCGCGCCAGGGCAGCGCCG
>DASWTB010000321.1:0-5666 GCA_036402315.1 Pseudoduganella sp. | reverse complement strand
CGTGCGATAGTATTGCGCAATTATCCATTTGTTTGTTAAGGAGGCTCGAATATGGCAACAGCCAAGAAAGCAGCACCAGCAGCAAAGAAAGCCGCCGCCAAGCCAGCAGCAAAAAAAGCTGCACCGGCCAAGGCAGCAGCCAAGCCAGCAGCAAAGAAAGCAGCAGCACCAGCCGCACGTAAACCTAACGCAGCCTTCATGAAGGCGATGACACCATCGAGCGCACTGTCCGCCGTAGTCGGTTCCGCACCGCTGCCGCGTACCGAAGTGACCAAGAAAGTCTGGGACTACATCAAGAAACTGAACCTGCAGGACGCCGCAAACCGCCGCATGATCAATGCGGACGACAAGCTGAAAGCTGTCTTCGGCGGCAAAGCCCAGGTTTCCATGTTTGAAATGACCAAGCTGATTTCCGACCACCTGAAATAAGCTGCTTCCGGCTGTTGCAGCCATTCGAGGAGCCCCGACGCCACGCGCTCGGGGCTTTTATTTTTTGCGCATCCCATGCAAGCACTGCACCGCCTTGCCATACCCCTCGCCAGCCTGACTGCCTTGGGCTTGCTGGCTTCGGACCTGTACCTGCCTGCGATTCCGGTGATGGCAGCGGAACTGGGTGCGTCGATTCCCTCCGCGCAGGCAACCATGGCGCTGTTCATGGCGGCCCTGGCCCTGTCGCAGCTGGCCTGGGGCTGGGCGGCCGACCATTTCGGCGACCGCCGCACCATCATGGCCGGCACCGCCCTGCTTGGCGGCGGCAGCCTGGTGTGCGCGATGGCGCCGGGCATCGACTGGATGCTGGCGGGCCGCCTGCTGCAGGGACTGGGCGCCGGCGCCGCCACCGTGGCCGTGCCGGCGCTGATAAGGCGGCGCTTCAACGAAGCCGATGCCGTAAAGGCGCTGGCCATGGTGGCCATGGCGGAATCCACCATTCCGGCACTGGGGCCGGTGGCCGGGGCCGCGATCGTGCTGTACGCCGACTGGCGCAGCACGTTCTGGCTAATCGCGGCCATGTCGCTGCTGCTGCTGCCGCTGGTCGCACGCATCGTCGGCCGCGGACCGGCAGCGCCAGCGCATCCCGCCACCACGTCCGGCCGGCGCGGCTATGCCCCGCTGCTGCGCAACCGCCTCTACCTGCGCTATGCCCTGAGCTATGCCGTCATGTTCGGCGCCCTGCTGATGTACGTTGCCAGCGCGCCGGTTCTGGTGACGCATGCCCTCGGCCTGGGGATTGAAGCCTTCGCCATCCTGCAGATCTGCGGCGTGCTGGCCTTCATGGTCGGCGCCTCGGCCGCGGTAAGGATGGTGAAACGCCTGGGCCAGCAATGGCTGGTGCGCAGCGGGACACTGCTGCAGTTCCTGGCAGGTACCGGCTTGATGGGAATGGCCCTGGCGGGGCTGGCAGGCACGCGCGGCCTGGTGGTGCTGGCCGTGCTGGCGGCACTGTTTTGCGGGGGCCTTGGCCTGCGCGGTCCCGCCACCATGGGCGGCGCGCTGCATGCGGCCGGGGAAGATGCCGGCAAAGGCGCGGGACTATTGATGTTCCTGGCCTTCGCCTGCGTTGCAGGCGCCACGCAACTGGTGGCGCCGTTCCTGCATTACGGCTTGCTGCCGCTGGGCGCGTTGCTGTTCGCGATGGTCAGTGCCAGCGCGCTGCTGCTGCCCAGGTAGGCGTTACTTCACTTGCTTGCGGCGACGCGCGCCGGCCAGCGCCAGCAGGCCCAGGCCAAACACGGCGGCCGATGCAGGCTCCGGTACGAACTGCGCGGTGCCGCCGGTGGCGTTTGCGATGTAGTCCAGGTAGCTGTGCAGGACCATGCCGCCGAAGTAGGTGCCGAAGGTACCGTCTTTCAGGTTGGCTGCGTTGCCGAAGGTGTTGGTCGCGATCAGCATCAGCTCGCCGTACATCTCGACGAACGAAGGACCGCCCGAGTCACCGCCGCCGATACCGGCTTCGCGGTCGTTAGGCAGCGCTGGCGAGCAGGCAATGCCCCATTCGCAGAAGGTGTCGTGGCCATTGCCGTCGAAGTCGGCGTACCAGATTTCATTGCGGCCGGTGCGGTTAAACTCGTCGTCGGCGGTGAACGCGTCGACATAGTTTTCGCCGCTGCGCTTGACACGGTAGGCCGGGCTGACGGTGTAGCCGTTAATGCCATCGCCCGAGGTGCCGTAGCCGGCCATGATGATGCGGGTGCCGGCCAACAGTTCGGTGGAGGCGATCTTGTAGATCTTGGCTTCTTTCGGCGCGTCCTGGCCCAGGGTCACCACGGCCACGTCGTCGTTAGTGCAGAAGCCGTTCACGCCTGTCGGGCACTTGCCGAAACCGGCGTAGTCGGCGTGCATCGACACCTGGGAAGCGGCAATCACGCTGCGGCCGGCGCCGGAAGTGGTCGCGTTGAAGACGGCCAGCACATTGTTGCCAGGCTTTTTCAGGTCAATCAGGGCGCCATTGCCGTTGGTGTCGACGCAGTGACCGGCGGTTACCACCTGGCGCTTGCTGACCAGGGTGCCGGAGCAGATGTACTGCTGGCCGTCGTACTGGATGGCCAGGCTGACCACGCCGGAAAAGCGCGACGAAGCGACGTTTGGGTCAACGCGGGCGTCAGGCGAATCCGGGGCGGCGCCCGAGGTGATCATTGGCGTCATCGGCCCGGAAAAGCCGGCAGCCGGATTCGCCGATGCGGTGCCGATGGCGCCGATTGCCAGAACGATGCCCAACAGCTTCTTGATTACGGTATTACCCAAAATTACATTCTCCCTAGATGGTTATGTTTAACTACTACAACATTTCCAAGCAGGAATCATGCCAAAAAGAAAAGTTTCTTTTCTTTCAGCCACTTAGGATTTTTACCCGTGTCTCAAATTGAACAAGTGTAAAGATTATCGACATACCAATACAATTTGAGACAGCTTAAGAGCTGGACTTATTTGGCCAGTGTGATGCGCTTGATGAACTTGAAGCGCTCATCGTCGCCCGGCCCGGCGACGCGGCCGGCATTGCGCTCGGTCGCAATTGTGGCAGTCACTGCCTTGCCTTTCAGCTTCGGATTCAGCGTCATGTATTCGCCGTCAGCAGCCGCGACGAACCAGTCGCCGCACTGGCCGGCGCAATAGGCATTGATCTTCTTGCCTTGGTCGGACAGGATCGTCACGCCCATATCGTCACCGCCACCACCATCAACCAGCTTGCCCTTGACGAGTTCGCCAGAGGCAGCCACCGCGCTGCCAGCCAAGGCCATGCTGGCCAGGATGAATCCGAACTTCTTCGAGCAGATCGTCATAGCTTCCATTTATTCCACGCGGCGAGCACCGCGTTCGGATATTCGGGGCGGCCGCGGCTGCCGTTGTAGCGGCCGAGGGCGAGATAGAGGTTGCCCTGCTCCATGTCGATGTACATGCGCAGGATCGAGCAGCCGTAGCGCAGGTTGGTCTGCATATTGAACAGCTTGGAGCGGTCGCGGTCGCCGATCACATTGGTCCAGAACGGCATCACCTGCATATAGCCGCGCGCGCCGACAATCGACACCGCGTATTTGCGGTAGGCCGATTCAACCTGGATCAGCCCCAGCACCAGGCCCGGATCCAGGCCGGCGCGGCGCGCCTCGTACCACGCGGTTTCCAGGAATTCGCGGCGGGTGAATTCGTCCGGCAGCTTGCGCTTCAGGCGGTCCGACATGGCGGCATACCACTGGTCGTACTGTGCGCGGTCGGCGGGAGTGAGCAGCACCGGCTTGGGCGGCCGGGCATCCATGATGGCGTTGGACAGCGCCAGCCGCACGCCGTCGGCCAGCGCCTCCTCTTTCTGGTTGCCGGCAAAACCGAACGGCGCGCACAGCACGCCGCTGGCGAAAGCCAGCGTATGCCACCAGCGCAAGGGACGCGCCCACCAGCGGCGGCGCTCACGTCCCTGCTTTGGCAAATGCCTTGCCATGGCGATCACTTCTGGATTTTGCCCTTGATGAAGGCCAGGGCATCGGCCACCGGTACGGCAGTCGCTTCGGTATCGCGGCGGCCCTGGTATTCCAGGTTGCCTTCCTTCAGGCCACGCTCGCCGATCACCACGCGGTGCGGCACGCCGATCAGTTCCCAGTCGGCGAACATGGCGCCCGGACGCTGGCCGCGGTCATCCAGGATGACGTCGATGCCGGCTTCCAGTGCCGCGTTGTACAGCTTCTCGGTTTCGGCTTTCACCAGCTCCGAGCGGTCCATGCCCATCGGGCACAGCACCAGTTCGAACGGCGCCAGCGAGGTTGGCCAGATAATGCCCTTGTCGTCGAAGTTCTGCTCGATGGCGGCGCCCAGGATCCGGGTGATGCCGATGCCGTAGCAGCCCATTTGCAGCGGGGCCGGCTTCTGGTTCTCGTCCAGGAAGGTGGCCTGCATCGATTCGGAGTAAGCGGTGCCGAGCTGGAACACGTGGCCCACTTCGATGCCGCGCTCGATCGCCAGCACGCCCTTGCCGTCCGGCGAAGCATCGCCTTCCACCACATTGCGCAGGTCGGCCACCAGGGCTGGTTCCGCCATGTCGCGGCCCCAGTTGGCGCCGGTGAAGTGGAAGTCTTCTTCATTGGCGCCGGTCACGAAGTCGGACATCAGCGCCACGGTGCGGTCAGCCACCACGGTCACCGGACCCTTGGCGCCGATCGGGCCCAGGTAGCCAGGCTTGCAGCCGTAGATTTCCAGGATTTCGGCTTCGGTCGAGAAGCGGTTCTGCGCCAGGCCCGGCACCTTGCTGGCCTTGATCTCGTTCAGCTCATGGTCGCCGCGCAGCAGCAGCATGAAGTGCTGCTTGCTGCCGTCTTCCTTGTCGGCGGTCAGGGCGATGGTCTTGACGGTCTGCTTCAGGTCGATGCCCAGCAGCTTGGCCACGTCTTCGCACTTGGCCGCCTTCGGGGTCGACGTCTTGGCCAGCGCGGCGCCGGCAGCGGCACGGGTGCCGCTGGCCACCGCTTCCGCCGCTTCCATATTGGCCGCGTAGTCGGAGGTCGGGCAGTACACCAGCGCGTCTTCGCCGGTGGAGGCGATCACGTGGAATTCATGCGAGCCGGTGCCGCCGATGGCGCCGTTGTCGGCAGCCACAGCGCGGAACTTCAGGCCGAAGCGGGTGAAGATGCGGGTGTAGGCATCGAACATGATCTTGTACGACTTCTGCATGCCTTCCAGGTCGCGGTCGAAGGAATAGGCATCCTTCATGGTGAACTCGCGGCCGCGCATCAGGCCAAAGCGTGGGCGGCGCTCGTCGCGGAACTTGGTCTGGATGTGGTAAAAATTCAACGGAATCTGGCGGTAGGATTTGATCTCGCTACGCACCACGTCGGTAATCACTTCTTCGGAAGTCGGCTGGATGGCGAAGTCGCGGCCGTGGCGGTCTTTGACGCGCAGCAGCTCAGGCCCCATCTTGTCCCAGCGGCCGGTTTCCTGCCACAGTTCCGCTGGCTGCACCAGAGGCATCAGCAGCTCAATGGCGCCGGCATTATTCATTTCTTCGCGAACGATCGCCTCGACTTTTCGGATCACTTTCAGGCCCATTGGCATATAGGTGTAAATGCCGGAACCGAGGCGTTTGATCATGCCTGCGCGCATCATCAACTGGTGGCTGACGATCTCCGCGTCAGATGGGGCTTCCTTGAGGGTTGAAATAAAAAAACGAGATGCACGCATATCGGTGA
>DASWTB010000320.1:0-2506 GCA_036402315.1 Pseudoduganella sp. | reverse complement strand
TCCTCGCGGATCACTTCATCCAGGCTGGCGAACACTTGCTGGCGGATGGTGTTGAAGTAGCGTAGCTTGAGGTTGTTGTCGATGTAGAAGATGCCATGCATGACCTTCAGCACGGCGCACGACCACATGCGGCGCATTTCGGCCGGCCCGCTGCCATGCAGCGAGGCGAACACCAGCAAGTCCAGCGGGTCGTCCGGCTTCCGCACTTCGGCCGGGATCAGCACCGCCTGCTCCGGCGTCAGGAAAGTGCTGCATACGAATTCAAGCGCTTCGCCATGGGCGCGCGCGATCACTTCGCGGGCATGCGGGTTGTCGATGTCGAAACCGTATTCGCGCACGAACTGGTGGGCGTCATGCCTGTTGCGCAGGGCCAGCCCGCCCAGGTCGATTGCCGACACGCCGGAAGCGATGGCATTCAGGTAGGTCCAGTTCAAAGAAAACTTGCCCTGGCACTTGAGTGAGGGATGCATGGCGGCGATCGGTGAATTGGTGCAACCGTCCAGTCTTTAGAGAAAGTATCGCAGCCGCGGGTGCAAGCCGCAAGCCGGGTGTTGTATCGAAATCGGCCTTGTGTCTTAGTAAAAAAGTAATGTAAGATTTTCTCGGTGGTAACTTTAATAACGAATGAATACCCTTTAGGAGCAACCGTGAGTAACCCATATTCAATGCCGCAAGCGGAACTGGTCGAACGCACCAGCGACGATACCTACATGCCTAAGTTCTTTTCTCTCGATGGCCGCATTGGCCGTGTGCGCTACTTTGCATACGGTATCGGCGCCGGCCTGCTGATGATTCCAGCAGTAGTGCTGTTGGCGCTCCTCGGTGCCCTGCTTGGCAACGGCGCCAACGGCAGTCTTGCCGGCTCCGTCATCGCTTACATCCTGTACTTTGTCGCCATCCTGAGCCAGGTGCGCCGCCGCTTGCATGACTTGAACAAATCCGGCTGGATGGGCCTTCTGTTGTTTGTCCCGCTCGTCAATATTATCTTTGGTTTGTGGCTGCTGTTCGGTCGCGGCGATGAAGGCGCAAACGAATACGGCCCGGCCCCAGCCCCGAACACGACTGGCGTGATCGTGGTGGCCTGGATCCTGCCGGTGATCATGATCATTATGTTCAGCATCATTGCCGCCGTTTCGATTCCGGCTTACCAGGAATACACCGCCCGTGCGCGTGCCGCGCAGATGCAGGACGGCCAGTAACTGGTGCATAACCCTTACACCGCGCCCCAGGCAGGGCTGGCACTGCCGTTCGCCCCTGCCGGACAGGCGCGGCTGCTGGGCTGGCATGGCCGCATTGGGCGCGTGCGTTTTGTGGCCTACTGCCTGCTGGGCTTTCCCATGGCGGTGCTGTTTGCCATCGCCGCAGTCATCGTCTCCAACATGCCAGTCGTGCGCGCCTGCCTGGCAGCCAATGCCTGGGCCAGCGAGGCGATCGGCTTTGCCATTCCGCTGGTGTTGCTGCTGCCGATGGTGCTGGCGACGCGCCGCCGCCTGCACGATATCGATGTGAGCAGCTGGTGGGCACTGATGCTGCTGTTCCCGATCCTGCAGTTCGTTTTCGTCATTTACCTGCTGGTGGCGCCGGGTAGCGCGGGAGCCAATGATTTCGGCGCGGCGCCGCGGCCGCCCGACTTTGGACTGAAGCTTGGCGCGGCATTGGGCTGCGCCTTGCTGCTCGGTTTTACAGGGCTCCGCTTTCTTTGATATCGAGGTAGCGGTTCAGCAGGGCGCCCGCCAGCTGGTCCGGCGCGACGTCCACCAGGTGGCCCGAGCGCAGGCCCAGGCGGCGGATCGCTTCCTGGCGCTGCTGCAGGTAATGCTCGCTGGCCGCCAGCCGCAGGGCATCGTCGAAGCCTTGCACCGGCGCCGTGCTGGCGGCGTCCAGCGCGCGCTCGCGCAAGCTGGCGCACATCACCAGGTGGCGCGAGGACAGCAGGTCGACGGCCTGGCGCAGCGCCACATCATCTTCATCCCGCACATTGGTCACCAGCACCACGAAGGCGCGCCGGTTCAGGCGGTTCAGCAAGTCGTTGGCGGCGCGCAGGTAGTCGGGCGCGGCTTCGCCTGGCTGCAAATCGTAGATCCCGGCCAGCATGCGGTCCAGGCCGATGCGGCCCTTGGCCGGCGCCAGCCAGCGGCTGTCGACCCCAAAACTCATCAGGCCGACGGCATCGCCCTGCTTGCCCGCCACGAAGGACAGCGTCAGCACGGCATACAGCGCGTGGTCGAAGTGACTGGTGTCGTCGTCGCGCGCCAACATGCGGCGGCCGGTATCGAGCAGGAACACCACCTGCTGGTCTCGCTCGAGCTGGTATTCACGGCTGATCGGCTTGCGGTGGCGCGCCGTCGCTTTCCAATCGATGGAGCGCAGGCTGTCGCCGCGCCGGTATTCGCGCAGCTGCCGGAAGTCGGTGCCTTCGCCGCGCTGGCGCCTGACCAGCGAGCCGCTGGTGGGCGACTGGCGGTCGGTGGCACGCAGGGCCTGGCCCAGCAGGCGCGCCACGTCG
>DASWTB010000319.1:0-3447 GCA_036402315.1 Pseudoduganella sp. | reverse complement strand
GAGGCTGTACGGCAGGCCAAAGCGCGCGGCATGCAGACCTCCGGGCACCTGCCGGTACAACTGACGCTGGACCAGGTCATGCAGGCAGGCCTGGGCAGCATCGAACACCAATCCTATGTCCTGCGCGGCGCGACCCCGCGTGAAGCGGAGCTGACCGCGCAGGTGGCGGAAGGCAAGATCACCGGCCGCGAGGCGATGCGCGCCAGCCTGGAAAGCTTTGACGAAGCCACTGCGCGCGCCACCTTCCGCCGTATGGCCGCAGCAGGCATGTCGATCACCCCAACCCTGGTGGGCTCGCAAGTCACGGCCTACCTGGACCAGGACGACCACGCCAACGACCCCTACCTGAAGTACATCGGCAAGGGCCTGCGCAAGACATACGAATGGCGCGTGCAGCGCGCGGCCAAGGACGATGCGGCCGCCATTGCCTACCGCCACGCTTCCTACGAGAAAGCAGCTTCACTATTGCCGCTGCTGCAGCAGGAAGGTGTCAACATCATCGCCGGCACCGATGCGGGCTTCCTGAATTCCTTCGATTATCCGGGCCAGGGCCTGCATGATGAACTGGGCATCTTCGTCAAGTATGGCCTGACGCCGCTGCAGGCGCTGCAAGCGTCGGTGATCAACAGCCCGCGCTTTCTGGGCAAGATGGAACGCTACGGCGCCGTTGCAAAGGGCAAGGCCGCGGACTTGCTGGTGCTGGATGCCAATCCGCTGCAGGATATTGCCAACACCCGCAAGGTGCGCATGGTGGTCAGCCACGGCAAGGTCTACGACCGTGGCCAACTGGACGCAATGCTGGAATCCGCGCGTCGATACTCGCAGGAGCATCCGGCGCCGCCCGACGCTTAAGTGCGGCCGCGCCAGGCCTTCTCGATCTTTGCGACGTCGATCTTCTTCATATCCATCATCGCGTCGAAAGCCCGTTTGGCTGCGGCGCGATCCGGATCGGCAATTGCCTCCATCAGGACGCGCGGCGTGATCTGCCAGGACAGTCCCCAGCGGTCCTTGCACCAGCCGCATTCGCTTTCCTGTCCGCCGTTGCGGATGATGGCGTTCCACAAACGGTCCGTTTCGGTCTGGTCCTCAGTCAGGATCTGGAATGAAAAGGCTTCGCTGTGCTTGAAGTGGGGACCGCCATTCAGGCCAATGCAGGGAATGCCGGCGACCGTGAATTCGACTACGAGGGGATCGCCTTGCTTGCCGTCGGGGTAGTCTCCCGGTGCCCGGGTAATCGCGCCGACCGAGCTGTCGGGGAAGGTTTCTGCGTAGAAGGTAGCGGCATCCAGTGCATCGCCGTCGTACCAAAGACAGACTGTATTCTTGCTAGCCATCGCTTGTCTCCTTAAAGGATTGCGGGGGAAGCGCCAATATCGCACATTCTCCCGGCCCATGCGGTACAGCAGGTAAAATGGCGGGATTCGTTTTAAAAGAAAGCCTTCTGCCATGAGTGACTTCGAGATCCCGCACAGCATCACCATTACCCGTCCAGACGATTGGCATCTTCACCTGCGTGATGGCGCCACCATGGCCAGCGTCCTGCCGGACACCGCGCGCCAGTTCGGCCGCGCTATCGTGATGCCAAATTTGAAACCTCCAGTCACCACCGTGGCGCAGGCAGCCGCCTACCGCGACCGCATCCTGGCCGCCCTGCCGCAAGGCATGGACTTCGAGCCGCTGATGACGCTTTACTTGACCGACAACACCTCGCCGGATGAAATCATCCGCGCCGCCGACAGCGGTTTCGTACACGCGGTCAAGCTGTACCCGGCCGGCGCCACCACCAACTCCGACGCGGGCGTGACCGACCTGGCCAAGTGCTACAAGGTGCTGGAAACCATGCAGGAAGTCGGCATGCCGTTCCTGGTGCACGGTGAAGTGACCGACCAGGACATCGACCTGTTCGACCGTGAAGCCGTGTTCATCGAACGCGTGATGCGCCCGCTGCGCAAGGACCTGCCGGCGCTGAACATCGTGTTCGAGCACATCACCACCAAGGATGCCGCGCAATACGTGGCGGAAGCGGAAGGCCCGATCGCGGCCACCATCACCGCTCACCACCTGCTGTACAACCGCAACGAGATCTTCAAGGGCGGCATTCGCCCGCACTACTACTGCCTGCCGGTGCTGAAGCGCGAAGAACACCGGCTGGCGCTGGTGACTGCTGCGACCAGCGGCGACGAGCGTTTCTTCCTCGGCACCGACTCCGCGCCGCACGCCCAAGGCGCCAAGGAAGCTGCTTGCGGCTGCGCCGGCTGCTACACCGCGCTGCACGCGATGGAGCTGTACGCCGAAGCCTTCGCCCGCGCCGGTGCGCTGGACAAGCTGGAAGCCTTCGCTTCCCTGAACGGCCCGGCCTTCTACGGCCTGGAGCCGAACAAGGGCACCATTACCTTGAAGCGCGAGCAGTGGACGCTGCCGGCCGACCTGCCGTTCGGCGATTCCAGGCTGATCCCGCTGAACGCCGGCGAAACGATCAACTGGAAAATGGCCTGAAGGACCACGTGTTCCAGGAAATCGACTGGTCCCGCGCCTGGTACGCCTCGGTGCGGGGCGCAGCCTCCCGCATCGACCTCTCCCTGCCCAGCGTCGTCGAGCCGTTCTGCGAGCAGGCGGCCACGCTGGCGCTGGTCAACCATGCCGGCCAGCCGCTGCGCTTTGTGCCGCAAGCTTCCCTGCCGGATGGTACTGCTTACGAAGAGTTCATCGGCGCCACCGGCCAGGTTCCCACGCGCGACAACCTGCACGATTTCTTCAATGGCCTGGTGTGGCTGACCTTCCCGCACATTAAACGCCAGCTCAACGCCCTGCAGGCAGCGCAGATCGCGCAGGACGGCGTGGGCAAATCGCGCGGTCCCGCGCGCGATGCTGCTACTATCTACGACGAAAACTCAGCGTTGCTGGTGGTACGCGACGACGCCGAAGGCGCTGCCCTGGTGGATGCCTTGCGCAACCACCGCTGGCGCGAAGCCTTCGTGCAGCGCACTGCCATGTTCGGCCGCGACGCCGAAGTCTGGCTGTTCGGCCACGCGCTGATGGAAAAGCTGGTGGCGCCATACAAGGCGATCACCGCCCACACCCGCGTGGTGCTGGCCGGCGGCGATTACTGGGAACTGGACGACGCTGGCCGCCGCGCATGGCTGGACCGCGACGAGGCAGCGCGCCTGGCCAGCGAAGGCTTGGGCAAGGGCGGCTTCACGCCGCTGCCGGTGCTTGGCATTCCGGGCTGGTGGCCGCAGCAGGATGACGCTTTTTACGCAGACGACACGGTTTTCCGCGCAAAGCGGAAGCCCGCTTGAAAAGGAGCTTTGAATGGAAAAGATTATTCGCTGGGGCATCCTCGGCACAGGAAAAATTGCCAAGGCTTTCGCTACGGCGCTGCGCGAGGTTCCCGATGTCGAACTGGCGGCCGTTGCTTCGCGCAGTTTAGATAGCGCTACCGAATTT
>DASWTB010000318.1:0-11828 GCA_036402315.1 Pseudoduganella sp. | reverse complement strand
TTATGAAGCGGAAACTGAAATATACGGCAAAGCGGTCGGCATTTATACGCGTGAGCGGGGAGGCTAGAGTACCGCAATCGGTAAGGATGCCCTGAAGGCCAGGGCGGCGATCCAATCGGAAGCAGGGGATTTGTGCTATCTGCAACATTTGCTTCTTTGCATGACAAGTAGCATATAATGCGCAGGATAAGGGTGTTCGCACAATCGGGTGCGACAGGATTCGCGACGGTCGGGCCGCCACGCGTGTCTGTTAACGTCCTGATCATCTGATGCATCCGACTTCCATCGAGCTGCTTGGCGCAGCGCTGTTCGGCATTGCCGTCCTGCATACCTTCTCCACCGGGATTTTCGAACGGCTGGCCCATCGTCACCCGCGCCATGCCGGCATCTTCCACCTGTTGGGCGAAGTCGAGGTCGTCTTCGGCTTCTGGGCCATGGTGCTGGTGTTGTTCATGTTTGTCATCCAGGGCAAGGCCGACGCCACCCATTATCTCGATGGCCGTAATTTCACCGAACCGATGTTTGTGTTCGCGATCATGGTGATCGCCGGCACGCGGCCCATCTTGCAGTGTGCAGCGCGTGCCGTATCGCTCCTGGCACGCCTGTTGCCGCTCTCGCCGAACATCGCACTGTACATGGTGGTGCTGACCGTGGTTCCGATCCTGGGCTCGTTTATCACCGAGCCGGCGGCCATGACGCTGGCAGCATTGATGCTGCGCGAAAACCTCTATCGTCACCCGCTGTCGTCCCGCTTGAAGTACGTCACGCTCGGCACGCTGTTCGTCAACGTGTCCATTGGCGGCACGCTCACGACCTTTGCCGCGCCTCCTGTGTTGATGGTGGCTGGCGTCTGGGACTGGAACGTGCCGTTCATGCTGATGACATTTGGCTGGAAGGCTGCCATTGCAATCATCGTCAATGCCGCCATCGCGGCGTTCTGGTTCCGTAAGGAGCTGGCGGCGATCGATGGCGCGCCCGAGCGGGTTGACCCGGTGCCATTCCCGGTCGTCGCCGTGCACCTGGTCTTCCTGGTGATTGTGGTCATGTTCTCGCACCATCCGGCGGTGTTCATGGGCGCGTTCCTGTTCTTCCTCGGTTTCGCGCAGGCCTATGACCGTCACCAGGATCCGCTGATCCTGAAAGAAGCGCTGCTGGTGGCGTTCTTCCTGGGCGGCCTGGTGGTGCTCGGTGGGCAGCAGGCATGGTGGCTGGAGCCGGTACTGCTTGGCTTGAACGAGAACGCGGTCTTCTACGGCACTGCAGCGCTCACCGCGATCACGGACAATGCGGCGCTGACCTATCTTGCCTCGCTGGTCGATGGCCTGACGCCGGACTTCAAAGCCGCTCTGGTGGCGGGTGCTGTAACGGGCGGTGGGTTGACCGTCATCGCCAACGCGCCGAACCCGGCAGGAGCAGCGATTCTGCGCGAAGGATTCGATGACGGTGCTATTCGGGCCGAATTCCTGCTGCTGGGCGCGCTGCTGCCCACAGTCGTCGCCGCGTGCGCCTTCCGCCTGCTGTAAGCGAACGAGGGCGCAACTGGACGTATCCGGGAGGTCTCTGAATGGATTGGTTACATACGCAGGCGGGCCGCCCGGCCCTTGGAGCTTCGCCCCGGCGAGGCTCCCTTTTTCCGGCAAACGTGTCGGGGTATCCATCGAAGTTGGGAGGTTCCATTATGACGATCGGAAAAACTGGCGGCATTCGCGTCATGGGCGCAAACCAATGACGATCGCGCGGAGCAGTTCGCGGTGAGCGCGGCACCAGTCTGGCCGCACGTCGCCAGCTTGCTGGTCGCAGCCGCATTGGCGGCAATGGGCGGCGAGTGGTTTGTGCGTGGCGTCGTCGGCACCGCCGCGCGCTGGCGTTTGTCCGAATTGCTTGTCGCAATGACGGTGGCCGCCTGCGCGACGTCCGCGCCGGAGCTGATGGTGTCGGTCATCGCGTCCAGTGATGGCAACTCCGCACTGGCGATGGGCGATGCACTGGGCAGCAATGTGACCAATATCTTGCTGATCCTGGGCCTCTCGCTGTTGTTCGGATCTCTTGCGGTAAGCGCTGGAGCATTGCGGTGGCACCTGGCTGGCGCTTTCGCCGCGCCGCTGTTGACCGGCGCTTTGTTGGCCGACGGTTTTCTGTCGCGGTGGGACGGTGCCATTCTCCTGCTGCTGTTCTGTGCTTGGCTGGCGGCGACGGTCCTCGCCATTCGTCGCACCAAGGTGCCGGTAAACGGGGCAAGTCGTCCACCCTGCGACCTTGGTCCGGTAGCAATCGCCGCCTCGCTCGTCGGGGGCATGGTATTCCTGGCCCTGGCAGGGCGGCTGTTTGCCAATGGTGGCCGAGCGCTGGCAAGCGTGCTCGGTCTCCCCGATGCAGTGGTCGGCGCCACCATGGTGGCGCTCGGAACATCGATGCCTGAACTGGTGACGACGCTGGTGTCGCGTTGGCGCGGGCATCACGATGTCGGGGTCGGGACGCTCCTTGGGAGCAACCTGTTTAACGGATTGGCGATTCTGGGAACGGCAGCGTTGATCACACCGGTCCGGGCCGCATGGCGCCCCGCCAGCGTGGTGCTGCTGTTCGGGGTATTGGCGATACTGCTCGTCATACCGCGGCGTCAAAGTTTGCCTCCTCAACGCGGCATGGTCATGCTGGGTTGCTATGTGTTGTATGTGATGGCGCTTGGTCTGACAGGCGGCCTTGAATGATCAGGGGGCGTTGTCTTGTATGGAGCTGCTCAGATGGGGGAGAGAGACACTGTTGACAAGGAGTTCGACACGCAGGTGTTGCCGCTCCAACTGACAACTGATGCAAATGATACCCGGCACGCGGTGCGCCCACCGGCCGAATGAAGCTGAATTAACGCTACCTTAGCTGAAGGGAACCATGTCCGTCCATCACCTGCGAGAAGTGCTGCTGTTTTTGGCTCTGGCCGGCATCCTGGTGCCGGTGCTCCAGCGCTTTCGCGTCAACCAGACGGTCGGTTTCCTGCTGGTGGGCATTTTGTTTGGCCCGCATGGTTTCGCCAGCTGGTTCTCCGGCTTACCTGCGCTGGGATGGGTCAGTTTTCAGGATGTGGAGCGTGTCAAGCCGTTGGGCGAATTGGGAATCGTCTTCCTGATGTTCATGATTGGGCTGGAGTTGTCGCCCGGCCGGTTGTGGTCGTTGCGGCGCGACGTCTTCGGCACCGGAGTGGTACAGGTGATGGTCACGACGCTCGCGGTCGCACTGTTCGCGCTCGCGTTTGGCAATTCCGGCGCGGCGTCGGTGGCGATCGGCATTGCGCTGGCCATGTCGAGTACGGCGGTGGTGATGGACCTGATGAGCCGGCAGCACACTTTGCGCACGGCACTGGGGCAGAAGTGCTTTGCCATCTTGATGTTGCAGGACCTGGCAGTCGTGCCGGCACTGATCCTGGTGGAAGGGCTGGGCAAGGGGGCTGCACAGGCATTGTGGCTGACGCTGGTGCTCGCCGTGCTGCAGGCTATCGTCACCATTGCGCTGTTGTACTTCATTGGACGGCGTGTGACGAAGCCTTTGTTCGCGTCGCCCGGCGTCCAACGCCAACCCGAGGTGTTCGTCGCCCTGATCCTGTTGCTGACGCTGGGCATTGCGGCGCTGACTGCCTGGAGCGGCCTGTCGCTTGCACTCGGCGCGCTGCTGGCCGGCCTGCTGCTGGCCGATAGTGAATTCCAGTATGAGGTCGAGATCATCGTTGAGCCGTTCAAAGGGCTCTTGATGGGGCTGTTCTTCATGTCGGTCGGCATGGAGATCGACTTGCGCGTGGCGGCGGACTATCCCTTGCTGCTGCCGGCCTCGGTCGGCTGCCTGCTTGTGCTCAAAGGCGCGATTGTTGCGCTGCTGCTGCGCCAGTTCGGGTGGCGGCGCGCCGTCCATGGCGGCCTGTTGCTGGGGCAAGGCGGTGAATTCGCCTTCATTATTCTTGCCTATGCCGTGAGCACGCGGGTGCTCTCGCGCGAAGGCAGTCAGTTTCTCCTGCTGGTGGTGAGCTTGAGCATGCTGCTGGCGCCGATCGCTGCCGGCGCAGGCGCCCTGCTCGTGCGCCGATCGGAGCACGCCGAGGATAGCCGGCACAGCCCCGGCGGCGAGCTTGCCGACCAACTCGATGGCCACATCATTATCGGCGGATACGGCCGTGTCGGCCAGCTCGTCGCCGAGATCCTGAGAAGGCAGGGCTTTCGTTACGTCGCGGTCGAACGGGACCGCCATTTGGTGGACCTTGCGCGCCGCAATCGCCAGGACGAACCGGTCTATTCAGGGGATGCGTCGCTACCGGAGATGTTGCAGCGCCTGGGGAGCACACGCGCCGTCTGTGTCGTCCTGACAATGGACGATCCACGCGCAGCCTTGCACGCCGTCAGCGCGTTGCGCCGGCACTATCCTGACCTGTGCCTGCTGGCCCGCGCCCGCGATGAGCGTCACGCCCGCGCGCTCAAGGCCGCAGGCGCCACCGAGGTCGTCTCCGAGGCCATCGAATCAGGCCTGCAGTTGGCATGCTTCGCCTTGGAAGCCGCTGGGGTGCCGATCGGGACGGCAGACTTCCAGGTGGACCGGGAGCGCGAGGAGCTGAGGGCGAAAATCGATGCGCCGCATCGGCAAGAAGATCAATAGGGGAGGGAAGATGACGGGGTACAAAACCATTCTCGTGCATGCCGGGCCACCGTGTGATGCTGCGGTCGGCACGATCGCTGCGCAATTGGCGCGCACGTTCAATGCGCGCCTGGTGAGCGTGGCCTGTTCGGGCATTGAATTGCTGCTGGCGCCCGGAATCGTCGAGACGGGCAGCGAGACGATCGCCCGGCACCTGATGGACAGGATTGACGCAGCCAGCAATGCGCTCGAAGCATTGTCGGAAGTTGCGCTAAGGGCCGGGGTGATCATCGGAGAAACCCACCGGCTCAACGGCCGCGCGGAGAAGGAATTGATGGAGCACATGCTGTATGCGGATCTGGCCGTAGTTGGACAAGGCCTGGAAAAGCGGCGCATGCGCAATGGCTGGCGGACATTGCCGGAACAATTGCTGCGCAACGCCTCGCGCCCCGTGTTGGTGGTGCCCGAGGGCTACGCTGGCAAGTCCTGTGGCCAGCGCGCGCTGCTTGCCTGGGACGGCAGCGCAGCGGCTGCCCGCGCGGTGTCGGCGGCCATGCCCATTCTGGCCAGGGCCGAGCGGGTGGAAGCTGTCACTTATTCGACGGACGATGGCTTCAATGTGCCGGGCGAGCTCGATTCGCTATCGAACTTCCTGGCATCGCACGGCGTCCACGCGCAGACAAGGTTCCTGCGCGCCCGGCGCAACGTCGATATTGGTGACGCGCTGCTCGGCCATGCCACCGCCTCCGGTGCCGACCTGCTGGTCCTGGGCGGGTACGGCCACTCGCGCTGGCGCGAACTGGTGCTGGGCAGCGTCTCCGGTACCGTCATGCGGGACCTGCGCGTGCCGGCGCTGTTTTGCCATTGAAGCGCTGTCGGCAGTGTACAGTGTGGTTTGCGAGGTTGCGATGAGCGTACATTTAATGCAACATCTATACTCCCGTCAAAGAATTGAAAGCCGCCTGCGGTCGCGCGCCTTCATGGTGCTGATATGAGCCCTGTTCCGGACGATATCCGGCGCTTCGTGATCCAACGCGTACCATCGGTGCCCTACATCGAGGCCGTGCTGCTTATGCGGGACAATCGCCACTGTGCATGGTCGGCCGCCGTGCTGGCGCGCCGGCTCTATTTGGGACTCGAAGAGACCACACAGCTGCTTGAAAGGTTGCGGGCCGACCAACTCGTGGTCGAGGAAGGCGGCAACGGGCCTGGATTCCGCTATGCTCCCGCCTCGCCCGAGGTGGAGGGTATTTGGGATAGGCTGGCAGTGGTTTATGCACAGCACTTGATTGAAGTCAGCACGCTTATTCATACACGGCCGGCCGGCAAGGCACAAATGCTGGCGGACGCATTTGTGTGGAGAAAGGGGAAATAGCATGGCGAGCGTCATTTACATGATGTGTGCGGCGACAGCGCTTGCCTGTGCCATCCTGGTGCTGCGAAGTTATCGGCGGACCCGGCTTCGGCTCCTGTTCTGGTGTGGGCTGTGCTTCGCCGGGATGTTCCTGTCGAATCTGCTGTTGATCATTGACCGGCTGATCGTACCGGACACGGACCTGTCCACTGTGCGGCTCTGTTCGGGACTCATTTCGCTGCTGCCGCTTCTGTACGGACTGGTGTGGGAGGATGAATGATGCCGATTAATGCCTGGTTAAGCGGTGCGATTTTCATGGCCGCCCTGGTCGTTGCGTTGTTCTTTCTCCGCTATTGGCGACACAGCCGCGACAAGCTGTTCATCTACTTCGCATTGGCCTTTATATTGGAAGGTGTACAGCGCTTGCTCCAAGTGTGGCCCTCGGAGCAGGCCGACCCGCCGCATTATTACTTGCTGCGGCTGCTCGAGTATGGCTTGATTCTGTATGCAGTCATTCAGAAAAACCGAAAGTTTGCCGGGGATTAGGAGTTGCGAGTGCTCGACTGACTTGGCTTCGTGTGATTGACCGGAAAACACTTGCACAGACAAGTTGACCCGCTTGGTTCCTTTTGGCTGGCGGTTTGTCTGGCGAATGCCGCTGGCGTCAAGTCATTGAGGGATGTGTGAGGACGACTTTCATTGTAGTCGGCCCTCCATGCTTCGATGGTCACCCTGGCCTCGGCCAGGTTTTCAAACCAATGGACGTTCAGGCATTCATCGCGGAATGAGCCATTGAACGTCTCAACGAAGCTGTTGTCGGTTGGCGTGCCGGGTCGCTGAAGTCGATATTCGTCTTGTGATGGTAGGCCGACAGGTCGAGCAACTGTCCTGAGAATTTGGTTTTATCTACGTTTCGCGTCATCTTCCGAATGGCCAGGCAATCGTCCTCTTTGATCGCGCCAGGGGCAAACTCAAACGCAGCAGGTCGGGATCGCCTGCATTCAGTCGCGGCGTGACGCGAAGCAGGATCTCGGGATTAGCGCGGGCGACAGGAGGCATGCCCAGCTTGTGCTGCGCGCGCCTGCAGTGGGCCTTGCCGCACCAGAGGATTGGCACGCGGCGTGATCAGGGCCGATGGCGGCACGGCCACTGTCGAGTTCCGGTTTGCAAGGATTGCTATACCTGCTGCGCCTTTGGCGGCGCGAGGATCGTGAGTCATATCTGCTTTCTTCCGGATGAGTTTGGAAACTGTAACCCAGGGCGAAGGGCGGAGCGAATTCGGGCTTGTACTGGCATGCGAAGGGAAGGGCGGCGGTCAAGATGTGAAGGATGTAATCGCGGGCCGCGGATCGCGGTGGCGCATAATCAACACAGCAAAATTAGGTGCCAGTACCGATTTCGCAGTTCGATTTCTCTACGAGAATGCGGATTGGCTAAGACGTCCAACTCCGCCCCCGAGGAGAGATCATGCGAACACTTCTGCTTTGCATCTGCTTGTATGCCGGCGCCGCATGTGCGCAGGATCCTATTGCTCGTCCTATCGCCGGGCGACCCGATCTGAGATCGCCACCGGCAGCATCGAGATCCATCACGGCGGCTTCGTTTCAATCACGGGCGCACATAGAGGTGTCACCGACTTTACTCAATCAGATAAAGTTGGCTTCGGAAGTGAGGCCGGCTGCACTGGATCTCAAGCGCTACGCCTATGTCAATCATGAGGTTTTGACTCAGCACCAACAACTGATTGGCAAACTGAACGAGAGCGCCAGGCTGGCAAAAGATCACCAAGCCCAATACAGCCGTTTTGACCGGGCAATGACTAAATATTTGCTGATAAAGGCAAATATCGAAGCGCAGGAGCTGAACATGCGCCTTGCTGGGCCTCATGTCATCAAGGCTCAAGATCTGAACCCACTCAAAGAATCGGTTCAGCCTCTGTATGCAATGGAGTTCAGAGCTCAGAATGGGGAGCCGGCCACACCACATTGGACCGTCAAGGTCTCGGTCGAAGAGCGACTTGGCAGTTCAACGCCGATAAAGGGGTTGCGGGTTTATGCATTGCCCAAAGAGATGTTTCTCTTTCCCGAAAAATTCTCGGCAGAGACTATGGAAGAACTACTGCAGGACTTTTCATTCCAACACCTGACATCGCCATCTGTCGAGGAAGTACCTGTCAGCGATTTGCGAGTGTGGGTGGGGCCTGAATATTCATACAAGCTGATGCAGCAGCTGATCGAGAAGGGCGAGCTTGTCCAATTTAAACCGCTCAAATCGAATACGGGAACCGCACAGCCGATCGAAATGACATTCTTTGAAGCAGACATCGTCGGGGCCAAGAAATGAATACCGAACCTGTATTTGCTAAGCCTTTGGCCATCATCGCTTCCGGCGGCACACTTATCACTACCATTTTCGCGCTCTTTGGATCGGTCTTGAAGGAGCTACTTCCTTACGTCGAAGGTGCACAGGAAGCCGTAAACTTTGTCAGCTTCGGCACCTTGATCATCTTTCTGGCACTAACTGTCTTTATCCGCAAGCGGATAAAGGTGGTCGCCCAGTGGGCTTGGGCGAGCCTTGCCTTACTGTTCCTTGCAGGCTCGGTGGCGCTGTATTTTCCGTTCAAGTCGCTGGTTGCAACGAATACCTACCGATACCCGATAGGCGTGCCGGAAACCAAGCAAATCATCTTGATTGGAGGCGAGCTCCACGCGCGTGGGCGCGCCTTGAAAGGCGAGAGAGATATGGCAGACACCATCGCCAGCCTAGGTGGCCCCGACAATGTCAAGAAACACGGCCTTCTGTGGACTAGTGAAGCACGCGTTGCAATGGTTGAGCGCTTTGTCAGGTATTACGCCGCCATCACGTTCTTGATGACGTCAGCTTTGTCGACCCTGGCTATTCTGGTATGGCGCGGATTGCCTGCTGAACCGCGGAAGGAAAGTGCGCGCAAAAAGCTGACAGGCGAGTCGGCGTGATCATTGAAGTCCCATGAAATGGATGTGTTGTAGCGCCGAGCGCTCCCGGCCAAACGCTTACATGTGGGTTCGCCAATGCACGGCGATTTTGATGAGCCAGGAAACACCAGCAACGATCTGTCAAATGACGATCAGCCAATTTTTGCACTTGCATCTACATGCCTGTGCGGTCGCTCAAGAGCTGATCAGGCCACCGTTACGCCAGGGCCAAGTAGAAGCCAAATATAGTAAGTTAAAATCCTCGACTTCTGATCAGTTGAGCCGGTACCTCGTGGCTGGAGCGCGGGCCTTCGCTTCGAAGGGATGGGAATGGAGGCAATCGCGAATGCTCTGAGTGGCAAAACCAAAGCTGAATTCATTCACTTGCGGGCTGCTGATGCAGCCTAAGAATTTACACAAGCGATAGGCTGTGTACGAGACGACGGGACAAGATCAAAGGCGTCGAGTGAGCGTGTGATCGGGTGAATCCGGAGCCTATGCCTGAGCGCTCCAACATGAGCCACCTGCCATCCCTCCCTTGGTAATCACCCGTGTTACTGTGCTTGTCAGGCTTCTGTAAACTTTGGGGGCGGCTCTATTCACAAACGACTGAGGTGCGTAGAGCCGCATGTTCTCTTCTACATCTGTGAGAGTCACGCCATTCAAGGTCTTCAGCACTTTATGTCCAGCGAGAGGAGATGCTATCTCGGCCGCAGGCTTAAATAACTTGATGCCGAATTCGCTGGCGCATGGATCAATGACCCTGCTTCCTGATATTAATAATGGTGCCCCCGCACCATTAGCCGCCTTCTTGCAATCCACTATCATCGTAGGTCGTCTCATCACATCGGCGTGGCCGTTGGTCGCCGAGAGCGCTTTGGACTGCTGCGCAATTGCAAGTGGATGTGTAACGAAGCCAATGAGGATGCATATGAAATATTCGCTAGATGATCGGATCTTGTCCTCCGTTTCGCTGACACTTGCGCCAATTCAGTTTAGCAGCGGTACTTTGCTACTTAAAGCTATATGCGCGTCCCGGCAGCTTGCCTTTCGGCTCCGCACCGATTTCGCTGATTATGAAGAGCGGCATCGTGCGCGGTAAGGTGGACGCATGGCGCCCCTTTTTTGGTTCACTTGGCCGGCGCTGCTGTTTGGCGCCGCTGTAGCTTCCCAATAGTGTCCATATTACGGGACCTGAAATACCCGCTCTCCAACTGCTGCCGCACGACGTCCAATTCCTTCGCCTGCAAACCACGCAGCCAGCCCAACTTGGTTCTTACAGAGAGATGCTTTTCTTCGTCCATTTCCTTAATGAGCTGGGCATGCCAGTCATCGACGATGATCATTTCGTCGGCTGCCCGCGCAAGCATGTCCTCCAACGTGATCCGATGCGAGAGATACGCGTGCGTGCGGCTGGTGGACAGGCGGCAGGGCCGGCGTCGCTGGACGTATCGAAGCGGGGCGGGGCACTGGGACAGGTTTCGGCATGGTGTTCTGTTCCCTCTGAGAGATGATCAGTACCGATCGAGACTCCCCGATATATCCATGAAACGCAAATCTGCCAAGTAGGCAGCCAGCCCGCTTAATAAACTGAGTACACCTGCCCGGAAAAATAGGTGGAGGTACCGATCTGACAAAGTCCGACTTTCCCGAAAATACAGCTTGGCCGGATCTGGCCCACGGTAAAAAGCAAAGGAGAAGCGACATGCGTACCAAGAAAAAATCGACTCTCGCCGGCGCAGTTCCGGCCGCTGCATTATTCCTGGCACTGACCACGGCAGCCAGTGCCAGTACAACCGAAGGCTGGTGGGGCGGAGATTGGACGTGCAATATCGACGGCCGTCCGGCCAGGATGAAATGGGCGATCGTCAGCGTCGTCGAAGGCGACTGCGACGGCCCAACATGCACCCAGTCGACCAGCGCGCGCTGGAAAGGGAGCTTCTCCGACAATGGCTCGCGCTGGGTCGCGTTGAATAATCCACGTCCAGGCAGCCGGGGCGGGCTCTACTTCAATCATGCCGATGGCAATAAGTGGTATCTGCCAAGGCCAGCAGGACGTGTGTCAAACGGTTGGACCACTTGGCAAGGGCAGCGCTATAAGCTATCTTGCTGGCGCTAGCCACTAAATGCTCGGACCTGACGGTGATGTTCGCTCGCGAATCGGCGGACCTCCCTCGGCTAGCGGGCCGCCAGATCCGGTAGGCCCCCGCGGCCCGGGAAAAAACATTTCGAACGGACTGTTCGGCGGGGCTGGCCTGCATGACACGTCGCAGCACCATTGAAATCTGCCTCCACAATTTTTTTGCGTTGTGAGAATTGGATAGTGTATATGGCTCATGTCCGCGCAAAAATGAAGGCGCAAACCGACTACAGCGAGCATAGGAGGTCAGCATGCATGCAGCAACCCTGCTTAGCGCTGGAATCATGTTGCTGGCGGCGTCTACGCCGTCGTACGCCATGGGCTGCGAAGAGCTCCCTCACGACGGATCCGCTAGCTGCTACCTGACCGGCACATACGAACTACGGGATAGGGCGCACACCTGGCTGGAGATCATCAATCCAACCGGCCACGACTTGCAGGTGCATGCCTACTTCTTCGATGCAAACGAGCGTCCCATGCGATGCTTCTACACCCGGATGAGCGCAAACGACTTGTGGGAGATTCCTGTGCATAAGCTCGGGCTCCATGCCGACCACGGTGTCGCGAAGATCATTTCATTTGGCAAACCGGGCGAGCCGAAGATGGGCATTGTGGGAAACCAGCGCACCTGGTTCAGGAAACAGCGCGGGATCGGCGAAACCGGCCTGCACCCGATTCAAGGCAAGCTCCTCGAAGAGGATCTGCGAAAAATGATCGAACCGGGCTTCAGGGAGTGTAAGAAGGTCGAGCAAGAGTAGTCTAGAACATG
>DASWTB010000317.1:0-10462 GCA_036402315.1 Pseudoduganella sp. | reverse complement strand
CGTCCTTTGGACGGGGTAATCGTTTCGACGAGCGGATAAGTTCCCTATGTGCTATTGCGCACAGATGCGCCTGAAGCGTCGCACCTACACTGGCGCAAAGCAATGCCATGCTTTTCGTGCACGCACTGCAAGCAGCGCAGTCAAACGAAAAGCAAGCGGACACCATGAGCAATGCCCCTGCCAATCAGGCGCAAAGCGCCACATCCCAGCCGCCACTGACTATTGTGGTCAGCGGAGAGGGCGAGCGCCACGCAATGTCGGGTTCGCTCGTCATCGCCACCCTCACAACGGCCAGGAACGCGCTGAAGAGCTGGCCGCAGCGCGGGAGTTCGAGCACGCTTGATGTGTCGGGCATCACGCGCCTGGATACGCCGGGCGCCCTGTTCCTGTGCGCGCTGCGCGGGCTGGGTGTGACCCTTACCGGCGTGCGCGCGGAACACCAAACCTTATTCGACCTGATCGATTCACTCGAACTTAAACCGTTGCCAGTTGCGGACCCTGTTCCGCGTTGGCGCCAGATGGTGACGGCGCTCGGGAAGAGCGGCCACGACGTGTGGCGCGAGGTGTTGTACCTCATCGCTTTTATTGGTCGTGTCGCAAGCTGGCTGGTTGATGCCGGGTTGCACCCGAGGACGCTGCGCCCGTCCTCGATTTCGCGCCATATCAGGGAGACCGGCATCCAGGCTTTGCCCATCATTGGCCTGATGGCGGTCATGATTGCCATCGTCATTGGCTACCAGGGTGTCGCGCAATTGCGCAAGTATGGCGGAGAAGACCTCACCATCAACCTGGTCGCGGTCTCAGTCTTGCGTGAAATGGGGGTGTTGATCACTTCCATCATGGTGGCTGGCCGCTCGGGCTCCGCCTACACGGCTGAAATCGGCGTCATGAAAACGCGCGACGAAGTCGATGCGCTGATCGTGATGGGGCTGGAGCCGATGCAAATGCTGGTGGTGCCGCGTGTGATCGCGTTGGTCCTGACTTTGCCCGTACTGACCTTCTTTGCTGACATCATGGGCTTGATCGGCGGCGCCGCCATCTCGCAGGTGCTGCTGCACATGTCGCCGGCCCAATACCTGTCACGCTTGCCGCAAGTAGTCAGCCTGAGCGACTTGATGGTCGGCTTGTTCAAGGCGCCGGTCTTCGCCTTCTGCATTGCAGCCATCGCTTGCATGCACGGGCTCAGGGTGAGGGGATCGGCTGAGAGCGTCGGGCGCGAAACCACCCGCTCGGTCGTGAAGTCGATTTTCCTGGTGCTGGTGCTCGATGCCTTGTTCTCCATCCTGTTTGAAAAGCTCAACGTATGAAACCCGCCGCCACGGCCATCCTGTCCGCCCGGGGCATCGTCAACCGCTTCGGCAAGCAGCTCGTTCACAACAAGCTCGACCTTGACGTAAGGCGCGGCGAAATACTCGGTATCGCGGGTGGTTCAGGTTCCGGCAAATCGGTGCTGCTCAAGACCCTGATCGGCCTGCATCATCCCGATAGCGGCGAGGTCCTGCTCGATGGCAAAGCGATCGGCAGCATTTCGGCCCATGAGCGCGCTTTTGCGCTGGGCGTGCTATTCCAGCAGGGAGCCTTGTTCTCCTCCCTGTCAGTGGCCGACAATATCATGCTGCCTATGCGCGAACATACGAGCTTGCAGGCCGATGACCGGGAACAAATTGCCGCGATGAAGTTGGCACTGACCGGCCTGAGCACGGAGAGCGGGATCAAGTTTCCTGCCGCGTTGTCGGGTGGTATGGTCAAGCGCGCGGCGCTGGCCCGTGCGCTGGCACTGGACCCGCAGATTCTCTTCCTGGACGAGCCAAGCTCCGATCTCGATGCGATCGCCGCCGCCGGTATTGACGAACTGATCCTGCAGCTCAAGAAGAGCCTGGGTATCACGGCTGTCATTGTCACGCATGACCTGACTACCCTGATGACCATTTGCGACCGCATTGCCATATTGGTCGACCAGACCCTCACCATCGGCAGCGCCAGCCACCTGCGGCAATCCAAACACCCGTGGATACATGACTTCTTCCATGGCCCGCGGGCCGAGGGAGCAATGACAGCAAGGAAGGTGAGCCATGGAAACTGACAAACGCTATTTTATGGAAGGGCTGTTCATCATCGGCTTCGCCATCGCCGCCGCCTTGTTTGCCATCTGGCTGGGCAGCCCCGGCCAGCGCGATGATGTCCTGTACCGTATCCGTTTCCCCGAATCGGTCAGCGGCCTGGCCGTGGGCGATCCGGTCAAGTTCCGCGGCGTGGATGCCGGGACCGTGAAATCGATCATTAACGATCCTGACGATCCGCGTCTGGTGCTGGTTGACGTGCGCTTACGCAAAGAAACGCCGGTCCGGACGGACACCCGCGCCAGCCTGGCGATCAAGGGCATCACTGGCGTCGTTTATATCGAGCTAAGCGGAGGAGACAAGGCGGCCAAGCCGCTGCTTGCTGAGACGCGCCCAGGCAAGATTCCCGAGATTCCATTCCAAAAATCCGGGTTCAAGGCCATGCTGGATGATCTGCCGAAGGCCGTCGAAAAGTTCATCGCGCTCGAGAACCAGGCCAAGAAGGTTGTCTCGGATGTCGGCGGCTTGACCGAAAAGGTCAAGTCCAATCCATCGCTGCTGCTACGCGGCCCCAGCAAAGACAGCAACGACAGTTCCAGGAAATAGAGGCAATCCCTGGCAGCGGGAGACCGCTGCGCAGACATCCCAGCGGCCGGCCGGATCGGCCGCGTTGGGCAGCGCTATTGCAGGTCGCCGACGATCACGCCGCCGCGGTTTGCGCCCACATAGACACGGCCAAAGACGCGCATGTCGCCAGCGACGTAATTGGCGCCTCCCCACTGGTGCTTGTCGTCATTGATCCTGGTCCAGCTGGCGCCGGCATCGAGTGATTGATATATGCCGGAGACGTTGTTGATCCTGGCCGAGAGATAGATTGCAGGGTAGGGCTTGCCGGCGGCGGCCATGCCGAATCCAACACCGTACGCCGCCTGCACATTGGCGACCTTCACCGGCGCCGCGCCGGCACCGGCGATGTGCCACAAACCGTTCGGTGTCGCCAGCCACAGGTCGCGGCGCACCGAACCAGGGACGGATGCCAGCTGGTGCTGCGATCCGGCAGGCAAGACGTCAAGTCCGGTATAAATGGGGGCAAAGCTTTGGCCATTGTTTGCGCTTTCCAGGATCGTCCCGGCCGAGAAGTCGTAGGTGTAAAAATAGCCGTTTGCGACCTTGTCTGCGATGGGATTGAAGAATTTGCCCGAATTCGCAGCGCCCGTTACCGGGTAGCCCTTCGATGCGGACCAGCTGGCGCCGCCATTGGTCGAGTAGAGGGCAGACAGGCCGCCCGGCACCCATAGCAGCGCGGTTCCGGTCGCCGATACCGCGACACGGCCGGCGTCATAACCAACGAGGGCGGCTGACTGCCGCCAGGTAGTGCCATTGTCGGCTGAAAGCATGAGTGCATTGGTGCTGGTGCGCGCCACCACATTGGTATTCAGCTCCGCCACATCGAGACTGTAGCTTGAACTATCCGGGCTGCTGAAATAGCCGCTGTTGCTATTGAAGGATGTGTCGTAACGCGCGCCGGCCACGTTGGCTAGCGCGGTAAACAGGTGCGCACCCGTGCTGGGGGAAATCAGCGGCGCAGTGAGCCTGCTCGCTTCGATGCCGCTGACATTGAAGCGCCATGCCACGGTTGCGCTGCCGAAGTTATTGCTCTCCCACAGACCGTAGCCTGTGTTGTACATGATGTTATTGGAATCGAACGGATCGATGTCGATGTCGCTGATCCAATGCCCCATCTTGCCGGCCAGTGAGCCGCCGTAATACGCGGTCACCCAGGGATTGGCAGGTGCTGCGTGCGTGCTGATGGCGTTTAGCGCGGTCCAGCTCCTACCGCCGTCGGTCGATTTGTACAAGTCGTCGCCGCTGGACGAACGATCGATGGTCGATACCACGATGGTGTCGGGATTGCGGGCATCGACCGCCAGGCCGCTGTAGCCGAACGGCAGGCTGCCGTTCGGTGTGACCGGTGTGATGTTGTTCCAGGTCGTACTGGCCGTGGTCAAGCTGTAGACGGCACCTGCAGTGATGTTATCGGGGCCGAGGCCATTGGCGTAGGTCAGTACCAGGTGTCCGGCGCCGTCCAGTGACCCTTGCAGTGGCATCAGGCCGGCCGGGCCGCCTGGCACCGGCGCCCAGGTTGCGCCGCCGTCGCTTGAGCGGTATAGCGTTTCGCCGCTGGTCGCTGCAATGCCGATATACAGCGTGCTGGTGGCCGTACCGGCGCTGCCGCTGGACTTGTCAACCAGGACGAAAGTGGTGGCGGCCGAAGTTGGAAAGCCCGTCACCTGCGACCAGTTGACGCCGCCATCGGTCGATCTGTACAGGCCGTTTTGGCTGGTGCCGAGGAAGAGGATCGAGCCCTTGTTCGGGTCCACCTGCAAGCGCTCGCCCGTGCCGCGGCCGTCCGAGTTACCGCCCAAGCGGACCGGCAGCTCGGTGCGCGACCAGGTGGCGCCGCGGTCGCTGGAGCGCAGGATGGCGGCATTGCGTCCCGCCGCTGACAGGTACATGCCGGCCGCCACATATAGTTTCTGAGAGTCGTTCGGATCGACCGCCAGCGATGCGCCGCCCTGCAGTTGCATATCGTCGCGGCTCAAGTCATCGTTGAGCGGCACCCATGTCGAACTGCCGGGATCGCGGCGGTAGACGCCGCCGGCTTCAGTCCGGATATACGCCAGTCCCTGTACCGAAGGGTGATAAGTGATACCGGTAATATAGCCGCCCGCACCGAACAGCGCCGTCGACCATGCATAGGTTCGAGGCGGGGATGAAACAGGCGGGTTTTCGGTAGGCGGCATAGCGCCAGTCCCATTGGTTGGCGGCGTGGTGTCTCCGCCCGATGGGGTGCCTGGATTTCCGGCAGCTGGTGGTGTCAAGACCTGGCTGGATGGCGCGGCCGTCGTATCGGCCGGGCTGCCTGAGGACTTGTGCCAGCAGCCAGTTAAGGCGAGTGGCAGCACGATGACGCTCAGGAGAATTGGAATTGCTGGCTTATTCATTACCGCGACGTCCGCAATGTTGATTAACCCAGTATCTTGAGGGAAACATTGCTTTTTGACAATTATGAAAATCGCCAACCGCCTTTATGATTCTGCTGGGGAGACGCCCTGCCAGCCGCCTGGCTCGGCAGGGCGCCTGCGGGGGAGTCAGAACTTGTACTGCAGATTGGCAAAGAATGAACGGCCGCGTGGATCACCATAGGTGGGGTCCCAGGTCACTTCGAAGTAGCGCGACTGGTTGGTGAAGGGCGGCGGCGTGTCGAACATATTGATTACGCCGCCGCGCAGCTTGAGGCTTTTGCTGAACGCATAGCTTCCCGTCAGGTCCCACAGCGAATAGGCTTTCACGTCACGGTCGTTCCAGCCCGGATCTGCCAGTCCCTCGATGTTCTGATCGCGGTAGCTGGAGAAGAAGGTGTGGCCCAGGCTCAGGTTGACGGGGCCCTGGGTCCAATCGATATTGAGCTTGTGCCGCCAGCGCTGCACGGCCTTGTCATCGCGGAAAACGCCGAGCCCACTCGTCATCGGCGAATGTGGATCGGACTGGAATTTGTACTTGGTAATCAGCGTGCCGTTCAGGTTGGTGCTGAAGCGTCCCATCGGCGTGGCATCGCCGTACCAGTTAAGCGCAAGATCGAGTCCCGAAGTATTGAGTTTGCCACGGTTCTCTTTCTTGAACTGCAGGAAGGACACGAAACCATCTTCGTCACGCACCACGATGTCGGGATCGTTGTAGTAGACCGGGTTGTCGAACACGGTTTGCTCGCCGATTTCCGAGATGATGTCGGTTTTTCGAATGATCCAGTAGTCGAGGCTGGCGGTCCAGTTCTTGTTGGGTTCCAGTACCACGCCGGCCGAAAACTGCTTGGACTTTTCCGGCTTCAGCTGCGGGTTGCCGTAACGGTCCACATCGAACTGCGCAACCTCTCCCGAGATGGGGTCTTTCACGAAGCTGGCCGTTGTATCGGAGCGCACCGGCAAGAACATTTCGGCAATCGACGGTGCACGGAAGCCGGTACCGAAGGAGGCGCGGCCAAGGACCGTCTTGTTCGGGCGATAGCTGACAGCAATTTTGGGATTGGTCGTATTCAGCGCCGAGGTGGTGATATTGGTCAGCGGATCGTGCACGCCTTTGTAGCGGTCGTAACGGACGGCGAACTGGGCTTCCCATTCTTTGCTGAACGGCGCGTTAATCTCCGCGTAGATGCCGGCGATGTCGCGCGAGTTGGAGGAGTCGGCCAGCAATTCATCCGAACTCGAGCGATCGCCCTGCACGTCGTTGCTTCGCAGGGCGTCGGTGGAGGTAAATTCTGTCTTCTCGCGCCGCAGTTCGGCGCCCACAGCGAGCATGGCATTGCCACCGCCCAGCGCCATCAAGGGGCGGGTCAGCTTGCCGTCAATGCTGTCACTGGTGCCTTTGGAGATGCGCGCTGCGTCACGGATCTTGATCGAGTCCATGAACTTGCGGCCCGAGTCATCCGTGGCGGGGACAAACGGGTTGTACTGGCCACTGGCAATGCCAGCAAGCATCTTGCTGCGTGAAACCCAGCCATCGATATCGAGGTCGGTGGCCTTGTTGACGCTGTGGTTAAAGGCCGTATCGTATTCCCAGTCCCCCACCGTGCCGGTCGCACCGAGTACGAAACGCGACGCTTTACTGGTCACTTCCGAGGTGCGGCGGCCCGCGTCGGTCAGCCGGAAGCGGAAATTTATCGGTGTGGTGATGCCCGTCTTCGCTTGCAGGTCGGCGGGCAGGAAGATACCGGTGGTGGTGCCGTTGATGCTGCTCGAGACGGCTGGCGATGCGGCATAGCGGGTCTCAGCTTTGCTCAAGAGAACTTCCGCAAACACTTGGTGGGCATCCGTCACCTGGACCGTGGCGCGGCCGATAAAGTTTCGTTTTTTGGCATCCGGGTAGACTTCCGAGTCACCCATATAGTTGAAGGAGCAGCCTTCCGTGCCGCCGGGGCCGAGCGGACGCACGACGTTAGGACTGCCGTCTACACAGGAGTCCTTGCCGAAGTTGACGCGACGGCCCGGCGATGGCACCCAGGTGCCGCCCGGGCCGGAGCCCTTCAGGTAGCTGGAATTGTTCAGCGTTGCCAGTTGGGCGGCAGTCAAGTCGACGTTGGCGGGGAAGGTGTAGCTCGACAGCTGTGGCGACAGGCGGTCTGGCAGGCTGTATTCCTGCATGAATTTACGCTGCGAGCTGGCCAGGCGGTCGGTTTTCTGCACGTCAAGCGCGCCGAACACGTTGTAGCGGTCGGTGCTCAAGTTGCCGAAGCCGCCCGATAGCGTGGCAGATCGTTTTCCACCACCTCCTTCGTCCGTTCGCAAGGCATACAGGCTGGCGTCGCCGCCCTGATAATCCTTGCGGGTGATGAAGTTGATCACGCCGCCCATGGCATCCGTGCCGTAAATCGCTGATGCGCCATCCTTGAGCACTTCCACGCGCTGGATCGCACCGGCAGGGATATTATTCAGGTCGACGCCGGAATTGTCGCCCGGGCTGGCGAAGTTGGCCATGCGGCGGCCGTTCAGCAGCACCAGTGTGCTCGAGACACCCAGGCCGCGCAAGTTGGCGCCGTTGAATCCGCGCTGTCCACCCATGACGTCACTGGTGCTGGTGCCGTCGGTCAGCCCGCCGACATTGGAGGAAATCTTTTGCATCAGTTCGGCGGCGGTGGTCACGCCGGACTTTTCAATGTCTTCTCGTTTGATGACTTCAACTGGCAGTGCTGTCTCGCCTTCGATGCGCTTGATACTGGAGCCGGTGATCTCTACGCGCGGCATGGTCTGCGCGTAAGCGCTCAAACTCATGGTGCCAATTGCGAGCAATACAGCATGGGTGCAGTGGGAGCGGCGGAGTGCCGGTGCCTTGTGCTTGCCAGGTATTTTCATGCGTCGAGTCCTCGAGAGTTGATATTCAAACGCAAGCGACATGCTTGCGCTGCCGGCGTTAATTATGAATCAATTTCATTAGTTGCAACGTCACGCTAATAGCTTTAGCACCAAGCTTGTCCAGCATTATCGATATCTGCTTCCTGAAGCAATGAAACCATTTGCCAATCATCTGACCGTTCTGGATGAAGAAGACGTGCCAGGGCGACCCGGTGCATTTGTCGGATACCATTCCGTCGATTGCGGAGCGACTTTTAGCCGGTCGTTATCGTTGGCGCCACGAGGCATGTTGTCGCAGCCCTGCGATGAAGCCGGAGGTCAACGTCAGGCACGCAGTTGGATCGGCTCTCCTGAAGCGGAGGCAAGCTTCATCTGGCGGGGCCAATGACGATCATGTTCTCCGATGTGGACGGGATGCTATGCAAGTCGCAGCGATGGCTGGAGGGAGTCAGGGGCCGAAAATGAACTCCGCCATGCAAGGACTGCGGGGACACGACGCGTGTCGCCGCAGGTGCCTACTTTACTGAACGACCAGTTCCACCCGGCGGTTTTTTGCGCGTCCTGCTTCATCTGCGTTAGATGCGACGGGCGCCAGGCTGGCGACGCCTTTGCTTGCCAGGCGGCTGGCAGCAATCTGGTATTGCCTGGAGAGCGCAGCGACCACCGCTTGTGCACGTTGCTGGGACAGGGCCTGGTTAGCGTCCAGGTTGCCCTGGTTATCCGTGTGGCCAACGATGTAAACCTTGAGGGTGGGCTGACTCGCCAGCAGTTTTGCCATCTCGTCCAGCTGTGTCTTGGATTCCGCGGCTTTGATTTCCGCCTTGCCGGTATCGAAGTAAATGCCGTACAGCGCGATCTTGCCGCTGGACTGCAGCGCATTCTTCAACGCATCCGCATTGACGGTCACCTGACCGCCTTGCATGGCTTTTGGTTCGGCAATCTCTATGTAAGTCGTGGTGAAATCGGTGCGATAGACCTTGCCGGAATTGAGCATCACATGGACGGTATTGCCATCCTTGGTCAAGGTACCGTAAGTGAAATAGAGGTCGTCGGTGCCGAGCATATTCGTGCCACCAAGCGAAAACATCTGGTTGTTCAACGCGGATTTCTCCGGATGACGATCCCGGTTGGCGCGGAAATTGGCTTCCTTCATCGAGCTGTAATGATCGTCAAAGCCGTAGCGCATGTGCTCACAACCCTTGTCGCGTGGCGTGCAACTGATGATCGCTTTAAAGCCAGCCGCCTTCAGGGCCTGTTCATAGTTGCGATGCACCTCCAGCGGCGTCTTGCCCAGCGGTGCGAAATACACCATGCGCGTAATCTGGCCTTCCACCGTAATAGGGCTGATGAACTCATTGTGGCTGTCCAAGCCAAGCTTGCCGGCGAAAGTCGTCTGGTCGAAACCGATCTTCTTGTAGGCCATCATCCAGGAATTGTTAAAGCGTTGGATCAACGGGTGATCCTCGCCGCCGGCGACATCGATCGCCCAGTCAGGGCCGGCGGAGGCAGGTGCAGCGAAAGCGAACGAGGACAGGCAGAACGCGGCGGCCATGAAGTGGCGCGTCAGCTTGAGGGACATGAGTTTCAAAGTAGATCCTTTCTCAAAGAAGGGCAACTGCGAAGGGCAGGGCCAGTGATGTCGATTTTATACGGCACGGCGGCGGCTCATCGTCGGTAATCGGCGCCATGATTTAACGATGTGCGGCCTGTATGGCAGCGCAGCATATTTCATGCAAGTGAGCTTTGAACCAAGCGGTTATGGCGCCTCTTAACGCAAACTATTAAATTGTCAATTGACTGTCGTCAATTTTTACAACTCCCTTGATAAAACTCAAAGCTGGCGAACTATCGTTATGATTTATATGAGCTTATTTTTCTTGGCTCGATATTTGCTTTAATGGGATTCCAGTTGATATCGCCTTTGATCGGAAAGCCGAAAATACTGCCTGTTAAATCTGGAGCCGCATTATGCCACGCCTAGTTCTCCTGTTCGTAATGGTACTGATATGTACCGGCTGCTCAACTGCCGTCCTGAATGGCGCGCCAAGAATGGACGGATCGGTGCAGGACAATATGAAGATTGTGGCGAACCGCCTTCAGTTGGCCCAGGAAACAAAGAAATATGAAACTGACACTATCGCCACCCGGAATGCAATCATCGACAGCCAGATTATTGTGGCGAATGCAAATTACGTCGAATTCATAACGTCTCTCGGCGCGGACAAACGGAGCTTGGATGCTGCGGTCGATGTTTCACAACTTTTTATTAGTGTTGCCGGAACGTTGGTTGGGGGCATTCAATCGAAAGAAAATCTTGCCGCCGCAGCAAGCCTTATCGGCGGAACCAAAATCGCTGTCGACAAACATTTCTACTTTAATCAAACGCTGCCAGCGCTGATAACAAGCATGAATAATCGCAGGAAGGAGATTCTGCTGAGAATAATTGTCGGCAGGAGGTCCAATATGCAGTTTTATCCGACAATTTCTGCGATTTCC
>DASWTB010000316.1:0-7569 GCA_036402315.1 Pseudoduganella sp. | reverse complement strand
CGGACATTTTGCAAAGCAAAATGTCCGATTGCCGGAGCTGACCCCGACTTTTAATAACGTACTTTGTCGAGCCACTCCAGCAAGGGGATGGTGGCTGGCAGCAGCGGCTCTACACCTACCGTTCCCTGCCAGGCAAAGGCTTGGCCTTCCAGGCTTTGCGGCTCGCCAGTCCATTCGCGGCTGATGAAGAAGTGCAGCCGCACGTGGGCGTGCGGGTAGACGTGCTCGACGCCGCACCACTCTTCCGCACTCTGGATGTGGATGCCCAGCTCTTCGACGAATTCGCGCTTGAGTGCTTCGAGGATGGTTTCGCCCGGGTCGACTTTCCCGCCCGGGAATTCCCAGTAGCCGGCGTAAGGCTTGCCTTGCGGGCGCTGGCCGAGAAGGACGTCGCCATTCGGCTGCATCAGGATGCCGACTGCGACATCGATCGGGCGTTGCTGCGCGCCGCTCATTTCAGCCTCCCGGCGTAATCGCGCGCGAATTGCCAGGCCACGCGGCCGGAACGCGAACCGCGCTGCAGTGCCCATTGCAGCGCTTCGGTACGGGCATCGGCGATCTGCGGCACGTTGCAGCCGAACGCCGCCAGCCAGTGCGCCACGATGCCAAGGTAGTCATCCTGCTTGAACGGGTAGAACGACAGCCACAGGCCGAAGCGTTCGGACAGCGAAATCTTCTCTTCCACCGTTTCGCCCGGATGCAGGTCGCCGTCCTCGTCATGCTTGTAGGTGGCATTGTCCGACATACGCTCGGGCATCAGGTGGCGGCGGTTGGAGGTGGCGTAGATCAGCACATTGTCAATGACTGCCGACACCGAGCCATCCAGCGCCACTTTCAGCGCCTTGTAGCCGCTCTCTCCCTCCTCGAACGACAGGTCGTCGCAGAACACCACGAAGCGCTCGGGGCGCCCAGCCACCAGGTCCATGATGTCGGGCAGGTCATGCAGATCAGCTTTGTCGACTTCGATCAGGCGCAGGCCTTGCGGTGCGAACGCCGCCAGGCAAGCCTTGATCAGGGACGACTTGCCGGTGCCGCGGGCGCCGGTCAGCAGCACGTTATTGGCTGGCTTGCCTTCCACGAACTGGCGCGTGTTCTGCTCGATCTGCGCCTTCTGGCGGCCGATGTGCTGCAAATCGTCAAAGGCGATCTGCGCGGGACGCGGCACCGGCTGGAGAAAGCCGGTGTGGCCCCGCTTGCGCCAGCGGAAAGCGGTGGAAGCCAGCCAGTCCGGCGCTGTGGCCGCCGGCGGCACGATGGCTTCCACGCGCGCCAGCAAAGCCTCGGCGCGCTTGAGGAATTGGTCGAGTTGGTTCGACATCCGCTCAGGAACGGTAGTCGGCGTTGATCGACACGTAGTCGTGCGACAGGTCGCAGGTATAAACGGTGGAGGAAGCAGTGCCGCGCGCCAGTTTCACGCGCACGGTGATTTCGCTTTGCTTCATCACGCGCTGGCCGTCTTCTTCCTTGTAGTCCGGGTTGCGGCCGCCGTTCTTGGCCACCCACACGTCGTCCAGGTAGAGGTTGATCTTGCTGACGTCCAGGTCGTCCACGCCGGCGTAGCCGATGGCGGCCAGGATGCGGCCCAGGTTAGGGTCGGAAGCGAAGAAGGCAGTCTTCACCAGCGGCGAGTGGCCGATCGAGTAGGCGATCTTGCGGCACTCGTCGGTGTCCTTGCCGTCTTCCACGGTGATGGTCATGAACTTGGTCGCGCCTTCGCCGTCGCGCACGATGGCTTGCGCCAGGAACACCGACAGTTCGGTGACAGCTGCTGCCAGCGCCTTGTATTCAGGCGAGTCGACGGAATCGACCACCAGGGTGCCAGCGCCGGTGGCGACCAGCATGAAGGAATCGTTGGTCGAGGTGTCGCCGTCGATGGTGATGCAGTTGAAGGACTTGTCGGCCGCTTCCTTGACCAGCACGTCCAGCACCGGCTGCGATACCTTGGCGTCGAACGCCAGGTAGCCCAGCATGGTGGCCATATTCGGCTTGATCATGCCGGCGCCTTTCGAGATGCCGGTCATGGTGACCTTGTGGCCGGCGACGTCGACGGTGCGCGAACCGGCCTTAGGCTGGGTATCCGTGGTCATGATCGCTTCGGCGGCGTTGAACCAGTTGTCCAGCTTGAGGTTCTGCACGGCTTTCGGCAGGCCTGCCACGATCTTTTCGACCGGCAGCGGCTCCAGGATCACGCCGGTGGAGAACGGCAGGATCTGCTGCGCGTCGCAACCCAGCTCCTTGGCCAGTGCGGCGCAGGTGGCGCGGGCATTGGCCAGGCCGGATTCGCCGGTGCCTGCGTTGGCGTTGCCGGTGTTGATCATCAACGCGCGGATCGGCTTGCCGCCAGCTTTCACGGCCGCCAGGTTTTCCTTGGAAATCTGCACCGGTGCGGCGCAGAAGCGGTTCAGCGTGAACACGCCGGACACCGTGGCGCCGTCGGCCAGCTTCAGGACCAGCACGTCCTTGCGGCCCGGCTTCTTGATACCGGCTTCGGCATAGCCAAGCTCGATACCGGCAACCGGCTTCAGGTCAGCGGCGACAGGGATAGGGGAATTGACGGCCATGGTTTTCTTCTCAATCTTGGTAGGGAACGAAGCTGTTATTTTAAACGCACGCGCATTTCGGTGCGCGGTGCAATAACGCTAATTAAAGAACTCAAAAACCCCACAATTTCTAGAAGCTGCTCTCTATTTGTGCAGTTTCAGATTCAATTTGGTGCAAGTTTCGTTTATCCTAGGAAACTGCCATATACAAAATGGCACGACTTTGGTGCATTGCACTAACAATAAAATAACACTCGATCGGATCACTTTCATGAAGAAACAGCTTCTCGCCGCCGCTATGCTGGCTGCTACCAGCATGATGGCTCAGGCCGGCACCCTGGGCGACGGCAACCTGAGTATCAGTGGCTTTGGCACGCTGGGCGTAGCCAAGACCAACTCCGATGACGCAAAATTCGCACGCTACAACCAGGCGGCGGGCACCGGCGATTCGCCGCGCATCGGCCTGGACAGCAACCTCGGCCTGCAAGCCACCTACGCCTTCAACGATAGCCTGTCGGGCACCGTGCAGGTACTGACCCGCAAGAACACCAGCCAGCAGTTCACCACCGACCTGACCTGGGGCTTCCTGAAATACAAGCTGAACGACGAGACCAATGTGCGCCTGGGCCGCGTCGTGCTGCCGGCCTTCCTGATCTCCGACTACCAGAACGTTGGCTACGCCAACACCATGATGCGCCCGCCGATCGAAATGTACGGCCAGGCTCCCATCGAAAACATGGATGGTGCCGACGTCAACTGGCAGCACGCCTTCGGCGACACCAACGTCACCGTGCAGGGCTTCGGCGGCGTCAGCCGCGGCAAGCTGTACATCCCGACCGGCGGCGGCTCCATCGCCAAGCACCAGTCGCCAGTGTTCGGCGCTGCAGTGACCGCCGAATACGGCCCGTTCACCGCCCGCCTGGCGCACGCCCGCGCCAAGATCGAAGTCAACAACCTGGCCCCGATCAACGCCCTGACCGACGGCCTGGCCGCGACCAAGGTGCCTGCTGCGGTCCAGCTCGCCGACGACCTGACCCTGCGCGGCGGCAAGAAGATGAGCTTCACCGAAATCGGCCTGACGATGGATTGGAAGAACATCGTGCTGCAAGCCGAATACGCCCAGCGCCGCGCCCACGAGCCGGTCTACATCCCTGAAACCAATTCGGCCTACGTCATGGCCGGCTACCGCCTGGGCAAAGTGCTGCCTTACTATGCCCACGCCTACTACAAGGGCCACGGCTCCTCCGTGACCGTGCCGACCGTGCCGGCCGCCCACCCGCTGGCAGCCACCTTCGGCGCCGTGCGCGGCCTGCTGGTGTCTCCAGAGCAGAAATCCGACCTGATCGGCATGCGCTGGGATTTCGCCAAGTCGCTGGCACTGAAAGTGCAGATCGACCACGTCAAGCCACAGAAGAAAGGCGGCTCGCTGATCCTGCCTTCCGGCGTTATGAGCTACAGCAACAGCATCAACGTCTATGCCGCCGGCATCGACTTCGTCTTCTAAGGAGAGATGGCCATGAAAAAAATCCTGACCGCCCTCCTCGCTTCGGCCCTGGCTGCCGCCGCCCTGCCTGCGTCGGCCGAGATCGTCGTGATCGTCAACAAGGACAATCCGGCCTCGCGCATGTTCTCGGAACAGGCGTCGCAGTTCTTCCTCGGCAAATCGGCCATGTTCACCCCGGTGGACCAGGCTGAAGGCTCCAAGATCCGCGCCGACTTTTACCAGAAAGTCGCCGAAAAAGACCCAGCCCAGGTGAAAGCCATCTGGTCCAAGCTGGTGTTCACCGGCAAGGCCACGCCACCGAAGGAATTCAAGTCCAACGCCGAGGTGAAAAAAGCCGTGGCGGACGATCCGAAAGCCATCGGCTACATCGACAAATCGGCTGTCGACGACAGCGTCAAGGTCATCCTGACCCTGCCATAAGCTAGCAACTCTTACTGCGCCCGCTACGCGCCAACGCCGCCCTGCACCAGCCGGGCGGCGTTTTTTTTAGATTTCGGCAACTTTCACTTATGAAGGGATACAATGGCGCGATAATCAAAAATTAACAACGCTGGGGAGCACAACTTGAAGCTTTCGCTGCGCGCGAAGTTCCTGCTGCTGAGCGCTTTTGTCCAAGCCGTGGTGGTGGCCCTGTTGATCGGCAACAGCCTGCGCCTGATGACCAATGCCGTCAGCCGCAACGCCGACCGGGTCGCCCATGAATACGCCGTCAACCTCAACCTGACCCTGACGCCCTACGCCAGCAGCGGCCGGCTGGGCGAGCTGCGCAGCTATTGGTCGGAAATGCTGTCCGACCCGCGCGACAGCTTCCTGCGCTATATCGTGATCCTCGACGCTTCCGGCGAAACCGTGCTGGAAGCGGGCGAACGCCCGGATTTCATGCCGGAAGCGCTGCGCCAGGCGCAGCTGGTTGGCGGCGTGCGCACTTCCGTCGACGGCAACTTGCTGCACGCGCAGGCGCCACTGCTGCTGAAAGACAATCAGGTAGGCATGCTGCACTTCGGCCTGTCCACCGTCGACCTGGTGACGGCGCGCGACGACGTGCTGCGCCAGGGCGGCCTGATCGCCCTGCTCGGCTTCGCGCTGGCCCTGCTGCTGTTCTTTGCCATGACGCGCGGCGTTGGCAAGCGGCTCGGTGCACTGGCGCGGCACTCGGAAAAACTGGCGGAAGGCCAGTTCAGCCAGTTGCCTGAACGCGGCGGTGACGAACTCGAAGTGGTGACCCACTCGCTCAACCTGATGAGCGCTGCGCTGCGCGAACGCATCGCGCAGCTCGAAGAATCGCAGCGCCGCCTGCGCGAGTCGGAAGAACGCTTCCGCACCCTGTTCGACATGACACCGCTGCCGCTGTCGGTGTCAGACCAGGAAGGCCGCATCATCGCCGCCAACCAGGCGCTGGCCCGTACCTTCGGCACCCCGCTGCACGAGCTGATTGGCCGGCGCTCGGACGAAGTGACGTTCTGGGCTTCCCCGGAGGAGCGCCAGCGCATCTGGAACGAATTCCGCCTGCACGGCGTGGTGCGCGGTGAGACCGCCGATGTAATGCTGCCGGACGGCGGGCCGGGTCAGGTGGCGATCTGGTCGTCCTCCCTGCTCCTCGACGGCAAGCACGCCATCATCTGGGCCCTGCTCGACCTGACGCAGGAGATGAAGGCCAAGCAGCAGCTGCGCGAATTGAACGATGCGCTGGAGTCGCGTGTGCGCGAGCGCTCGGCTGCGCTGGAACGTGCCAACCACGACCTGTCGCACGCGCTTGAGACTTTGCAGCGCACGCAGCATGACCTGATCGCGTCGGAGAAAATGGCCTCTCTCGGCTCGCTGGTGGCCGGCATCGCGCACGAACTGAATACGCCGATCGGCAACAGCCTGCTGGCCTCCACGGCACTGGACGACCGCGTGAAGGAATTCAAGCAGTCGGTCGCCGACGGCCTGGTCCGGCGCTCCACGCTGAATCACCATCTGGAAGAAGTGCAGCTCGCATGCGGCCTGATTTCCAGTTCGCTGGAAAAGGCCGCTTCCCTGATCGCCTCGTTCAAGCAGATTGCCGTCGACCAGACCAGCGACCAGCGCCGCCGCTTCAGCCTACAGTCCGTCGCGCTTGACACAGCCGCCACCTACGCCCCGCGCCTGCGCCGCAGCGCTATCGGCATGGAAGTTGACGTTCCGCCAGAGCTGTTGCTGGACTCCTACCCTGGCAGTCTTTACCAGATCTTCAATAACCTGATCAATAATGCCCTGATGCACGCCTTCGAAGGTCGCAACAGCGGCCATTTGTGGCTGACTGCCCGCGCCGCTGAAGAGGGCTACATCGAGCTCGCATTCCGCGACAACGGGGCGGGCATGACGGACGAAGTCAAGCGCCATATCTTCGACCCGTTCTTCACCACCAAAATGGGCAACGGCGGGACCGGGCTGGGGATGAACATCGTCTACAACATCGTCACCGGTGTGATGGGCGGCCGTATCACCATCGACTCCGCACCTGGCCAAGGCACGACGATACGCATGATCATTCCGGTTCGCTCGCCACAGCGCGTGTAAGCCAGCCGCTTCCGCTTGAACCGTGCATTGCAATGAAATAGCTGCAATCCCTTTCTGGCCGTCCCGCGCTAGAATAACAACTTGGCATCACCGGAAGCGCAAGTTCGCCGTTTCGTTGACAATTTGGCCAAGGGTCAACGGTGGCGCATGCCAATCGCCTACCGTGCGAATGCCGTCATTTCAATTAACCTGCAGCAAACATCCTGGACATCGCAATGCCGGTCGCACGTCTTCTCATCGTCGAGGATGAACCACATATCGCCAAACTGCTGTGCCAGTTCTTGAGCGGCGAAGGCTTCGAAACCTCGGCTGTATCCACTGGCGAGCTTGCCTTGTCCCACAGTCGAGTCACCCCGCCTGACCTGATCATACTCGACCTATTACTCCCTGGAATGGACGGCGTGGCAACTTGCCAAGCCTTGCGGGAATTCTATGCCAAACCGGTGCTCATGCTCACTGCCCAGGAGGGAGATATGCACGAAGTCATCGCGCTCAACGCTGGCGTAGACGATTTCGTCCAAAAGCCGATCCGCCCTCATGTCCTGAAAGCCCGCATCCATGCCTTATTGCGGCGCCATACGCCGATGCCGACTTCGCTACTGATTGCAGGAATGCGCATCGATCGCGAGAGCCGCCGTGTATTGTTCAATGAGCAAACGATTGACCTGACCGAATCGGAGTTCGAGCTACTGTGGGCTTTAGCCAGCCGGGCCGGCGAAGTGGTAACGCGAGATGTCTTGTTCCAGCACTTGCGCTGCCGCGATTACGACGGGCTTGATCGCTCCATTGACATGCGCGTTTCCAAGTTGCGCAAGAAGCTCGCCATCTACTCGGACCGCGAGTTCATCCGCACGTTACGGCAAATCGGCTATGTCTTCGTCCTGAGCTAGGCCATGAAGCGCCTTTTCCTGCAGGTTTATATTCTCATTATGGGGAGCATCCTGGTTGTGCTGGTGGCCAACGATTACCTCAATGGCATCTACT